>NZ_PYOB01000026.1:0-61519 GCF_003026165.1 Photobacterium sp. GB-1 | reverse complement strand
TGCTGCCTCTAATTTAAATTCAGCACTAAATAATCGTCTTGTTCGTTTTGTCATGATGTCACCTATCCATGTTAAGAGGTGATGATATCACCTCTGAGTAGGTGGCCAAATTTAATGTACCACTACATTCGCGTCTAAAGTGTAGCTGTGTTCAATCTTATTGGTATTTAGCTGAAGTAATAAATTGACCAAAAGATTCACACCACACGATCACTGTATCGTATTCAGTGATATTAATGTTCTGAGGCACATTAACAACGAAATTATCAAAGGTTTTCACGTTTCCTACCAACACCATATTGGCTTTTTCTTGGTTAAATTCTGTTTCGGTTTCTACAAATTTAGGTGATAGGTATAGTTTATAATCAGGCCCTGGTGCGAGTTTTCCCATTAAGGTTATTTTTGTTGGTGAGATTGAAACTTTACCTTCGCCCCAATGGAGAAAGTCGCTACCAGCTAATCCTTTTGTGAACTCACCAGAATACTGGGCTTGCTTCGAAATGCGAGAGACTTCAGATTGTGTTGGTGCCGTTGGCGCAGTCAAAATAGGCAGTAAATAGATCCCTAGGGCAACACCGAATGCACCGGCAAGTAAGTGAGTGATAAGAAGTGTAATTGTCTTTTTGATAGTCATAAGTCTACCTGCGTTTAAACAATAGGTTTTTATAGGTATTGCTTAAAAATATTATAAATTCAAATTCTTAATGCTTTATTTCTAATAAATATACAATAAGCCCATTACGAACTATCGTGATGGGCTTTACTTATTGTTATCGGTTAGCCAATGACAAATTACACACATAGAGTTATGTGTTGCTGTTTGTTTTTAAAGGTAGCGCTTTTGAATGATTAAAAATCTGCGATTCAAGTGATAAATACAAAAACGCCCTAGTGAGTAGGGCGTTGAAGTGAATAGAAAGTGAGTTAGACGGCAATGCTGTTAGGTTGTAAGTATTGCTGCCAAGCGGCTTGGTATAAATGTAATGACTCTTGACGTAGTTTTTTAATTTTTTTCTCTTCAAACTCTGTCAGGGGGCGTTTTTGATGCAGAGCTAAACGTTCAATTTTCTGAATTTGTTCGTAAATATCATGCTCTTTACCATTTTTCACATCAGAAATATCTTTTAAGTGAAGTTGTACTTCGGCAATGATTTTACTTTGTGGCAGTTCAACTAATACATTCAAATCACGGTAACCAGAAGCTGTTGGTTTTTTAAAGCGGTTTTTAACACCTACAATGGTCGCTTCTTTGCTTAGTAGTTCAAAAGATTGCACTAACGATGAAACATCGTTAGCAACGAGAGAAGCACGCGCGATATCTGTAATTTTATTGGGTTGACCATTGAGCTCTGTTTCAATTTTATGTTGTGCGCGTGCCATTGACTTAACGGCAGGAACTAATGCTTCAGTTGATGAAACTAGGCTAATGCTACGCATAAGATGTGCTAATTCAACTTGTGCTTGAGTTGATGCTTGGTACAAGGTAGTAAAGTCATCATACGGTTGTGCAATGTTATTATTTTTCCAAGATTGAATGCTATATAAACCACTTAAATCACGTTGAAATGACTTCCGGCTTGCTTGAGATAAACGGGTTGGTGATGGTTGGTCAGAGATTGTGTATGCAGGCGCAACAGCGGGTGCTGCAACCACAGAACGGCTAAGCATACAGAACAGAATAAAGCTTGTACGTAGAACAGATTTTACATCCATTAAGCAACTCCCAACGATATTGTCCTTCAATATCAAACACACAAAAAGAGTATTTAAAAGTGTTGTGTAGTTTGTCGGCGCTTGGTTTTACTTTCTGATCTGATGTTAGCAATATAGCCTGAATGGGAGGTAAACTCTGTGTCAATATTCATAAAACGATAAAAAAACCGCATAAAAATGCGGTTCTGATCACATTGTTGTATGTTGTTTTATTAGCTGGCTAGATTGAAATGCTGAGTATAAGCTTGCCACGCTTTTGCATATAGTGCCTGGGATTTTTCCTGTAAGCGTTTGATTTGCATTTTTTCAATATCATCTAGCGCTCGACGTTTAATTATCGAAATACGCTCGATGTTTTGAATGGCTTCATAGATATCATGCTCTTCACCATTTTTAATTTCTGCAATGGCTTCAAGGTGTAGTTGAATTTCAGCGATAAGCCCACTATTGCTTAACCGAATTAACACTTTGATATCGCGATAGCCAGATACTGCAGGGGAATCAAAACGGTTCTTCACTCTAACAATATCGCTATATTGAGCTAGGTAGTAATAAGCTTTCACTAAATCGCTAATGTTTGTTGCGACAACACTTCCTCGTACAACATCGGTTAGCTTATTTACGTTACCGAGTAACTCTGTGGCTATTTTCTTCTCAGCACGTTTTTGGTTTTTAATTCCAGGTAAAAAAGCCTGAGAATGGCTAGCGAGTGCGGCGGATTCTAATAGCATATTTAGCTCTTGTTGAGCTGGGTACGCGTGCTGGTATAACTTCTCTAACTGATTATAAGGCTGTGTAATATTATGCTGACGCCAGCTAGGAATTTGCTGTAGCTCTTTGATAGAATGCGGTGAATTGAATAATACACTCGTTTTATTAATGAGCTTAAAATTATGACTATTTTTTGAATGTTGAAACATCGCATCAGCAATTGTGTCATTGCTAACCGCAGAAGGTAGTAGACGATGAGTACGAGCGACAGTGTGAACAACCATTTTTTACTCCTTTAGCACAGCGCACTAGCAAATGGCAGCTAAGTCTGTGATTTATTCCTGAACGTCCTGTTCTGGCGCTAAAGATAATACTTTATTTTGAAAAGTGGTAATAAAAATGTTTATTTTTTTTAACGATAATCCAACATTGTGAGAAGGGTCATAAAACCATACTTATTGAGAGGTTAATTATGCTTTCAATGAGGGGGATAAGTTACTTTTGTTGTTTGAAGTTTGTTCAATGTGAAATTTTATAGTGTTTAATCGTAGGGATAGTAAGTAATGCAGGAAAATCTATTAATTGGCTTTATCGTTATTTGGGTTGCACTGGTTGTGGGTAGTGTAATGATATTTCAACGCGGTAAGGATGTAGCAAAAAAGCGTAAATTATGGCCAATTTATACCGTGTTTAGTAACGTCGTGATTGGCGGGTTCATTATTTATATGCAACCACCAACGGTATGGTTAGTTGCGATTCTAGTGTTATTGGTGCCATTAACATTGTTGACTATTCGTTCTACCAAGTTTTGTGATAGCTGTGGGCAGGCAACTCGCTCACCATTTTTTATGAAGCCGCCGCAGAAATGTAGTCATTGTAATAAGCCGTTAAGTTAATTTTTCAATTATTATATTAAGCAAGCCATCATCGTATTGTTCTAAGTTGATAGAGAGTAATTATCGTGATGGCTTGTTTGTGATTAAGCTTTAGCTGTTAACGGGAATGTATCAAACTGAATGCCAGACCAACCGTATTTAATAAAATGACGAATATTTTGGTGGTCGTTGTTTTCAGGATGTTCTAACACATCTTGACGGTAATATTGACCAAAACAAGCTAGCGTTTCTTGTTCTGATAGTTGATTTAATTGCGCAAAAGCAAAAATCTTACATGAACCTTCATTTGTTCCTGCATCATTCTTTAACGTATCGTCTTTTAAACCATTGTAAAATGTGGTGGCTTGGTAATCGTAATGTTCAGTGATCACTGCCATAACGTGTGCAAATTCAACGATGGTTGGATTTTGTTTAATGGTTTGAAGTAGTGCGTCCATTTACGTTTTTCTCCTATAAAAAAGGCCAGAATAACTCTGACCTTAGTATTGTAAGTTCGTCCAGCGATTAACGCTGTTTTTTTGCTTGGTTCTTTAGCTCGTAATCTAACTCGTCAGGGTAGATCACTAAACCCTCTTGATCTTGAATTGGAAATACAACGATTGCCAGTTCGTCATCTTCAAGGCCATGTGTCCAACGGCTATGCCATTTGTTTAATGAAATAGCTTCTGCTTTACAATTATCCCACTCACCAGTTGCCCATGCTTCTGCAAACTCTTTATTTGGCCATACTGGTACACAGTCTTCATCGTCGGTATTAAGCATTACACAACCGTGTTCATCGATAAGGATCCAAATTTCACGGTTAGCGACAACTTCTTTAACTAAATGCTTGTAACGCTTTTCGGCATCAAAACCTTGGATTGTTTCAATTGCTGTTGCATCTAATGGCGTAGACATGGGTGTATTACCTTGGTAGTTATGTCGATTGATTGTAAGAATAAATCAAAATAGAACAGAGATCTTGTTTTATCCTACTGATTATTACAATTTTATGGGGTTTTATTAGGTTGTCATGCAAGATGAAATATTATTTATATAGCACAAGGAGCCTGTGTTGTTTACTTACCGTTCTATTGCAACCACTGTGTCATTATCATTACTACTCTCTGGGTGTAATTGGGTTTATTGGGATGAAGATTTTGAGAGCTATCATGATCTTTCGTCATCGAATCCTTACCCGTTTCATCAAGTTGATATTTATCAGCCGGATAGCGGTGTAGGGCGCAATGACATAACAGTACTTAATAGCGGTATTGCAGCATTACAAACCCGTATTGATATGATCCGACGTGCTCATAAAACGATAGAGGTGGAATACTTTATTTTCTCGCCCGATATGAGTGGGAAAATAATCGTGCAAGAATTAGTGTCAGCAGCAAAGCGAGGAGTAAAAGTACGGGTATTAATTGATAAGTCTGCCACCGTATTTGAGTTTGATGAATACTACGCCGATGGTTTGAAAGATCATGGTATTGATGTTCGTTATTATAATGCCGCACCGCTGTATTATATTTCTACGATAAACTTTCGTAATCATCGTAAATTGTTGGTGGTTGATGGTAAAGAAGCGGTAACGGGTGGACGAAATATCGAAAATGATTATTTTGATCTTTCAGAACAATATAACTTTCTTGATCGCGATCTGCATGTATCAGGGTCTATTGTTAAAGCGATGCAAGATTCTTTTAATGCGTTTTTTGAACATGATATCAGTGAACGTTATCACTCTCCTGAAGTACCTAACAATCGTATTGAATTGCAAAAATACGAGCGTAAACAGGAAGCCGTTCAAGCCTTTCTTGCTCACACAGAAATTGAAGAGGCGACAAGAGCAAGAATAGAAGCCATCGCAAGACCGATTTTAATGGAGAAAAAGACGTATTTATGTCCTGAAACGACATTTACTTCAGACGCACCAGGAGGATCGTTCTGGACGCGATTTAAAGATCCGTATAGTGATAATTATCGTTTTTTACGTAAAACTATTTTCGATAAAGTGATGACAGTCGATAACAGTTTAATATTGGCCTCTCCTTATTTACTGAATAATCGAAAATCAGAGCATTTAATGCAAATATTACTCGATAAAAATATCGATATGACGTTATACACCAATTCTTTATCCTCAACCGATGCCACTTATGTAGCGGCACAACTCTATAGTCATGTTTATGATTGGCAAGCTAAGGGAATGCATATCTATCTCCATGCTGGCGAATGGCTAAATGAAACTGCAACAGTGAGTAAAGCGGTGGAAAATGCAAGGTGGGGAATGCATTCAAAAACACAAATTTATAAACGCAATGGTGATGCTCAAAATGAAGTGATGGTGGGGACGTACAATATTGATAACCGTTCTAATCACTATAATACTGAAATGGGACTTTTTTGTCGTGGCAACGATCAGCTTGTCGCTGAAATTGAGGAGAGTATTCGTTCACGAGCAAAGAATGGATACCAAATCGTAGGGAATGAAGAGGCAATAGATAGTCAAAATAACCCAGTTAATGTTTATGGATCTGGTGAGCCTGATACAACAAAAATGAAATTTATGTGGTTGCCGTCATGGCTGTTTAATTTCTTATTATAATAAGAATGTAAATATAGTTATACAATACAACATAATTAATTAGATATTTAAAATGGATTTATCTCTTGTATTTATTTGTCAAAAAAAGAATTAGATAAAAATATAACATCATAAAAACAGTTATAATTAATAAATAAGATGATGAATTAGATATAATAATGTATTTTTTGCATTTTGGTATGCAAAATAAATAGTATATATTTTATTTATTTAGCGGTATTAATACGAGGCATATTATTCATTTGTTGCCTATATTATAAAAAAGAGGGGAATCAACGATATTATAAAGGTGGCTTCAATGCTAGCACAGTGTGATAAGAAAACGTTCAAAGCTAAACTCGTTGCTATTGGCTGTACTTATGAACCTTGGATTGCGTTATTAGAACAAACTGGATGGAAAACACATTGTTGTTATGACCTTCGTACTGCTGACGCCATCTTGGAAGAATATAGTCCTTGCATTTGTATTGTCGATCTAAGTAATAATGATTTTAGTTTAAATAGCATTTCTTTAAGGGCAAATAAAACCAAGCAAGTAAAATGGATTGCTGTAATTAAGAAAGAACAGCTTGGTATGGATGCTATTTGTCAATTTATAAATAATTATTGTGTTGATTATTTTTCAATTCCCATTCCATCGACGCATCTATTGGAAACTGTCGGCCATCAATTAGGCATGTTAGAAATTGAATCTAATTCTTGGACAGATGCTCAGCAAGATGTCGGTTTATTTGGTGAATCTAAATCAATTAAGCATTTGAGAGATATGGTTCGGCGTGTTGCAATGACAGACGTTAATATTTTTATTAGCGGTGAGCAAGGAACCGGAAAAGATCTTATTGCGAATTCTATCCATAATTTAAGTAAACGAAGAAATGACAGTTTTACTATGATCAATTGCGCATCAGTTATGGACGATGATGAGCAAATAGCCTTTTTAAATTCAGACGGTGAACATGTATCTGAAAACACGATAAAAGCGGGTACGGTTTTACTTAATGGTATTGAAGAACTGTCTAAAAACTTGCAACAGAAGCTTCTCGCTTATTTACAAAAACCGACTAATGACTCTTTAGAAGATACCAGAGAGTGTGATGTTCGTGTTATTGCCTGCTCTAGTGCTAATTTAGAACAAGCAATTGCGAATGAAACATTCAGTAAAGAGTTATTTTACCGACTTAATGTTTTCCATATTTCAGTACCAACGTTACGTGAAAGAGGTGCTGATATTATTGCTTTAGCTGAATATTTCTTACATAAGTATTCAAGCGAATATAACACCATTGCAACTCAGTATAATGAAGAAGCAAAGCAGTTACTTCTCCGTTATAACTGGCCGGGTAATGTACGAGAGCTAATAAATCAAGTTAAACGCGTTTCGTTATTAACAGATGGTAATGAAGTGGGTGTTGAACACTTCGACTTACCTAAGAAAATTAATATGAAGCAAAGTTTACGTAATATTAAAGATGAGGCAGAAAAAGACGTACTGGTTGCTGTATTAGAAACTCACCGTGGTCAAGTAGCATCAGCTGCAAAAGATCTTGGTGTTTCAAGAGCAACAATGTACCGCTTGTTGAATAAACATAATATTGTGCCTGATGTACGTTACTACAATGGCTCCAATTACGCGACAGAATAAAATTTGATGAACAATACCCACTTATTTAACACTTTCTCGTAGGGTGTCGGTAAGTGGGCTTTTCTTTGACTGTAGTTTACAACTTAATAAGTCATGAAGAAATAAACGGTGTAAAACTGAGGCTAAAGATAACTGGACAGTGATCACTCAATTGGTAAGTTGATACTTGCTCGAAGGAATAAGGTACCTGCTGGATAGATGAGATAGTAAAATGTTCACTACTAAAACCATGGTCAATTAATTCTTTATAACGACGATAATAGGTTTTATTCTTCTTTCTTCTTTTTGTTAAACAGTTACCTTTAACATTATGAGTAAGCCATTTTAAAGAACCTTGCTGATTATTATTGGAGAAAAAGTAAGTTTTGTTATTTGTTGTATTAAGAGATATACGATGATTAAAATCGCCAACTAAGATAAAAGGCTGCCTTTTCACTTCTTGCTGTTCTATCCATTGTTGGATTAATGTTCGTTGTAAATTCAGTGTGCGACAGGATTTTTTACGGTTGTTCTTTAGCTGTTTAGGAGTAAAGCAACCTGATTTTAAATGTACATTCACAACGATAATATCATGCTGATTAAGATTGACTTTAATTGCTGAACCATAACGTAACTTTTGTGGGTAATACGGCTTGTTTCCTAATGCTATAGCGGGAGAGCTCAACGTGGTTATATCTGGGTGTTCTTTAACGGTAAGGTGTTTTTTAACGGCAAAACCAGTGAATTGGTTGATCCCATTAAAAACGTCGTCTTTGTTTTTGACTCTTGATGATATGTATATTTGATAGCGGTCTTTAGGAACAATGCGATGAAGGCTTGAGGCACTATCGACTTCTTGAAAGGCGAGAATATCGGGTTGGTGAGTAAGAAAGATTTGCTTTAATATTTGGTAGTCTTTTGCTGTTCGTTGTATGTCGTTTTTGGGATGATCCGCTAGCCATTGAAAATTCCACGTCATTAACGTTAATGAGTGTGCATGACAAATATTAGCGAGTATGAATTGAATCGCAAAAAAGAATAAATACGGGATTTTGTTCTCCTTATTTTAGGTTAACTTTTTAGCCTTATTATAATATTTATGATGAAAATTCAGTTTCACTATTCTTGGTAAACATAGTTTTCTGGAGTGAGTTATCACACCACTTGAAAGCTATTCTTAATATCGTATGCAGTGTGTTATCTCAAACAAAAATCATGAGTTATAACTTTTGTGGCATCTTACTGTCAGCTTTGTTTTAGAAAGGAATCTAAGGTGGAAATACTACTGCTTGAACCCGAAGTTTCGTGGGGGAAATTTAAGATCCTTGCGTGGTTTGCTGCTTTATCTATTGTATTGGTCTATGTTGTGCTGCGTGTAGAAGCATACATGAAATTTAAGTCATTAACCGTTAAAAGCATTGTGTTTAAGTGCTCTTTTCTACCTGTATTATTTTTAACAGTAGGCTATTTAGAGCATTTAGATCGATTTTATAGTTTTGCGATTCAACCTAATGGCAATGTTATTTTGAACTATGTCTTTCCTGAAGGGAAAAAGGTAGCGCTTGAGCCAGAAAAGGCATGGATATCTCATGATCGTGCTGGCTGCGCTGTGTATATCAAAGCGCAAGCAGAACACTATAAAAGTGTAATGTCGATACGAGTATCTAAATGTCGGCAAGCCGTTGACGCAATATGACCAAAACAGCCACAGATGGTTATTATACATAGCTCAAAGTGCGGTATTTACTAAGCAGCGATATAACAATTTCGTCCTGATTTTTTTGCATCATATAAATTGTGATCTGCTTTTTCTATAAATTGCGTTGAACGTTGGCTTTCCTCATAAGTCGTTATACCTTGGCTGATTGTCACGATATGACTGGTTTGTGAGGCGGGATGATCAATCGCTACTTTAGTTAAGTTTTCCTGAATACGTTGGGCGACTAAAATAGCGCCATCAAGGTTGGTATTTGGTAACAAAACCGCAAATTCTTCTCCACCGAAACGAGAAACACTATCTGTGCCACGAAGCAAGCTTGCATCAATCACTTTTGCAACTAATTTTAAACACTCATCCCCCGCAATATGGCCTTGACTGTCGTTAAATGCTTTAAAGTGATCAATATCAATTAAAATTAGAGACAAAGGGATATGTAAGCGTTGGCTATTTTTAATTTGCTTCTCAAGTTCTATTTGGAAAAAACGGCGATTTTTAATTTGGGTTAATTGGTCACGAGAAGCGAGTTGATTTAACTCTTTTAGTAAACGTTTATTCTCATGTTCTTGTTGAATACGATTACTGAACCAGCGATATAGCACACGGCGTCCAGATTCAATGATGATGAGAGTGATCATAAACTTTTCAAACGAAAACAGTAATGTTAAGTGCTCATCTTTGATTGTTATCCAAGTACTCAAAGCAAGTATTGGTGTAATCGCTAAATATAAGGCATTTCGGTAGGTATAAAATCCAAGTAATGCCACCATAGTTGTCAGGTTGGCTAATACTTCAGAGAGTAAAGTGAATTGTGCATACAGGCCTAAGATTAAGATAGTTGCTCCCCAACTCAAACCATAGGTGAAGCTATAAAAGGCACTCACTAAGCGATAATTTGCAGGTTCAGTGCTGCGATTAAAATAAATGATCCCGAAACCAGAAAGTATCATTTGCCAAGTAAACTGGGCTGTTAACAAAAATGATATATCAGAGTCATTAGTGAAATGATTGAGCCATAATGTGACTAACATTAAAGATAAGATCATCAGAGATATCTTAGATGACCATAAAAAACCAATACGAAGGTTTTTATAGGTTACTTTATTGATACGCTGTGTAAGTGTTAAGCCATCCATTAAATATTCAAATCAGCCTAGTAAAAGTGTTTAATCAGTCTACTTCATTCAGCAAAAAATCAAGAATTTTTTCTCATTATTTTTACTTAAATACCAAATAATTTTATTGACAAGCGTATATGTAAATTTGCTTTTATAAAGAATTTTGTGACGCATCAGATGCATCGTTCGTATCGTAATCTCTCTTTAAAACAAATTGATTTGGATCAATGTTTGTTTTTTGAAAATCTCGCCTAATACCCACATCTTGTTGTTGCGTGTATACCGAGTACCTATATTTTGTGTTTACGTGACACTGTAATGAATATTGTATATTTAGGAGCCTAGTGTGAAACTTGTTGTGATTAAGCGTGATGGCTGCCGTGTACCTTTCGAAATGCAACGCATTAAAGAAGCGGTAATGGGTGCAGCTCAGTCAATCAATGACATGAATATGAGTGAAGTGGATGCAATGTCTGTTGCTGAAGCGACATTAGCTCAATTCCAGCATGCTGAAGAAGTAGATATTCACGCTATCCAGGACGCTGTAGAGAATCAATTGATGATTGGTCCTCACAAAACAGTTGCCCGTGCCTATATTGAATATCGCCATGATCGCGATGTTGCACGTGAAAAGAAAAGCCGCCTAAATAATGAAATTCGTGGTTTGATTGAGCAAAGCAATGCATCTTTACTTAATGAGAACGCGAATAAAGACAGTAAAGTGATCCCAACGCAGCGTGATTTATTGGCTGGTATTGTTGCTAAACACTACGCGACTCAACATTTGTTGCCGCGTGACATTGTTAAAGCACATGAGTGTGGTGATATTCACTTCCATGATCTGGATTATTCTCCTTTCTTCCCTATGTTTAACTGTATGCTGATTGATTTAAACGGCATGTTGACCCATGGTTTTAAAATGGGTAACGCAGAGATTGATACTCCTAAATCTATTTCTACCGCAACAGCAGTTACAGCTCAGATCATTGCACAAGTAGCAAGCCACATCTACGGTGGAACAACCATCAACCGTATTGATGAAGTATTAGCACCTTATGTTACTGTTAGTTATAAAAAGCATTTAGAAGTAGCAAAAGAGTGGGGCATTGAAGACCCAGTTGCTTTTGCTAATGCGCGTACTGAAAAAGAATGTTATGACGCATTCCAATCACTAGAATATGAAGTAAACACATTACATACCGCAAATGGGCAAACACCGTTTGTTACTTTCGGTTTTGGTTTAGGTACGTCGTGGGAATCACGCTTAATTCAACAATCTATTTTGAAGAACCGTATTTCAGGTTTGGGTAAAAATCATAAGACGGCAGTATTCCCTAAGCTTGTGTTTGCCATTAAAGATGGCTTAAACCATAAACAAGATGACGCGAACTACGATATTAAGCAATTGGCGTTAGAGTGTGCTTCTAAGCGCATGTACCCAGACATTTTGAACTATGACAAGTTAGTTGAAGTAACGGGTTCATTCAAAACGCCGATGGGTTGTCGTAGTTTCCTTGGTCCGTATGAAGAAAATGGTGAGTTGATCCACGAAGGCCGCAATAACCTTGGTGTTGTAAGTATTAACCTTCCACGTATTGCATTAGAAGCAAAAGGGGATGAAGCGCGTTTCTTTACTTTATTAGATGAGCGTTTGGCCTTATCTCGTCGTGCACTTGATGCACGTATCTCCCGTCTTGATGGAGTGAAAGCACGTGTAGCCCCTATTTTATATATGGAAGGAGCATGTGGTGTACGCCTTAAAGAAGATGATGACGTATCAGAAATCTTCAAAAATGGTCGTGCTTCAATTTCGCTTGGCTATATTGGTATTCATGAAACAGTGAATGCACTATATGGCAATGATACGCATGTATACGACAGTGAAGAGCTTCGCCAAAAAGCGGTTGCCATTGTTCAGCGTTTACGCGATGCAACAGATGCATGGAAGAAAGAAACGGGGTATGGCTTTAGCTTATACAGTACGCCAAGTGAAAACCTATGTAGTCGTTTTTGTGCAATCGATACTAAAGAATTTGGTGTTGTTGCAGGTGTGACGGACAAAGGCTACTACACAAATAGCTTCCACCTAGATGTTGAAAAGAAAGTAAACCCATACGATAAAATTGACTTTGAGATGGCTTACCCTGATATCGCGAATGGTGGCTTCATCTGTTACGGTGAATACCCAAATATTCAGCATAACCTTGAAGCACTAGAAGATGTATGGGATTACAGCTATTCGCGTGTTCCTTATTACGGTACTAATACACCCATTGATGAGTGTTATGAGTGTGGTTTTACGGGTGAGTTTGACTGTACAAGTAAAGGCTTTACATGTCCTAAGTGTGGTAACCACGAGCCATCTAAGGTATCAGTAACACGCCGTGTATGCGGTTACTTAGGTAGCCCTGACGCACGCCCGTTTAACTTCGGTAAACAAGAAGAAGTGAAGCGTCGTGTTAAACACATGTAATTTCTATTTGAGTGCATAGTGTAACAAGATAAAAGTGCCTGAGAGGGCACTTTTTCTTTTTAAGATTATTATTTAATAAATTACTAGAGAGTGTAGGTGACCAATATGAATTATCACAACTATTACCCTGTCGATATTGTTAATGGACCGGGCACTCGTGCAAGTTTATTTGTTTCTGGCTGTATTCATCAGTGTCGAGGTTGTTATAACCAGAGTACATGGCGACTAGATGCAGGGCACTTTTTTAGCCAAGAGATGGAAGATCAGATCATTAATGATTTGAACGATACTAGAATTAAACGCCGTGGTTTGTCTTTATCTGGAGGTGATCCATTACACCCAAACAACGTGCCTGATATTTTAAAGTTGGTAAAACGTGTCCGTAGTGAATGTATTGGTAAAGATATTTGGTTATGGACGGGGTACACGTTCGCTGAGTTAACTGAGCAGCAACAGCAAATTGTTGATCTTATCGATGTTCTTGTTGATGGAAAATACGAAGAATCTCAACGAGATCCTGCTTTGGTATGGCGTGGTAGTGAGAATCAAGTTATCCACTATTTAACTAAAAAATAATCATAATGAGAATTACATGATAATTTTGACTTACTATCGTAACTTACTGATTATTTAAAAATCCCACCTGTATGAAAAACATACGAAAAGTGTGTTTTTTCACAGCGTTAGTAAAGTTATCCACTGTTTCTGTGTATAAGTATGGGAAAAGGCAGTGTATGATTTTACCCATGCCCTATTAACGAGAATACGTTTAAAACATGTCACATTTTAATTATTACTCCTGTGGTTACATAACGGTATTTATCTCTTATTTCTTTGATATGCAGCTTTAAATAGTGTTCGAAGTATACTTTATTAACAATCTCTTACATGTTTTGTGTGAAGTGATAGGTAGCACAGTATTTTATAAATTTTCATGTATAATAAACTGATATGATTGATAGTATAATTTATTGAAATAAAATAATTAGTTAGCGTTGTTCGTGATGATTAGTTGATGTTATCAACACGAATGTTGGTATTGAGTAGTGAAATACAGGCAGCATCGAGCTGATAGTATTTATCATAATTAAATAAGAAAATAGTTATGACTGTTTACAGAGTAATGTCAGAGCTCTCGTCGAATAAATATCTTGTTGCTGTTTCGAATGTCTTTATCATGGCCTTACCGCTGGCATTAATCTCGACGTTCTGTGAACTTATAGCGGTATTCTGTGAGCACTACGGCTATGACTCATTAACTGGCACGATAAGGTATGTAGGTGAATCAACGGGTTTGATGTTTCCTATATTGATCAACTTTTATCTTGTTACATACCTCTCTTCTGTAAAACGTATCCCTAAAGGGGTCTCAATAGCCAGTGCATTAACTGTGTATTTTGTTGTGTCCTACCAATGGGGCTTTTTATCGCAAATTATGCCATTACCTAATAGTTTTCCGTTGTCGTTATTAACGGCATATATTACTTGTGGACTGATTTCTCGATTAAAGAAATTTCGTGTTTTTAGAGGCAGTGATCGCGACTCCGTCATCGACAGCTCAGCAAACATGCTACTAGGTGCGATAGTCTCCATTGGTGCATTGATAACATCCAGTCAGCTTATTTACTTTGCTGTTAATTCGGTAAGCATTTCATCTTCATTATTACCCTCGCTTGATCCTACTTCTTTTGTTGATGGCCTTATTTATGAGTTATTGCGCGGGGCGTTTTGGTCCGTAGGGATCAATGGCCATAATGTACTTCATATGTACAAAGCTGAACTTTACGATATCACTATGGTGAATATTTCAGCATGGCATAATTTTGGTGCAGATCTTAATATTATCAGCACCAATTTTTATGATTTCTTTACGGGTATTGGTGGTAGCGGCAACTTATTGAGCTTAGTTATTTGTATGCTGTTATTTGCAAAAAGTGAAGGCTATAAAGTATTAGCAAAAGCGTCCCTTATCTTGTGTCTTTTTAACGTCAATGAGCCGGTGCTCTATGGTGTGCCTGTTATATTTAATCCAATCATGATTATTCCTTTTCTGATTGCACCTGCAATTGGTTTTGTGGTGGCTTATGGATCGATGTATTGGGGAATTGTGCCACCATTAAGTGAAATCCAAAGCTGGTTAATGCCGCCTTTATTAAGCGGCTATGTTGCAACAGGAGGGGCTATTTCTGGCGCAATATTACAGGCTGTTATCATCCTAATTGGTGTCGCGATCTATTACCCATTCTTTAAACTAATGGATAAGCGTAACCTTGGTATTGGTGTGTCCGATGTCTTCTCCAATCGCTTATTTACCAGTGATGAGATTGAAGTTAAAACACGTTTAACCAGTTTTATACCGTCTTTACATCGAAATTTAAAAGCACAAAAAGAGATCGAACGGCTACAAGCTGAAGGGGAGTTTTTACTCTATTTTCAACCTCAGGTTGATGTGAATACGAATAAGATCATTAGTTTTGAAACACTTATTCGTTATCATGATAAGGATGGAAAGATTTTACCGCCGACGTTTTTAGCCGCCTTTAATCAATTAGGGTTAATGCCTGATTTAGATTATTGGGTTTTTGACAAAGCATTACGTGCTGGCGAACGATTTGCGAAAGTGAATGAGAACATTAGATTATCGATAAATATCTCACCAGATACTGTCTTAAAGAAAAATTTTGTCCAAACGATTAAAACACATATTGAAGAGAGCTCACTGTCATTCTCTCAAATTGAAATTGAGATCACTGAAGAGTTATTGGTGCAAAATGAAGCCGATGTTGCGAAAGTCATCGATCAATTACATCAATTAGGCATTGCCGTAGCATTAGACGATTTTGGTACTGGCTATTCATCACTGGCTTATTTATCGCGTTTTGATTTTGATAAAGTAAAAATTGATCGAACACTGGTACTGAATCTAGAAACACAGCGAGGTAAAGATCTGTTTAGCTTAGCTGTACAACTCGGTAAGATCACCAATGCTGAGATTGTTGTTGAAGGGGTAGAGCATCTTAAAGAAGTTGAATTTATTCAATCTGTGGGGGTACGCTATATTCAAGGTTTTTATTACTATCGACCAATGTCGCAACAAGATGTTTTTGCTAATGAATTATTACAAGACTTTGTTTCTAATAACGATATAAATAATGATCTGACAACCAAGCAGGTAACAGCTATCGAGGTATAGTTTAATGGTGACGGATTTATTAAATAATACCGCGTTGTTTAAGCTTCCATCTTAAAAGGATATACGGTAAATTTCGTATCCATTTTTATGCTCTACTGGGGACGTTATGTCACGCACTATTATCTATACCTACAAAAATGAAGAAAAAGAGCTTATTTTTTCATTTGATCAATACCGTAATATTCATGAAGCGGTAGCTGCTGCAGAAGGTATCGACTTAACGTCATTTCTAAAAATGGAATTGCAAGTTGAAGCAGTTTCAAATTCAAGTAAAGCTGCCCGTGACTATCGTGATAGTTATTTTCGTAAGCTAGGCTTTGGTAAAATTGCTTTAGCGAAAAAAGAAAATCGCGGTGTTGGCCAAAAATAGTTGGCAAGTAAATGAAAAAGGCTGGCTATAATCGCCAGCTTTTTTGTTTTTACTGAACGCTGTTATAACTCATTATATTTTTTCGCTGATCCATAACATTTCTCAATAGGGTATTTATCAGCATTTTTGATTATCTTTCTCTGGCAAGCCTCTAAAATATCCACATCGCACTTATCCGCTAATCGAACCAAGTACATCATCACATCCGCAAGTTCTTCTTCTAATTGCCGTTTTTTTTCAACTGAAAGGTCTTGGCTTTGCTCGGGGGTTAACCATTGGAAAATTTCTGTTAATTCACCCACTTCACCACTTAAGGCCATTACTAAGTTTTTAGGGGTATGGAACTGATCCCAATTGCGCTGTATTGCAAAGTGTCGGAGTTGTTCTTGTAGTTGCTGTAGCTCTGAAGGTGGGTTTGATGACATGATAAAACGTTCTTATTTGGACAATAATTGAAGGATAAACAAAAACACCGTACAACGCACGGTGTTTACATTTAAGACAATTACGAGTGAGGCAGGGTAACGTTACGCTTTTTATCGAATAAGTTGGGTAATGCTTCAAGCGTACAAAAGATCAAACCTGCCCAAATAAGGCTAAAACTGATCGCTTTAGTATGATCAAAGACCTCACCAAACAAGAACACGGCTAATAAGAACTGTAATGTTGGCTCGATATATTGCATTAATCCAACCATTGTTAAGCTAGTACGATTCAGTGCTAAAGCGAAGAAGATTAAGGGTGCGACTGTAACTGGCGCAGAGCCTACATATAATAGAAATGAAGTCGTACCTGATGTTAACGACACACTATCACCAGAGAAGTAAAGCCACAGCATATAAATTACAGCAAAGGGGGTAAGGATAGCGGCTTCAATAGTCACCGAGGTTAATGCATCATATCTTATATACTTTTTGGTTAATCCATAGATAGCAAAAAAGCTGCCCATAAGAAGAGACAACCAAGGTAATTCCCCGTACTGCCAGACTTGATAAGCAATACCTAAGATAGCCAGAACCACAGCGATTACTTGAGCTTTTGTGAGCTTTTCTCTTAAGAAAAACATACCTAAGGCAATAGCAAATAATGGGTTAATAAAATAACCAAGACTTGCGGCAAGCACTTCACCGTGGGTAATCGCCCAGGTAAAAGCATACCAAGATACACTCATAATACAGCCAGCAACACCGCACATGAAGAACGATTTCTTATCTGCCAACAGTTCCGTAACGTTAGGTAAAGGCCGTTTAAGTAGTAGTATGACTAATAACATAACAGGCACTGAAAAAATAAGTCTTAGTGCGAGTAATTCATTAATATTGGCTTGTGGCAAGAACTGATAATACAGTGGGAGAATTCCCCAAAGCACAAAAGAAAATGCCGCCAGCATATTTCCAGCACGACGAGATTGCATTGATTGACCTAACAGTAAGTGTAAATGTTTGATGTAATGTGTTGGCAAGACTTTGCCATATCGGGTGGAACAGAATGAACCTAGACGATAATCGCGACATTTTGCCATCGAATAGGTATATGTCAACATTATTTTATATCTATATAGCATAAAAATATAAACAATATTTAATCACTGTTTATTCTGTTTTTTGTTAAACTTCATGGGTTAGAGTGCTGTGGTGATATAAGCTATGGTTGCTTGCCATTTAGGTTTACAACTGAGAGAAAATAGATGACTAAATTAACGTCAGATATCCAAGCTAACAAATTAATGTTTGTTGAAGAAACACAAAATACACGTATTGTTTGGAGCCTTCGTAATGAAGAAGGTGATTGGCTATCTGTTGCTTCATCTGAGTTTGAAGATTCGGAAGTAATGCCATTCTGGTCAAATGAAGAAGATGCGAAAGCGCAATGTGCTGATGAGTGGGCTGAGTTCCAACCAAGTGAATTGCCACTAGATATTTTCTTAGAAGATTGGATGATCACATTAGCTGAAGACGGTGTTCTTGTTGGTTTGAACTGGAACGAAAGTCTTGAAGGTGTGGAAGTTGAGCCTAGCGATGTTGCTAAGCTTTACATCTAAGCCTTAGATTGTTGATATAATTTACACCCAATGAAACTCATTGGGTGTAATTATTTTAGGCTTTATTCTCTTTTGATGTCTCTTCACTCGCCAAATAAGAATCTTGCGATAATTCATTATCAAGTTGGGCGATCTTTTCTGCCATAAGTTGATGGCATTTTTCAGCTAACTGTCTTGCGTCAGTCGATTTAAATGTTTGAGTGTCGATTGGGGCTAGCATTTCAGCTATAACAGTACCGTTATCAAGTTTATTTAAATCAATCTTATTGTGTGTCGTACTGATCACGACAGGAATAATAGGTACACCTGCTTCTATCGCCATTCTAAAAGCTCCTGTCTTAAAAGGCAGCAATCCACGTCCTTTGCTTCGCGTGCCTTCTGGGTAAACCCAGACAGATAAATTTCGCTGGTGGATAGCATCAGCAACTTGCTGAATGGTATTACGCGCTTTGGCTTTATTCTCACGAACAATCAGTATATTGCCCGTGATCCAGTAAAGCTGCCCGAAGAAAGGGATCCATAATAAGCTTTTTTTCCCTAGTGACACGGTATTTGGTTGCAACATACCAGGGGTCGTAACAAAGTCATAAACACTTTGGTGATTGGAGATATAGACGGCATTAGCAATATTGGCGCTGTTACTGAGTCCACGTTGCTCAACACGAACACCTGTAATTTTTTGCAATTGGTTAAACCAGCGGCAAAAGGTGTAGACATGTTTAGGTGCACGAGGTCGGTTTATTAGGCAGTAAAGTAGTGCACAACAGGTTGTAATGATAATAAAAAGGGTTGCGATGGTAATTCGAATTAAAGCCAGCACATATACTCCTTATGCTGTTTAAGTTATGTCGCATGACTACATCTTTATACATTACCTAAATAGTTATTATTGTGATAGTGTGGCTTTACAAATAATTAACATTTTATAGTGTGTTATCACGATTTATAAAAATATACGGTATCTGGTCAGATGATATATTGCTTGTTAATAACATTAACAGTTACATTTTCAATCTAGGCGTGAAGATAATCGCATATGTATTTATAGATAAGTAAATGACTGGATCTTAAATAGGATAAAAGTAAAAATTATATATAGATAATCAATACGTTATAGACGTAGTTTTTATCTCTTCTGTTGTATAAATTTTTGAGCTTACTTAACAGTAAGCTTTTTTTTTCCTTCCCTACAATAATTTTACCATGTTGTAGCGTTCGAACGTAATGTCGTCACGGATAGCAATTTCTGTATCGATTAATTCAAAACCTAGCTTGCTAAACAAGGGTAGAGAGAGTTTACTGGCTGTAACACTCAGTGTTGTTTGATGGCTTATATGTGCTATTTGTTCGAGCTTACTATAAATAGCACTCGCGACACCCAAGCGATTAAACTCAGGCCGGGTATAGAGTAAAGCAATATAATTTTTCGGATGAAGTTGACCGAACCCCATGACACTCCCTTCATTGTTAATTGCCATTATTACAGCACCTTGTGTTAATAATTTAGCAAATTCGTTTGGGTGTTTGCGCGGATAATCAGCCCATATTTTGACTTGTTGTGGATGATAATAAGCAGGCGCAATTTTTGTAATAGCGTCATAGTAAAGCTGAGACAATTCTTGCTCATAATGGGGATTATAATTATGAAATTGTATTGAGGTCATATTGTTGAGCGTATACGTTTAATGTTTGTATCTAATTTTAAGATATTAGAATTGTTATTGTTTGGAATAGGTCAAATTTATTCTGATAGTGTGCACTTTGTCCTTATTATTGGTATTATTTTAAGCCATAATCAATAAAAGTATTATCAAACGATCAGTACAGGCTAAATTTTGAAGAACGGATTTAAATATAATAAACACGCATTATTTGCATTGGCGCTTGTGTCAATGATTGGGTGTTCTTCGACTGACTCTGTAAATGATAAAACATCAAACAATAAGGCTGCTGAAACAACGTCAGTAGACAAAAAAATTGCTGTTAGCAATGATATGTTGGAAGAAGGTTTGAAAAAGAACGCTTCTGTAGATACAGGTATGTTTGATGGTGTTTACCATTCATGGAAAGGAACACCTTATCGTCTTGGTGGAACAACAAAGAAAGGCATTGATTGCTCAGCATTTGTGCAAGTAGGTTATTCCAGTGTTTACCAAATGATGTTGCCAAGAACAACATTACAATTGGTGAAAAAGGGACGTAAAGTTTCACGTAACAGTGCAAAAGAAGGGGATTTAGTCTTTTTCCGAACGGGACGTAATACACGCCATGTTGGAATATATTTAGGCAATTCAGAATTTATGCACGCGTCACAATCAAAAGGTGTGATGATTTCACGCTTAGATAATCCTTATTGGAAGCGACATTTTTGGCAAATTAGACGTATGCCGAAACCACAATGACAATTAGATGATAAAAAGCCCAACTACTCTAGCTGGGCTTTTTATTTATAAATATGTTGCGGCCATTACTCTAGCGAATAAACCAACAGGAGTCGTCACACCTGTCGTAGAATTAAAGACTTCGCCATTTTTAACAATAAGAATAGTAGGTGTAGCACTTATCCCTAATTGTTGGCTAATAGAACCATTTTGGTCATTAATGACAGGAAAGCGATAATCTTTACTGTTCATGTATGCTCGTAAAGAACGGTCATCTCCAGAGCGAATAGCAACACTAAATACCTTTATATTCAGATCACTTTGATATTGCTGCAGCCAATTGATTGATGGACTTACAAAGCGGCAACTTGGACACCATGTTGCCCATAAATAGAGTACAACAGGCTGTTGATAACTGAGAGTTAGCCAATCAATATCATGCTGGTTTATAGTTTTTTCTACCGAATGGTTATCAACAGAAACCGTTAAATCTTTATTTCGCCAGATATCAACCACAATACTTATTGCTGTTACTAATATAGCAGTGATAAGTATGTTTTTAAGCCATCCTTTGGCAGACGTCCTTGTCATGTATGTTATTCCTTTATTCCTTACTTGCTTTTTTAATTGCGTTAAGCACTTCGTCACTTGTTAAAATTACGGGCAATGGGATACCTTGAGGCGCATTAGGACCATATACAATATTAAATGGTACACCAAAACGTCCATGTGACTGTAAGAAGCCTGTGACGTAGTCAGAAGGTTTTGTCCAATCACCGCGCATTAACACGATGTTATCAGCAGATAAGGCTGAATATACGGGCTCTTGCAGTAATACACCGACTTTATTGGCTTTACATGTGATACACCATTCAGCTGTAACATCAACAAAGACTGTTTTTCCTTCAGCGACTTGTTTTGCAATGTTATCAACGTTTAGCGTTTGCCAATGGTGGTCATCAGCTAGCGGCTTCGCCCAATGGTTTGAGGTTAAGCTACCCACGATAAGGCTACCTGCAACACCCAGTAAAAGAACTGCTGTTGTGATGATAACGGCTTTACGTCCTTTCTTACGACCTAATTGCCATAAGATAACAAGCATGATCAGTAGACCAATCACCCAAACAACCGCTGCAGAAAAGAAGCTAGTCATTAAGCTTAATAGCCAGATACTGGTTGCCAGCATCATCAAACCAAACAGCGTTTTAACCCTATCCATCCATAGACCAGGTTTTGGCAATGCGTTTGCCAGTTGTGGGAAGAGAGCAATGAGCAACCATGGTGCAGCCATACCAATCGCTAACGCGGTGAAGATGGCAAAAAGTGTCACATAATTAGCACCTAATGCGAACGCGACAGCTGTGCCTAAGAATGGGGCACTACATGGCGTTGCAAGAAGGGTGGCAAACATTCCTTGAATAAAGTGCCCAAGGTGTGAGTTATCCCCTTTGGTTGCCATCCAAGTATTGGTGTTACTTGATAAGCGAATTTCAAATAAGCCTAACATATTTGCACCAAACAGGACGGTGATCGCAATCATGGCACCAATAAACCAAGGGCTCTGGAATTGGATTCCCCAGCCCAACGCTTGGCCTGATAATTTCATTAATGCTAAAAAGCCAGCCAATAGCCAAAATGAGGTGATAATACCTGCAGCAGAAGCGATAAATTGGGTACGGATTTGGCGTTTTTCTAAGCCTTTCGCTGAAACAACGCTACTTAACTTCATGCCTAATACCGGTAATACGCATGGCATGATATTAAGAATTAAACCGCCCAATAGCGCAATGCCAATTATTTCTAATAAGTTACTATTAGAACTTGGCACAATCACTGGGGTATCTGTTGCTGTTGCTGGGATCTCAACAGCGAGATTATTATCACCGATTGTGATTTGAAGTGGTTCACCAACAAGCTTTGGTGTACCAAACCAACTGGTCACCGGTAATACCGCATACAGTGTTTTATCTTTAATCGTAACATTCGGCGCTAAAAAAGAGGTGTCTTTAACGGCTTTATTATGTCCGTCAATCAACACATCTGGTTTTATCCAGCCAGCCTTATTTGTTGCAACCACCGTAATTGCTTTTTTGTCCTTGTTATAAGAGACAGTATCCAATGTTACTGCTTGAGACGATTTAGGTACTTGGCTATAACCCTTGTTGTATAAAAACATCGCGTCAGTCGATAAGCTGAGTTTTTCAGGGTTAAAATCAAGTGCTAATTCATAGTCAGTCAGTACACAAATACTGGTACAGGAAGACATGGTTAATTTACCTGCAAGGAATACAGGCTTATTCATGTCTTTTACATGAATTGAAAGTGGGAAAATAACATCATGTTTATAGCCCAGCGTTTCAACACCTAAGAACTCATAACGTTTTGGCATCGGCCACTGCCAGTCAACACTTTCAACATTACTAGACATATCCCAGTTTATAGATGGTGCGACACCACCTTCACCAGGCGATCGCCAATAGGTTTTCCAATCTTTATCAAGTTTAACTTCTAGCAGTCCTTGAACTGTATGGTTAGCTGTGTCTTTTTCACCCGTTAGCACTAACCTAACTTGCACAGGGGGATGCTGTGGGTTTGTTACCCACCCAGTTGTAATCTCAGTAGCCGCAAAGGTTTGACTGGAAAAAGTGATACTGAGTAATGCGCCGAGCATGGCACAGACGAAATAAGTATTGAGATATATCTTTTTCAATCTAGAACTCCGTTTTAACAATGCGCATGTCATTGCAACGATCATGAGCGTATAAATTTTATACTATGGTCTTGGTGATAAAATAGAACGGTAAAATAACGACTCTATTTCATCGAGTTAGCAAAATATTTAGATTATTAGGTGACAGTCTATTTACGTTTTGGTTCGCGTATTATCGCGATAAGTTATGCTGTCATTTCCTATTGTTGTTGCGATAACCTGAACATACGCTTTAGTTTTGTGAAAAGGCTTTGCTGCGTCGTTTTTTTTCCTTGATAGTATGCTTGCAGTAACCGTTGTCGAAGCTGTTCATCTTTTTTACTGTCATTCGACTGTTTTATCTCTTCACTAATGTGATCTAACAGCGTCTCTGCTTGTTCATTAGCATAACTATAATCAATTTTATTTGCCCCTTGAACAAGCAACCATAGTAGAGTGATCAGAATATATTCATCGACATCTTGATTAATAAATTTGCTAGCGTGTTCAACCCCTACGGTTGATTGAAATACCGATTGCATTTGATGATAGGCGGTCTGTTGTTCAGTCCAACGAGACGAGGCAATGTGATGTTGTTGCGTCATATAGCCTAATAGTAACGCTAAAGGCTCTTTATCTTGTCGTTGGTGGCAAATATCATTAAATCGAGGTGTTGATTCATGAATAAAAGCATTAATAATGTTTTTCTCTTTTTCTGATAAATCAAGTTGTTCAAGGCCAAGAGAAAAAAATAAGTGTTTGAGATCTGTCATGCTATTAACTTCGTACAAAAGGACGTCCACAGAATAACATGGACAATTAGCGAGTAATAATAAATAGGAATGAGAATGACAAAAATTTATGACTTCGAGGTTAAAGCACTTTCAGGGGAAGCGCTTTCATTAAGTGCTTTTGAAGGGAAGGTTATACTCGTTGTAAATACTGCTAGTAAGTGTGGTTTTACACCTCAATATGAAGCATTACAGGCATTATATGAAAAGTATCGTGATCAAGGCTTAGTAATACTTGGTTTTCCATGTAATCAGTTTGGTGGACAAGAGCCTGGAACTGAAAGCCAAATTAAACAGGAGTGTCTAATCAATTATGGCGTGACATTTCCGATGTTTAGTAAGGTGGATGTAAAAGGGCGTGATGCTGAACCTGTATTTTCTTATCTCGTAAAACAATTACCTGGCCTGCTAGGCAATGATATTAAATGGAATTTCACCAAGTTTTTGATTTCAAGAGAGGGTGAACCAATGAAACGCTATGCACCCACCACAAAACCATTTGCTTTAGAAGATGATATTATCAAGCTACTATCATAATGATTAATAAGCAGTATTTTGACTACATAGGATGACTTCATTAATCAATTGCTGCTTATTTTCTAGGTGCCGTTGTTGTGCTTTTTGAAGTAATAAACCAATCGCCTTCGCACGTCTCCCCGTTGTTTTGTATTGCTCTAAATAATGATTAAGAAAGTCAATTTGTACCGAGCTGTCATTGAAGTCACCTAATTTGGCTTGTAGAAACTTCACTGTTTTTAATTTCAAACGAAGTGATAACTGTTCTGTTAATGGGTGGTAGTACTCCAAACCATAACGTAATTTTTTATATTTGATTCTCAAGCGATGAAGTTGCGCGTCAGACGTTTTTGAATCAATAGCCTTCATTGAGGTGATAATACGATTGTTTAAGTTCACGAATAGCGTGTTTATCATTTGTTGTGGTGGTGTAGATAGATCTTCCATGAGAGGCGATAGCTGCTTTAACTGTATACAGATGAGCTTATATTGCGTTTTATATTCTTCGCTTTTTAACCAATGCTTATTTTTCTTATAGGCTTTTTGGCGTTGGTGCTGCAGATCGTCAAAAAAGCGTGCCAGTCCTTGATGATGCTTATGTTCGACTAAGTAAAAGTAATGCTCCATTTGCATGAGATAAACATCGAGATCGCGTTGTAAATTAGTGGGCTGCATTAAACTTTTGATAGCTAAATTCGTTTCTTTTAGTTGTTCTGGAATGAAAAGTGATTGATGGAGACTAAGTATGGCGCGTATACGGCGCATGGTAACGCGATATTGATGAAGAAATTCAGGATCATCATCTTTTACAATACCTTTTTGATAGTTTTCACAAAAAGAGAAGCTCTGTAATACGTGAGCGCGAATAATTTTAAATAGTGGCAAAGTAGAATGAATAGGATAAACACCTGACGTTTTTCGAGGAAGCTGAAAAGTGTCTCGCTTATGCATGATTTTGCCTAACTAGTAAAATTCACTTTAAACCCTAAATATAGAACAAATAAACGTTTACAGCTGAAACATGAGGCTTATTTGTGTATGTAAATATTATGGAAACAGTACGTTACAATGAAGAATAAATTAAATGAACAATGACGAAAGATAAAACTGCCCGTTATTTTGAAGTGCTGCTAAAGCTTAAAGAGTTAACAATAAGTTTTATAGGAGTCACTGTATGTCAAAAGTATGTAATCCATTAGGCACTGATGGTTTTGAATTTGTTGAATACACTGCTCCAACAAAAGTTGGGATCACTAAGCTTAAAAAATTATTTAGACAAATGGGCTTTGCGGAAATAGCGAAACATAAACATAAAATGGTGTGGCTTTACCGTCAGGGGGACATAAACTTCATAGTTAATGGCGAGTTAGCTTCGCAAGCAAGTTCGTTTGCATTGCAGCATGGCGCAAGCGTTAATGCGATGGCATTTCGGGTGAAAGAGGTTAACAAGGCGTTAGACTATGCTATCAAGCATGGTGCAACGAGGTGCGAAAATAATGTTGGGCTTATGGAACTCAACATTCCCGCTATTGAAGGTATTGGTGGTGCATTATTATATTTTGTCGATCGTTATGGCGAACGAGATATTTATGAAGTGGATTTTGAGTATTACCCAGACGCACAACAGCGTTTAGCCGCTATAGATACAGGGTTATTAACGATTGATCACCTTACGCATAATGTTGCAATTGGACACATGGATAAGTGGTCTGATTTTTATGAAAAAATTGCTAATTTTCAAGAAATTAAATATTTTGATATTAAAGGGAAACTGACTGGTTTAAAATCTCGCGCAATGACATCACCTTGTGGCAAAATCCGCATTCCTATCAATGAATCAAGCGATGAACATTCTCAAATTGCAGAATACTTAAAACAATATAATGGAGAAGGGATTCAGCATATCGCTTTAAGTACTAATGACATTCTTTCATCTGTGAAAAAACTTCGTCAATTAGGTGTTATCTTCATGGATACACCGGATACTTATTACGAACTGGTCAATAAAAGGATTGATTGTCACGATGAAAATATTGCATTGTTGCAGCATGACAAAATACTGATCGATAGCGATGAACATGGTATTTTGTTGCAAATTTTCACGGGAACTGTGATTGGCCCCGTATTTTTTGAGATTATTCAACGCAAAGGAAATCAAGGATTCGGTGAAGGTAATTTTCAAGCTTTGTTCGAATCAATTGAACTTGACCAAATACGCCGAGGTGTCCTGAGCGAAAAATCTTAGCTTAATGAAAATAAGCAATTTGTTTCCCTGCTGTTAGCTATAAATTTTACATTTCTTCAATGTAAAATTTATACCAGAGGGTCTGGTTAATGTTCTCTATACTGTAGTAGTATCATTTCAAGGTATTGGGTTTAATGCTTCTATAGTATATTGGACATCTAATATGGTTAATAAAGATACAATAGTGAATAAAAATAATAAGTTTCTTGTTGGGTGGCGTGAAGTTGCTACATTACCTGATCTGGGTATCAATAATATTCATGTAAAAATTGATACTGGTGCACGTAGTTCGTGCCTACATACTTTCAAAATTGAAGAATTTACCCGTGACGGTGAAGATTGGGTGAAGTTTTGGATTCATCCAATCCATAACAACACCGACGTAGAACAAATTTGTGAAGCTAAAGTGGCTGATAAACGCGTTGTAAGAAACTCAGGTGGTGATGAGCAACTGCGCTACTTTATCGTTTCTACAATTGATTTTAATGGTCAACAGTGGCCGATTGAAATTTCGCTAACCAGTCGTGATAATATGGCTTTCCGTATGCTACTAGGGCGTACAGCTATGCATGATCGTATTATTGTTGATCCAGAAGCATCTTATCTTATTAAAAATCAAGGCTAGTTGTCATGAAAATTGGAATTTTATCTCGCAATCGTTCACTGTATTCGACAGCTCGTTTGATTGAAGCCGCTGAACAACGTGGCCATGAAATTAAAGTGATCGATGCACTGCGTTGTTATATGAACATTAACTCGCAAAAACCTCAGATTCACTTTAAAGGTGAAGATTTAGTGGATTTTGACGCGATTATTCCACGTATAGGTGCATCAGTAACATTTTACGGTACTGCTGTTTTGCGTCAGTTTGAAATGATGGGTGTATATACCGTTAATGAATCTGTAGCGATAAGCCGCTCACGTGATAAGTTACGTTCAATGCAACTACTATCACGTAAGTGTATTGGTATGCCTGTGACAGGTTTTGCAAGTAAGCCTGATGACGTTAAAGATTTACTTGATATGGTTGGTGGTGCGCCAGTCGTTATTAAGCTATTAGAAGGCACACAAGGCATTGGTGTTGTTCTTGCTGAAACACGTAAAGCTGCTGAAAGTGTTATTGAAGCTTTCATGGGTCTTAAAGCGAATATCATGGTTCAAGAATACATTAAGGAAGCAGGCGGTGCAGATATCCGTTGTTTCGTTATTGGCGATAAAGTGATTGCAGCAATGAAACGCCAAGGTGCAGAAGGCGAGTTCCGTTCAAACCTACACCGCGGTGGTAGCGCAGCACTGGTTAAGATCACACCTGAAGAACGTAAAACAGCCGTTGCAGCTGCAAAAATTATGGGATTAGGTGTTGCTGGTGTTGACCTGTTACGTTCAGAGCGTGGTCCACTTGTTATGGAAGTTAACTCTTCACCAGGCCTTGAAGGTATTGAGAAAGCGACAGGTAAAGATATTGCCGGCATGATCATCGATTACATCGAAAAAAATGCAGTGAAAAAAACGACACTTCGCAATAAAGGCTAATTGAAAAATCAAGCATAAAAAAGGCGCTCAATGAGCGCCTTTTTTGTCACTATTTAATGGTTATCTTACCGACTTATAACTGTTTCTCTATTGGTAATACACCGGCCGCCCAAGCGCCCATTTTAAGCCAAATGCTACTGTCTGGCTCTGATGTATACTGCTTGCCCGTTGTATCATCATTCCATATGATCTCACCATTTTCGTCCAATGCTAAACGGTAAGCATCTTTAACTAGTGAGTTATTGATCGTGTTGTAAACTTCACCTGAGAATTTAGGTGAATCAACAATCACGCCTAACTCTGTATTTAAGTATGCAGAGCGTGGATCAAAGTTAAATGAACCGACGAAAATTTTAGATTTATCAAGAATGAACGTTTTCGCATGCAAACTTGTACGAGAGCGACTTAGCCATTTGTGTTTTGTTTTATGGCCGGGTTCTACTTTTACTTCGTATAGCTTAACACCACCTTCTAGCATGATTTTACGGTATTTGGCATACCAGCCATGTACAGCGAAAACGTCATTAGAAGCTAATGAGTTGGTAACAATAGTGATGTTTTTGCCGTTCTTTGCCGCTTTAGCTAGCACTTTAGCCCCTTCTTCTGTTGGGACAAAATACGGTGAAACTAAAAAGAAATCATGCTCTGCTTTCGCGATCATCTCTGATAGCTTATGTAGCAATAAATCATCTTTACTATTCGCAATTTTATACGGTGTATCGTAAAGCAGTTCTGCATCTGTCCAGTATAGCGGTAATGTCTCTTCCATTAACTGCTGTACCATTGGGTGGTTTTTTAGCGAACTTGCATAGTCTGATGACATGTACTTAAGCTGAGCATCTTTCCACTGTGCCAGTTGTTCTTTTGTAGGCTTATGTGCTGATGAGACTAAGGCTTCAATCGGTGTTGCTGGTTTACTGTTCCAGTATTCATCAAATTGACGTGCGAATTGTGGGATCACTTTACCCAGCATAATGAGGTCGAAGTCTCCGAATTCTACGTCACTATTGGCAGAGAAATACTCGTCGCCGATATTACGTCCTCCGGTAATGGCAAACACACCATCTGCAATAATGGCTTTATTGTGCATACGGCGATTTAACCGATCAAAGTCAGTTAAGAAACTTAATGGCTTAATAGTACGGTTTGAAAATGGGTTAAATAAGCGTACTTCAACATTAGGATGAGCAGAGAGGCTTGCTAATGCTTGATCGTCACGATTTTGCATATCATCAAGTAATAAGCGCACACGAACGCCACGCTCAGCAGCTTGATATAAATACCATGTCATCAACCCACTTGTCGCATCATCACGGTAAATATAGTACTGAACATCCAGTGTTTTTTGTGCATGTTCAATAATAGCCAAACGTGCAAGTAATGCGGCTTGACCATCACCAAGAGGGTAGAAGCCTGTTTTATCAGGATGAATGCTGGTATAAGGCAAAGAGCTTTGGTACAAGCTAGTGTTGAAATTATCTACATTGGAATAGCTTGCTTGCTTTTCTAGTGATAACGGTTGAGCACAACCAACAAGTGCTAGAATACTTGTTGCGATAATAGTACGAGATAACAGCTTCTTATAATCTTTAATACGGATCATGGCTAAGACATTGAAAATAAATGTGACTGGATTCTACAGAGGAATAATTGGGTAAGCTGTAATTAAAAATACATTATGTGATCATTTTCTGCTTTTAGAAAACTAACTGATAAGAAGTGTAACAAAGTAAGAATCTATTATTATCTTGAGTCAAAAAAAGCCCGAAATAATTGCTTATTTCGGGCTGGTATTTTGGTTAATCTATCACAGTGATGCGTTAACTCGTCGTGGTTGTAAGTCCATGCCATTGGTAATGATTGTTAGGTTTTTTACTCACAATACCTTCATCCAATAGCTGTTTGAAAATACTATCAACCTCATCGGTTGAAATATTTAAAAACTTACTTACAGCGCGTTTACTGCAATTTACTTTGTTATGACTAAGCGCATCAACGGTTAATTCATAAGGGGTTTTAGGCTGTTCAGGTTCGACAATAATTTCTTCTGGCTCTTGCTCATGTACATTAACTTCTGATGTTCCAATCGTTGAAGGGTCAAAATGTTCTAGCAGTTTAGGTTGGTCAAATTCATTGTATCCTGCCATTTCTAACACTTTGTTATGGCGATACTGATGACGAAAACGATTCTCTTCACCTATTAACCCTACAAAGAATGCAGCAAAGAAATCTAATAATACTGATAGAAACACCACTAAACCTAACTGTGCGGCTTGAGGGGTTACATGTAACGATTCTGCAAGACTATCAATCAATCCTAAAACCGAGCCTTGGCTAACGACAGGAATGCTATCACGTTCCATTGCAAGCTTTTGTTGTTGCTTACGTAATTCATCATTTTGTTTTTGAATGCGTGCAACACCAGAGGCAATGCGCTCCATCTGGATGTATTTTTCTGCTGCGACGTTATTGAGATCAATTTGTTTTTCAATGGCTTCAATCTGCATGTTGAATGCATTGATTTTGCTTTTTTGAACGTTAACTTCACTTTGTGCTTTATTCGTTGCGCTGTTAATACCGCCAATAGATCCACCAATCGAAATTGCGGCAAGAACGGCGTAAAAAGTAAAAGCAGATAGTGTGCCAGTATAGTTACGACGTGCTTTACGTTCCCCAACTTCGTACCATGCGAAGAATTTTCCTAGTTCGAAAATAACCGCCAATCCACCAAAGAGAAACTTCATTAATGGATCATCATCAATGGAAAGGAATAATAGCAGCGAGAAGATGATAGAGGCGAGAATAGCTGCACCTGTGAAACTATAAACTGTCCACATCGCAAAAAATCCTTTCGGGTAGCGGATGTGACTTTTCTGATCGTAAAGCATAAATTAAGTCTGAGTAATGAGCGTTTGCTCGCTTGTCGTTATTAACGCCAAGCAAAAAAGGAGTCTATAGGATACCTTAAAATTGTTCCCAGCCCTTATAAAACCTAGCGTGTTGTGTTTTTTCGATGAAAATTTACACGCCGCTTTCATTGCTGTTTAAAATGCCACCATAGAGTGATTACAAACTAAACATAATCGAAGGTTAAATAAGACTACTGTGCAAAAAAGGGGGAATATCTAACATGATGTATAGTGGTCATTTATTGCTAAAGCTATGAGTCTTTATCCATCTTTTATATAAACTAATTAATACGGATTGAGATAAATTGTCATTATATTGACAAAAATATCTAGCATTATTTGAATAATAGGAACAATAAAGTAACCACAGGTAGTTTTGTGAAATATCAACCTCAGTCGAATGTGATGGGAAGTATCGATCAACAGGTTAGGGATAACACAACACCGATTTATTATACTGAAAGAGAACGCGTAATGTATGAGCGCTTAGGACAGTCCTATGCGTGGTACAAAATTATGGACGATGAATTATCGCTCATAGAGCAAAAGTGTCTAAGTGCTTTTTATGATACTTGGCCGCAATTGCAAAAGTTTGATTTTCAAAGTTATAAAGAAATTGTTAGTAATAAAGTTCATGTGATGTTTGAAATTCAACGTATTAAGACAAAATACCCGGCGTCAGAACAACAACAATCCTTTATAAATAACTTATTGATAAAAAGAGATTTATTGTATCCTGAATGGTTAAGAGCCAAAAAGTCTTTAGAGTATATAGAATCTGAAAAAGCCTATTTACGTGCAGTTAAAGATATCGCCCATAATTAATTATGTAAAAAGCTGACCTATACTTATTGTTAATTTAACGGTTAAGGAGGGTCAGTGATGTTCTTTACCAGTGAACATAAAATGACAAATGAAGAGCAATTTTTCATTAAGTCGCAGTATATGGGGTGCAATTTACCATCTAATTTACAATTACACCTTGCTTTAGTTTATGTTGATAATCAAACGTTTCAATGTATTTGGGAAGCAGAATCTCTTGAAATGATTGAGCATTATGTCGATGCTCAATTAGCAGATTGTTGTCAGAGCCACTATTTTGAAGTTGATCCATTCTCAGCTATTGGTGCTTAAAAATTTGTTATTAATATAATTAATATGTTGTTCTGATGTGATGGATTAAAATATTACGTCTTATTAATGTTAATGCTTGTATTGCGTTATTCCTTTGTGTGATGAATATCGAATTATCATTTATATAAAGGGTGATTCTCTGCGCAAAAATGATTTCTATTAATAACTACTCTCAATTTATAAATATTTTGTAATAAATATCGAGAGAAGTATTAATGAAAAAGAATTTAGTTTGCTTAGGTATCTTGGTTGCTGGTTTAAGTTTTCAATCATCCTCTTTTGCTCAAGGTACTGAACTGCCTAATATTAAGATATTAGCAACGGGTGGAACAATAGCTGGTGCAGGGCAATCGGCAACAGGCAGTGCGTATACGTCAGGACAAGTCGGTATTGATGCCCTTATTAATGCTGTACCGGAAATGACAAAAATTGCCGATATCAGTGGCGAGCAAGTTGCGAATATTGGTTCGCAAGACATGAATGATCAGGTATGGCTTACGTTAGCTAAACGTGTCAATGAACTCTTAGCGAAAGACGATGTTGACGGTATTGTTATTACACATGGTACTGACACCATGGAAGAAACAGCATACTTTTTAAATTTAACCGTGAAGAGTGATAAGCCTGTTGTATTAGTGGGTGCAATGCGCCCATCAACCGCGATGAGTGCTGATGGACCTGTTAACTTATACAATGCTGTGATCACCGCTGCTGACACTGATTCAAAAGGCCGCGGTGTGTTAATGGCGATGAATGATGTGATTTTGGATGCGCGTGATGTCACTAAGACCAGTACAACAGCTGTCGATACATTTAAATCACCTAATTTTGGTGAGTTAGGTTATATCCATAATGGCGATGCGGTGTATCAACGCAGTCCAGAGCGTCATAATACGAACGATTCTAAGTTTGATATATCGAAAGTGAAAGCCTTACCTAAAGTCGGGATCGTTTATAACTATTCCAACGCCTCTGACTTACCTGTTAAAGCGCTAATTGATGCAAAATTTGATGGTATTGTGAGTGCTGGTGTTGGTAATGGTAATATTTATAAAGGTATTTTCGAACAACTAGCTAAAGCAAGTAAAGACGGGATCATGGTCGTTCGGAGTTCTCGTGTACCTACTGGCGCGACAACACTTGCGGCAGAAATCGATGACACTAAATATGGTTTTGTTGCATCCGGAACTCTAAATCCCCAAAAAGCCCGTATTCTATTAATGCTGTCATTAACGCAAACAAATGATTATCGTGATGTACAAAAGATGTTTCAGTATTACTAGATTATATTTATTGGCTTGAGTTTCGTGTTTACGTAGGTTTGTTATAGTAAAAAGCCAGTCTTCCTGACTGGCTTGATACTCGCTTAATAACGTACTGAATTATTTAGCGTTGCTCTTTACTTCCGCAATGGCATCTTTAAGCCCCTGAGGATCGTAGCCATTAATAATGTGAACATTGTCTGTGGTTACATTATCTGTTGGCATAACAATTAATGCCGGTGTTCCTTGAAAACCTAATTTACTAAATAGCTGGAAGTTGCCTTCAAAACTATTGTTTGCATCAAACTTACTAATATCAATGCCCAACTTAGTTGCAATATCATTAACATCTTGTTTGGTTAATTTGCCTTCATCTTTACCTGAGGCAAATACGGCATTATGGTATTTACTGTAAAGGTCACTGCCTTTATGGGCAAAAATCCAGTTACCCATATCTGCCGCATATTTTGAAGCTTCCCAACGTGATGCAAAGATTGGCGTTTCTTTGAAAATGAATTTTACATCGGGGTTTTCAGCTTCAAGTTGTTTCACGATAGGTGAAATTTTTGAGCAGAACATGCATTGGTAATCAAAAAACTCAATAACGTTTACTTTGGCATCTTTAGGGCCAACATATGGTGTTTTAGCATCTTTAATAAGTTGGTCAGCATAAGCGACAACAGTTTGCTTCGCTGATTGTACCTGCTTTTCCATCTGTTGCTTTTGCAATGTTTCTGATGCTTTTACTAAAACTTCAGGGTGCTCAATAATATATTGGCTGGCAATCTTTTCAATTTGCGCTTTTTGCTCAGGGCTAAAGTCTTTATTATTAACTGCTGTTGTTTCATTACAGCCAGCTAATAGTACTGTCACCATAAGCGGTAAAATTAGTTTTTTCATTTTATCTCTATACGTTAGATAGCGTATTAATTATCACCAATTAAATGATATAGAGTATGAATGTAACCTGAATCAAATTGTTAAATATTATAGAAATGTTTATTTTTAAATAAAAAATTCAATAGAAGAAAGTGAGTTAATTAAATTGTTATATAAAATATAGATCTTATTTTTCATTATTTGAAAATATCATTGTGATGTATTGCGCATAATTATGAATACTTTTGTTGTAAATTATTCATAACGAATGAACAGAGATCTTATTATGAAGAAAAAATTTACATTATTAGCCGTTAGCTCATTATTTGCTTTATCTACACTTTCTACAGCGGCTTTTGCGGATCCTAAAGTACCGGCGACTGATCCTGGTTATAGTACGATCCAAATAATGGAAATGGGGCAACCAAAAGACGTCCATTGGATCTCAGTTAAGCAAATTGCTGAAAAATTAAAAGGTAAGCCACCAATGGCTGTCGGCTTTGACATTGATGACACGGTATTATTCAGTACACCGGGTTTCTATCGTGGTAAGCAGGAGTTTTCTCCAAATAGTTTTTCATACCTGCATGAGCAGAAGTTCTGGGATAAAATGAACTGTGAGTGGGAGAAATTTAGTTTACCAAAGCAAATAGGTAAAGAGTTGATTGCTATGCACCAAAAACGTGGCGATCAAATTTACTTTATTACAGGTCGTACAGCGTCAAAATGTGAAATTACCACGCAATATTTAAAAGATGTATTTGGTATTAAAAATATGCATAAGGTGATATTTGCAGGATCAAGTAAAACAGAATTTACTAAAACGCCTTACATAAAAGAAAATAATATTAAGTTATATTATGGTGATTCTGACGGTGATATTATTTCAGCTCGCAAAGCGGGAGCAGAAGGCATTCGTATTATGCGAGCTGCCAACTCAAGTAACCGACCAATTGCTAAAAATGGTGTTTTCGGTGAAGAAGTCGTGACTAATTCACAGTACTAGTTGTTAATGAATTTAATAAAAGCGACCGTTATGGTCGCTTTTTTTATATATGTTTATTTCGTTGTGCCCAACAGCCAATAAAGATAAAAAAGATGCTTATAATACAAACTGACAAATAATTAGGAAGATTTAACAGCTCACGATATACCCAAGGTGATAAATTGATAATTAAAAAGCCATAACCGAAGGCATTGACGAGAATAAATACAATAGTCCTAATAATAAAATTGTAATGGGACAAATGCCTGCGTAAAAAACGATTAAAATCCCCACCGAAAACAACCAATGAACAAGCGACAATCGCGGTTGAAATATCATCTAACCAAGGACGAAGATCGTGTCCTAAATCAGATAAAAGACGAATAATGAGCTCCATGTAAGTATACTATTTCTGCTAAATAATGACGTTTGAGGGTAGTTGTGTTGATGATAAAAAACTAGTGTAGTAGTACAAACTTGCCAAGAAGATCACGGCATACAGAGATATACTTAACTGGCTTCTATTACAGTATTTAGATCCTTGTCGTGGCTCTGAGTACGAAGAAGGCATAACTATTTCTTTCCATATTGCTATATAACGATTTAACGCTCTCTATGGTAAAATTGACGTAAGAAATGCAGAGAGTAAATACATGTTAGTTATTTCAAATTCAGTCCAACTTGCCGATTGGGAAATAGAGCTTACCGCTATCCGAGCTCAAGGTGCTGGTGGTCAGAACGTCAACAAAGTGTCGAGTGCAATCCATTTGCGGTTTGATATCAATCGTTCATCCTTACCTGGCTTTTACAAAGAACGCCTTTTAAAACTATCTGATAGCCGTATCACAAAAGAGGGTGTCATTGTTATTAAAAGTCAACAACATCGTACTCAAGAGATGAACCGTGATGAAGCATTAGCACGTCTAAAAACACTTATTCAAAGTGTTATGACAACCCAGAAAGCGCGTAAAGCGACACGTCCGACGAAAAACTCACAGGTACGTCGTGTCGATAAGAAAACCCAGCGAGGGAAAACCAAAAACCTCAGAGGTAAAGTGAATTTTTAACCAATATTAATGTGACCTTTACGGCATAAGTTGCTGTAAAGAAGTGACATTGTGATACCTAACCGAATATCTTTGCTATCAATAGCTGTGTAAATTCTTTATTGCATTTATTTATTATTGGGTGGCAGGGATGTTCGAGAAAAAAACACTTCAACTTTTACAGTTGTTTTATCGTGAAACAGAGCGCGTACGTTTATTCACTTTAGACGATCTCCCGCCATTAGCTGTTGAACAGCAACAACAAATGAACCTATGGTTAGAAACCAAACGCAATTTTGAACACAATGAAATTGTGGAGCAGGTATGGTTAAAAACTTGTAGTGCAGGGTACATAACAGAGTTAAGGTTACATGATGACGGAACGCTTGATGAATACACGCTATTTAATCGTCTACACACCACTGGCTATTGGGAGCTAGTAGATGGAGCGATCGAAATAGAAATTAAAAAAGCAGAGAATACCTATCGCTTTACTGTCTTTGCTAACCGTCACGCTAATATCCATTCCGCCATCGAGTACAAAAATGGCGAGCTGCATTCGTATCTTAAATTAGCGCAAACACGACCTATTAAATTCTAATCTATAGCTTTTTGGTTGATAAAATAGACTGGTATCGATGTATATTATCAGTACACTGATAAAAAGGTTTGGATATTAGGAAGGTCAAGGATGAGTAAGATAAATAAAGTTGCAGTTGTTGGTGGTACTCACGGTAATGAATTTAGTGGTATTTACTTACTCAAAAAGTGGCAAAGTGATCCCCTGCAATTAGCGCGTGAGAGTTTTTCTGTCGACACTGTCTTTGCTAACCCAAAAGCATACGGTGAAAATAAGCGATATGTTGATCATGATTTGAATCGCCAATTTGGTATTGATGATCTCGTGAATAATGAGCTGACGAGTTATGAACAGACTCGCGCTAAAGCAATTAATCAGCAAATTGGACCAAAAGGAAAGGCAAATACTGATTTTATTATCGATTTGCATAATACCACCAGTAATATGGGACCTTCGTTAATCTTACTTCAGTCTGATCTATTTAATCGTCAGTTAGGGGCGTATGTTAAGTCTAAAATGCCAAAAGCAGTGGTGGTATTTGAAGATCATACCTCTGTTGATGAGCATTTATTTCTTTGCTCAATTGCCAAGCAAGGTGTGATCGTTGAAATAGGGCCGCAACCACAATCGGTTATCCGTCAGGATGTATTAGATTGGATGGAAGCGATGACAAAACATATTTTGGATTTTGTTCATTTAAATAACACTAATGAAGTGCCTGACTTACCTGCAAGTTATGACGCTTACCGTTATGAAGAAACCCTCAAGCTTCCAGTAGATGAACAAGGGGAGCGAATTGGTATGGTTCATCAATCTGTTCAAGATAATGATTTTGAACCACTGCGCTCAGGCGACCCTATTTTCACCTTGTTCGACGGTACAGAGATTTTCTGGGAAGGGGATTATGAAGCGTACCCTCACTTTATTAATGAAGCCGCTTATTATGATAATAATCTTGCGATGTCATTAGGTAAGAAAATCGTGGTATCAACAAACTAATATTTAGCCCATATCATAAGTCATCAAATACTTGCCCGTAACAGACGCACATTGTTCTGCTACGGGCTTTTTAGTTGTTATTATTATTTAATGCGTTTTTTTCAAGACTACAATAGGGGTGTGATCAACCATAATGATATGCGAATCAACATTAAATACAGCAGAGATAAGTTCACTCGTTACTGTTGTTTTAGGCGAGCCATAATCAAATAATTTGCCGTTATGTAGCACGGCAATATGGTCGGCATATTGAAGCGCTAAGTTAAGATCGTGGATCACCATAATCACGCATGCCCCTGTGCGCTTAGTATAAGATCGAACATAATTGAGCAATCGTAATTGGTTTTGCATATCAAGTGCTGAAGTTGGCTCATCTAACAGCAATACTTTAGGGGCGTTTATTAACGCTTGAGCAAGCCCTACCATTTGGCTTTCACCACCAGAGAGTGCAAAACATTGTTTATTAGCGAGATGTAAAATCCCCATATCTTTTAATAAGAATAACCCTTGCTCTGCACTTTCTTTTTTCGCGATCAAAGACGTTGAGTGGATGTTCATTGTCGTGATCAATAACTCGAGTACCGTAACGTTAGCGTGGATACGATGCTCTTGCGGTAAATAGCCTATATCCTTTAATGAAAGCGGTTGTTTAAGGTATCGAATTTGTTCAGGATATTGTTTAAGCAGCGCAGTCATTTGGCGCAAGAGTGTCGATTTACCTGCACCGTTTTTTCCTATCAAGGCTACCATTTCGCCGCAGTGAATAGTGGGCAATGTTAAGTCATTCAAGACCGACTGTTTACCAAATGTCACTGTGACATGATTGATATCAAGGCTCATGCTAGCGTCCCCCTTTTTTAATCACAAGAAAGATAAAGAAAGGGATCCCAACAATCGACATTACAACAGTAAGAGGCAAAATGATCCCAGGCATAATTGCTTTACTCGCAATAGAGGCTAACTCTAATAATACCGCTCCAACTAAGAATGATGCGGGCAAGAAGAAGCGTTGATCTTCACCTAAAACCATCCGTGCAATATGCGGAGCCACTAAACCTACAAATCCGACTGCGCCAACAAATGAAACCGAGATAGAAGTAATAATTGAAACTAACACTAAGGTCTTCATACGTAGACGCTTAACGTTAATTCCCATCGATTCTGCACGTTCTTGTCCCATTTTTAATGAAGATAATCGCCAAGCATCTTTCATCATAATGATTAATACAATGGGTAACAAAATCAGTAAGAAAACAATTTTTTCCCAGCTACCACGATCTAGCGATCCCATTTGCCAGAAGACTAATGTTTGCAATTGGGTTTCGCTGGCAATGTATTGCATCATGATCAGCAAACTATCGTATGCAAACATAACGGCAACACCAAATAACATTACACCTTCAATTGAAATACGCTTTATTGACGAAATACCCGCAATTAATAACGTCGTTAATAAACACATGATGAACGCCATAACAGCTATTTGATACTGTGCAGGGATAAAGGGCAGAGCAACAACATTGGTGATAACTAAAGACGCTCCGAACCCTGCCGCTGCTGAAACGCCAAAGGTATAAGGATCCGCTAGCGGGTTATGCAATGTTGTTTGCATTTGTGCACCCGCCAAGGCTAATGCTCCCCCAATAAAAGGAGCCATGAGTGACATTGGCATGCGTATATCCCACACAATGACTCGACTAGCGATAGCACTTTGGTTTGGTGAGAAAATCGCTTGGATCACTTGTGAATAAGAGAGACCTTGTGAGCCAATAAGCACATCAATAATGACAAATAACACACTTAATATGGCAAGGCTGATCAGTGCGATTCTTTTATTACGAGAACGAATATGGTGAGCTCTCAATTCAACTGTAATGCTATTCACTGATTCATTGCCTTGAAGTTATCTTGACCAAACTGACCACTCAGATGACGATGACCAAACTTAAGGTTCATCTCTTCAAATGTCTTTTCTGGCTGTAACGTTGAAAAAAGTGAAGGGTGTAACCATTTTGCAAAATACTCAATCGCCACTAAGTTATACGGCGAGTTGTAAAATGGCATATAAATCGAATAAACATTCTTTTGTTGATACGCTGTTAGTGCTTGTAGCCATGGTCGATTCATCAAATCGGTGGTCGCTTGTTTAATTGCAGCATGGTTAGGAGAGTAACCAAGAGGAATCCCACTTGTTGGCTGACCGTCATTGGTGATCCAACCGGTTGTTTGCATAATATAAACATCAGGCTGTGAGGTAATGACTGTCTCTGGTGACATCTGTCCAGTTTCAGAACCATCAAGTGGCGCTATCGCAATATTTTCAGCTTTAAGCATTGGGATGTAAGCGCCCATATTACCATTAGCAAAAGTACGGCAGCAGGAGTCACTGTAACCTGCAGCGCGTTCAATAAACACGCGCGGAGTCGGTGTGTTTGGGTGCTGTGCCAGTGTCTCTTTTATCACATTCAAGTGACTTGTATAGTATTTGGCGAATGCATCGCCTTGCTTTGAGCGGTTAACAGCATCAGCGAAAACCTGTACTGATTTCACTGTGTTTTTGAGTGGATTTTCACGGAAATCGACCGTTAATACTTTAATGCCAGCATCATTGAGTTTTTTCAATAAGCCTTTATCTTCAGCCAACTTAATATTTGATAGATCAACAATAAAAAGATCAGGTTTAGGTTTTAGATTAATAAACCGTTCAACATCAAATTCTCCAGACTTAATAAGACCAATAGTCGGAACATTTTTTAGTGAGGGGTATTGCTTAATATAGCTAGCATACATGCTTGGCGCTGAAACTCGCATATCATCTCTTGCCGCAACAAGGTGCTTTGCTGCTTCTTTTTGATAAATAATTTCTAGCAATGGAAAAATTCGACTGGTTGAAAGTGCAATGTTTTGAGGTTGATGATCAAAGGTAACTTGTCTACCCGCAACATCCGTTACTGTGATGGGATAGGTGCTTGCTAAAGCGATATTGGAAACTGTTAAGCCAACAGTTAGAGAAAGCAACGTTTTAATGGGCGTTTTCAAAATGGCTATCCTTAAAAAATTTTCGAAATAGTAATGATAATAATTATCGTTATAAATGTGTTTTATTGAGAGATAAGGATCCATTAATGAATGGTAATAAGATTTATTAACATTTACTGGTGTGTCAGTTTTAGATTAGTTGCAAGGGGAGAAGTGATCGTGAAACGTATCGGAGAGTAAGGATCCAAGAAAATGAATATTTGAGTATCACTAAATAGTACTTGGATCTCTTGTTGATATTAACGCTTTGATTACAGTGCGTTTACTGCTGCGGTAAAACCGTCAGCCGATAAGTTGAAACCTGCGATGTCAACGTAGTTTTTAGTTTGAAATAGGTCAAGAACTTGCGACATTTGTGCGCCATTATTACTGGCGTAAGCATAGGCCGTACAGGTGTTATTGCTTGGATCGAAGCTAGTAGATACACGTAATAAGGTTTGTTTAGCCACATTGTAATTACTTAGCGCTGAAACATATTTCCAACTTTTACATACACTTTGGTTAGTAGGCATATGGTCGATAAAGTCGATACGGGCGAGTTGATGTGAGCCGCTACTAAAGTGAAAAACATAGGTTTGATTGCCAAAATCAGTTTGAGTGATCAACTCATTTTTGGACGGGACAGCTTGGTAGGTATTATGTTGAGTGGTATCAGCAAAAGCATTAGAAATACTAAAAACAGAAAAAGTAAGTGCAACAAGTGAGGTAGAACGCTTAAACACTAATATAACTCCACGAAATTAGATTTTAATTAAAGCCTAATAACATGCCTTTTACGCATTCATAATGCAAATATTTTACTATGAAACAGCGGTATAATTAAATTCCATTTGTAGAAATAGAAGTAAAATTTAAACGATACTCAAATAGTTGTATTTCATGATTTGTATAATAGCTTTATATGTAACGCCATGTGTATTTTTCAATATAATTTCATGTGTATTAAAACGTTACATTTTTGACCTTTAAAAACAGTAAATATACTGCCATATTTTTGACTTAGTATTTTATCTCTAAAAACGTTAATTTTTTCACTTAAATAATGTTAGACAGAGGCGCAATCGTTCTTACTGGAATGGATAACCTAATTCATGGATATGACATCAATAATATTTAATGCTCTACAGCCTTTATGTTGGATTATTCCGGTTGTTTTTATTCTGTTTTTAGTAAATTCACCGTGGTTTAAAGGTCGTGCAGGTGAATTAATTGTTCATTACCGATTAAAACTTTTGCCAGCAAAACATTACAAAGTATTAACTAATGTAACCTTGCCTACTGAAAGTGGTACAACGCAAATTGATCATCTTGTTGTTTCTCAATACGGTATTTTTGTCGTGGAAACGATAAATATTAAAGGGTGGATTTTTGGTGGGACCTATCAGTCAGTATGGCAACAAGCATCGTTTAATCGCTCATCAGTATTTAAAAACCCGTTACATCAAAATGCTCAACATACTAAGACACTTCAATATTTATTGGGTGTTGATGAAACGGCATTTCATTCCGCAGTGGTTTTTGTTGGTGATTGTACTTTTAAAACCGAGATGCCTGATAATGTAGTCAAATCAGTAAGTGCAATGATGCATTATATCCATACATTTAAGGCGCCGTTATTTACAGACCAGCAGTTACAGCAATGGGTTGCTAGTATTGAAAAGACATCATTTAACCCAGACATTTGCAACTAACGGTTAAGTAAAAGCATTATGATGCACTAAATCGCTAGCAAGGCTGTGCTCTATACACACAGGGTATTTGGATATATTGCGTTTTTAAGCCAAATTATTACTTTTACGTGCTACAGAACTGCCTTTAACTTAATCCAGATTAAAGTTTTCACCTTCCTTTATCAGTACTATCCCCTTCATCTGTTCAAAGTTGACAGATATTAGAAAAAAGAACCGATACCTTAATCGTATCGCTGTTCTTTTTTGTTCTTCAATCTGATGATAAATCATAAAAAGATGTAAGAGGCTTCACCTTGAGTAATTTGTTTTCTGCAACTCACATTGGTTCGATGACGTTAAAAAACCGCTTTGTACGCAGTGCAACGTGGGAAAATATGGCGACAGAAGAAGGGCATATGACAGATAAGCTTTATGCTATCTATGAAGAGCTTGCCAAAGGTGAGGTTGGTTTAATTGTCACGGGTTATGCCAATATTGTAGAAGAAGAAAAGCCGAATGCAGGCATGATGGGGATGTATAACGATTCTTTTATTGAAGAATATAAAAAGCTTACAGAGCTTGTACATCAATATGATTCAAAAATTGTCATGCAGTTAGCCTATGGTGGCACGAAAACAACCTATAATCTTGGCGAACGTGTTATTTTTGCACCTAGTGCCGTGTGTGAAAAAAGTACCCAAACATTGGGTAAAGCAATGACACAAAAAGAAATTGATTACATCGTTAATGCATTTGCCCAAGCAAGCTTACGTGCTCAACAATCGGGTTTTGATGGTGTAGAAATTCATGCGGCGCATACTTATTTAATAAATCAGTTTTTAAGCCCTTACTACAACCAACGTGAAGATCAGTACGGCGGTAGCCTTGAAAATCGTATGCGTTTCTTAATTGAAATTTACGATGCGATCAGAAAGTTAGTCGGTAAAGATTTCCCGATCCTAGTGAAATTAACCGCGACAGAATTTTTTGAAGGTGGATTAACTTTTGAAGAAACGCGTGTTATTTGTAAAAAACTGGAAGCGATTGGGGTTGATGCCATTATCATCTCAGGCAATATTCATGGCAAAGCCGATACTATGGTTGGTGAAGTGCATGATGGTTATGAGATTCAAGCGGAAGGTTACTTTAGCGAATATGGCCGTGTGATAAGTGAAGACGTTAAAGTGCCTGTTATGACTGTTGGTGGCTTAAGTAATTACTGTGCAATTGAAGCGCTTGCTGATAATACAAATATTGAATTGTTTGCGTTTTCACGTCCGCTACTGACGGAGCCACAACTGATCAAACGTTGGAAAGAGGGGGATCGGATCGATGTTGAGTGTGAAAGATGCTCAAAATGTCGAACTCGCCGTGGGAATTTTTGTGTGACCTCTAAAACGCGAAAAGCTGAAATTGCAGCATTGTAATTTTTAAGAGGGCATAAGAAGAGTTAGTGTTCAAAAACACTAACTCTTTTTTTATTCAGCGGGAGTAATAGCAAGTGAGGCGCTTTTTTGTTGCCACTGCTGATACCATTGCTCAATACTGTCATATGGCAAAGGGGGAGATATAAAATATCCCTGTGCTTGTTGACAGTGCATTTCCTGTAATTGCTTCCATAAAGCAAGGTTTTCAACGCCTTCAGCAATAGTGATTAAATCTAAGCGTTTAGTGAGTAGTAAGCATGATTCCACAATGGCTTGTGCCGTAATGCTTGTTGGTAATGCCTGAATAAAGCCAAGATCAAGTTTAAGGGAATTAAACGTTAATGTTTCTAACTGCTTAAGTGACGAATAGCCAGTACCAAAATCATCAATGGATAAAACAAACTCGTGCATACTCAAGCGTGATGCAGACTCAATGGCTTCACCGACTGATTCAAATATATCGGACTCTGTTAGTTCAAAATATAACCATTGATTTAAATCGTAATATTGTTCTTTTAATTTCAGTACGCAGTTGATGAAATGTGGATCAGCCAATGTTTTAGATGAAATATTTATCGCAATTTTTCGATTATGGAAATATGAACGATAACAAATTACGTAATGAATAATGTAAATTGCTAATTGCTTTTCTTTATTGTGCGCCATGATTTGATCAATAAACTGGTAAGCCGGAACCGTACCATATTCAGGATGCACTAAACGTATTAACGCTTCACAAGCAACCCATTCACCTGTTTCAAGCGATACGATAGGCTGAAAGTAAGGCACAAACCAGTATTGTTTAAAGGCGAGATCGATAAAGGCTTCATCCAATTTTATATCACAAGACGGTAGGCGTTCAGGTAATGCATTAGTTTGCTTTGCTGTTTCAATTAAAGCACTAATTTGCTTTAAACAGGTAGGTTTAGCCAATGTGCCTAATAAATTAAGTTTATAGTTAAGACACATTTTCTCAACACTGGCTAAGATATCTTGTTTCAAGGCGCTGGTGATTATAATAGCGCCCTTAAACTGCTGTTTTGCAATGTGACCAAGGAAACTGATGCCATCCATTTCCGGCATATTTAAATCACACAACAATAACTGTGGTTGATATTGCTGCATAATTTTTAATGCTTCGGCACCGTTAACCGCGCAATGAATTTCATCATTAACAGGATCGATAATACGAGCTAACTGCGTTGTTAGCACTTGGCGCTGAAAATCATGATCTTCTATCAATAGTATGCGCATTTTAGTTACCTTTTAAATTATCGATTTGTTGAGTGAGTTGACCAACTAAAGCTATTAATGATTCATAATGGTGCTGTAAAGTCTCTATTCTATGCTGTTGAATATCCTTTTCCACATCGATGCAAAGTGCATCAAGCTGGTGGAACGTCATGACGCGAGCTGCACCTTTAATTCGATGAATAATTAAGCCTACTAATTCAATATTATTTTCGTTAATAGCCATATTCAATTCATGCTGGTCTTTAATACATGATGCAAGATACTGATCGAGCAATGTATAGGCTGTTTCACTATCACCGAAGATATCAATAAGCTCGTTAATATTAACTAAATCCGTTGTGCTTTCACTATCCGTTAACGTATTAGGCACGAGGTGCTCATATGTTGACGTGACATTGTCACAATTTCTACTCGGTATCCATTGGTTTAATACGGTATTTAATTCATCTAATGTTATTGGCTTAATTAAATACGCATCAAATCCAATCTCTTTAAAAAATTGTTCGTTAGATAGCGCATCTGCTGTTAACGCCAATACAGGAAGAGGCTTAGCAGCTTTTATCTGTTCTTGTTTACGAATGGCTTTAACCAGCTCAAAACCATCAAGCTCTGGCATATGGCAATCTGTTAGTAATAGATCATATGAATTCTTGCTTAATGCATCTAGTGCTTTTTGACCGTTATCTACAATATCAACGGCATAGTTAAGTTGCTCTAGTTGTTGTTTAAGGATCTGCTGGTTAATAGGGTGATCTTCTGCAACCAGAATGTAACGCCCTTTTGCAACAGCCTGCTCATAGGTGTATACACGCTTTTCTGTGGTGGTTATATCAGGGAATAGGGTATTTTTACAGGTCTGTTTTGCTAGCGCTTGATAGAACAGATTCGGCAATAATGGATTACAAGAAATGATATAACCTTCCGAGGTGCTTTGAGTGAAAAAATGGCTCGGAGAGCTAATTGTAATAACGTTTATTGACGGTAAATTAGCCTTAAACCATGCTGCATCAATATTGTGATCAGTAAGCCATGTGTCTTTCACGATAATCGTATTGATTTTATTCGTTAGAATGAATGCTGGTAATTTAGCTTTATTTGCAATTGCAATTTTTGTGTATGAGCAATGCCATGATTGTAAATATAACTCTAAAAACTGCTCGTCAATATCGCCCAAAAAGCCACAATGTTTATGTAACGGCTTGACAGATTTCTTTTCAACAACAGTGAAGGGGATCGTAACACTAAATGTAGTGCCAACATTAATGTCACTTTTCGCGACAATTTCACCCCCCATTAGTTGGGCTAATTGGTGGCAAATGGATAAACCTAGCCCTGTACCACTAAAGCGACGGTTACTGTTTTGCTCAACTTGAACAAATGGTTGAAATAAACGCTCTAAATCTTTAGGTTTAATACCAATCCCCGTATCAGTGATAGAGAATGTCAGCTTTTGTTCTGATGCTGATTCTTGGATCATATCAACAGCCAGATGAATGTTTCCTTGCACGGTAAACTTAATCGCATTGTTAATAAGATTATTAAGAATTTGCGTTAAACGTACTTCATCAAACAGCAAACAGTGTGCGATGGAAGGATCGAGCCACAAGGTGAATGTAATTTCTTTTTGCTGTGCATGAATAGAGTGGGGCTGTACTAATTCATGAATAAGATCCGAAATATTATTTTCACTTGGGTTAATACTGAGCTTACCAGCTTCAATTTTCGAAAAATCTAATACATCATTGACAATGTTGAGCAAGTTACGCCCTGATTGTGACAAATTATGATGAATTTGGCGTAATTCATTAGTTTTCGCATGTGGTTCCATTAGCTCTAATAAACTTAGAATTCCGCTGATTGGCGTGCGGATCTCGTGGCTCATCATGGCCAAGAAGCGTGATTTAGATTCAGTCGCAGCCAGTGATTTCTCGTTAGCTTCCATTAGTGCTACTTGTTGTTCTTTGGTTTGCGAAATATCTAGAATAATAGTATTCCACTGCCAACCGTTTTCAACTTCCGATATTTGGCAACGTAGTTCTATCCAGCGCGGTTTAAGCGTGTTGGAATGAATTTGTAAATTAGTACTCCAATAGCCAATAGAAACTGCCTGTTGCATTGTTAAATAAAGAGATTCGAAGTCTTCACGCTGTTTCAAAATATCAATTAATAAAGCCGGATCTTCGTATAGTTTAGATGCATCACAATCAATGAATAGATTGATTTTTTCGCTAATGAATAAAAATTCAATATCAAATGGGTTTGCACTGTATTGTAAGTGTTGAATCAAAACACCATCAAAATTATTCGTTAGATAAGTTAGCTTTTGTTCGGCATTTTTCCGTTGTGTGATCTCTCGACTTAAACGACGATTCCAATAGATAATTACAGTAATAATACTAAAAATTACTGTTGTAACTATGATCGCCCAGCCAATGATTTGGCTGTAATTAACGTCAGATTTTATGGTTATAGAATGCCACTTTCTAAAACTATTCGTTAGATCTTCTGGTGGCAATGTCATTATCACTTTATTAATGATATTTCTTAGCTGAAGATTGTTATTATCTACTGCAAAATTAATTGAACGTTGGTGGTTATCCAACTTGCTAGGGACAATTTTTAATTGGCCAAGGTATTCATTTTGTAACAACACATGCGCTTGGCTAAGTGAAATAACAGCATAATCGATTTGATCATTAATCAATGCAGCAAGCATGTCATTTCTTGAATCAAAACTAATAGTTTTATTATCTGGGTATAAGTTTAAAGCAAGGTTTTTAACAAAACTTGATTTAATAACACCAATACTATTTTTAGGTGTAATTCCGTAGCTATTTCGTTTTGATATTTTATTTACAATAACCCAGCCTTCTTGCCCATAAGGCATGCTAAAAAGCAGTTCTTTTTTCCGTAATGATGACGTGGCAACGGCGCTAAGAATATGTATATCCCCTTGTGCAAGCAACGCTTTAGCTTGGGAGTAGTCATTAATATGGATAAACTCATAATTAATACCGAGCCCTGAACTCATTTTTTGAGCGATATCTTCAACTTGCAGATATAGAATATCTTCATCTTTTAGACGATTATCATCAAATTGGTAACCAATTTTTAGCGTAGCTAAAGACTCAAGAAAATGACTTTCATCGCCAGTAAGTTTAATTTTACTCGGATCCTTGAGTAGAGCAATTTGATTACTTGTCAGCCATTTATTGTGAAGCCAATTTATTTCTGTTTTAGATAGGGCAACGATAGTGCTATTGAGTTGTTTGATAATGGCACTATTTTTTATTGAACTTGCAAGATGCAACTGCTCTAAAGGTAATTGTTCAAGTATTGTTACTTCAAATGGGATCGATGGATCATTGCTTTTCAGTAGCTTATTTAAAAGAATTGAATTGCCGATGTAAGCGTCAGCCACGCCTCTTTTAACAGAATTGAGAGCGGTTTTTGAATCAGTCATTGAAATCGTGGTAATACTTTCGTTAACTTGAGGTAATAAACCACTAAGAACACTGTTCTCTTCAATGGCGATTATCTTGTCATCAAAATTTAAGAGAATATTAGAAGACGAATAGCTAAGCATTGCGTAAGGAAAAGCCAATAGAGGCTCACTAAATGCAAAAAACTTTTCTCTTTCTGCACTGTTGCTTACCCCTATGGCAACATCAAGCTCATCGCGTGCTAATGCTGTTAGAATTTCAGTCGGCGTATCATAAACAATATTTTCAATAGTGTACCCAGCGTTATGGCTGATAATTGACATATAGTCAGGTAATAGCCCTACGACTTCTTGCTTTTTATTGAGTGAGGATAACGGTGACCAATCTAATGAAAGGTATCCAACTTTTAATGTTGTTTTTTGAACATTGTCATCAGCCCAGGTTAATGAGCTAATAAATAAAATTATTAGTAAAGTAAAGTGACGCATGACTTAATTCTCATTAACGTTTAGTAAAGGCGCTGGTTGAGTACGGTATGTTTCGTTTTTAATGTTTTATACCATTCAGGTTTAATATCTTGTGACTCAAATACCCACCTTGCTTCGTTGACAGTATTTTTTTCACTAACATATAAATCGAGGTGTCCACGAGCAAATAGTTCCACTATGCAGCGTGCCAAAGTGATATCAAAACGGTACATCGGCCATAATGTAAAAAGTAACTGTCCAGCCGTCACAAATTGTTTTTGTTTTACCAACTGTAAGGTATAACTATACTCAGCACACTTGCTCTCATTAATTTTAGCCGTCTGCGCTTTTAGCCACATCTGCTTAATGACATTATGTGGTTCATTAGGTTGTAAATTGAAAATGTTGGTCAACTGCTTTACAAACTTAATGATATGAGTATGCATTGAAAGCTTAATGGCTGTACTTAGCGCAATAATAAGAAATTCGCTTGGTAATTCATTATATTCATGGTGCTCTACATAATTTAATGCATTCATAAATTCACGATACGCAATCAAATTAGAATCATTTTCAGCGGCCTGATATGCCTGTAATAAATAGATATAGGCGCGATCGTGCTTAGTGATCTTCTGCTGCTGATTAATAGAGCACCATAGTTTCTCTATCGACTGGTGCTTTTTGTTGTATTGTTGTAGCTGTACCCACACTAAAAATGCGTAGTTTTGAGGTTTATCCCAAATGGAAAAACGCAGTGAAAAACAGGCTTCTCTGATATGACGTTCGATCTCAGTGTCGTGTTGAAGACAAAACTCAATCCATATTAAACCAAACAAGCGGTAGAGATTATTACGGCTTACTTTATGCGCCGCTAACCAAAATTCATAGCCTATGCTTATACGGTTCTGTTTTAATGCAGAGCGAGCTTTAAGATCTAATAGTGTCAGGTGTTGTTGTGGGCTAGAAGAATTAATTGATGTAAGCAACGGAGTAAGCTGGTCAAATTTATTTTGCTCTAACCATAATTGCGCTAATAATAATTTAGCAGGCACATAGTCATTTTGTTGAAGTAAACTATTTAACATGACGTCAATATCGTTATAACTTGTCGTCACTTTATTTAGCAATAATCGTTTAGCCAAGGCTGTTACACTCGACCAATATTTATCACAATAAGAATAGTTTTCAATAAACTCTTGTACACCTAACCAACCCTTTGATTGGTAAGTGTTAAATACAGCATCTTCAAACTTATGCTTATTAAAATGGAGATTTATTCGCGTTGTCAGTGTTTCTAAACGAAAAGGCTTAATTAAATAGTCTGTAGGTTGGTATTCAGAAAATCCCATCAAAATTGATTCTGAATCATCTGCAGTAACAATAAAAATCAAAGGATGATGAGTGATCAATTGATTGTGGTGGAGGCGCTCAAGTAACTGAAGGCCTGTGCTGCCAAGACCTAAATTAAAATCAATAAAAATGATATCGAATACATTGCGTTGGCAAAGCTTTATTGCATCTTGTGCATTTGATGCAAAATAAATTCGTTGTGCTTCAAATTTCGCTTTCAACAGAATTAATTTAGTCGTTTGCTGAATAATTACACTGTCATCGACAATTAGAATTGATTGACTATTAACCATATAAGCTCAGAAAAGGAAAATGGATTTAAAATTTGTAAAGGGAGCGGGATGATAATAGCTAATTAAATAATCAACAAATATTCTTATGTAACAACGTGTAACTCAATTAAGCTTTTGTTTTTTGGTGGGTTATCTTCATGAGGAATATTACTGTTAGGCGTTTCAACGTGAATCAAGGGAAGAGTTGTATGAAAGGGGCAGTGCTATTGAATACGGATAATCTTATTATAAAAAAGAGGTCGCTAAGCGACCTCTTTTAACATCAATCACACATAGGCTAAGTTAATAGTTAACTTTCAGTGGCAAGGTGATGATTTTCTTCGCCAATGAAGCCACCAGTTTGATGTGCCCATAACTGAGCATAAATACCTTTCTGATTGATGAGCTCTTGGTGTGTACCTTGCTCAATAACCTGGCCTTTATCTAATACGATAAGACGATCCATCGCTGCAATAGTCGATAAACGATGGGCAATCGCGATAACTGTTTTGCCTTCCATTAATTCAACCAAACTTTCCTGAATCGCCGCTTCCACTTCAGAATCCAACGCTGAGGTTGCTTCATCTAAGATTAAGATTGGCGCATTTTTCAGTAATACGCGGGAGATAGCAATACGCTGACGTTGTCCTCCTGAGAGTTTAACACCACGTTCACCCACCTGAGCATCGTAACCAATATTACCAAACGGGTCTGTCAATGTTTCGATGAACTCATGGGCATGTGCTTGTTTAGTTGCGGAAAGCAACTGCTCTTCACTGGCTTTAGGATCACCATAAAGAATGTTGTCTTTAATAGAGCGATGAAGCAAAGACGTATCTTGCGTTACCATGCCAATTTTACTGCGTAATGAATCTTGCGTAACTTTCGCAATGTCTTGCCCATCTATGCGAATATTTCCGCCTTCTAAATTATGAAAACGTAATAGCAAGTTAACTAAGGTTGATTTGCCTGCGCCAGATCGACCGACTAAGCCAACTTTTTCACCAGGTTTAATATTCAACGTGAGATGGTTGATAACATCTTTATTTTCGCCATAGTTAAAGCTTACGTTATCAAATTCAATGCCACCATTTTGCACAGCTAATGGCTTAGCGTTAGGCTCATCTTCAATTTCAACTGGCTTAGACAGCGTTTTCATACCGTCGACAACGGTACCCATATTTTCAAATAACGCACCCACTTCCCACATGATCCACATCGACATGCCATTAATACGCAGCGCTAAACTAATCGCAATTGCAATCGAACCCACTTGAATTGCACTGTGCATCCACAGGTAAATAGAGAGGACAGAAATAGAAAAAAGTAATAAGTAGTTAGCTAATTGAACGCAAATATCAAATCCGGTAACCAAGCGCATTTGATGATGAACCGTTGCAAGGAAGCCCTTCATCCCTTTTTCGGCATAATCGGTTTCATATTTACTGTGGGAGAACAGTTTGACTGTTGCAATATTGGTATAACTGTCAACAATTCGTCCTGTCATGGTCGAGCGGGCATCAGCTTGCTCTGCTGCGACCTTCTTTAGCTTAGGAATAAAGTGAATTTGAATACCAATATAAGCGATTAACCAAGCCAACATAGGTAACATCAATAGCCAATCCGCTTGAGCAAGGATCACTAACATCGAAGTAAAGTAAACAGAGACATAAACGAAAACATCAGCCGTTTTCATTACCGTTTCTCTTACTGCAAGAGAAGTTTGCATGACTTTAGTTGCAATACGTCCTGCAAAGTCATCTTGGTAAAACGACAGGCTTTGTTTGAGCAGATAACGGTGAGCTTGCCAACGAATGGACATTGGGTAGTTACCCAGTAACGTTTGGTGTGATAGCAATGATGAGATCAAGACTAATAGTGGCATTACGATAAGCACGACCACGGATAACCAAATTAAGGTTGTCCCGTTTTCAGCTAAGAATGTTTTAGGATCACTTGCTGCTAGCCAATCGACTAACTTACCCATAAAACCAAATAGCACAACCTCAATAATTGCAACAATAGCACTAAGTAACGCCATGCAAGCTAACGGCTTTTCAAATCCACGAGTGTAATAGCGACAAAATGCAAAAATACCTTGGGGGGGTTGTGTGGGCTCTTGCTTTGGAAAAGCGTTCGTGAAACCTTCGAAGCGTTTGAACATAGTTCACCTAGTTAGTATTGGCATTTTGTTATTAGCTGTGTAGTCGCGCATTCATAAGAAAATGAGGAAAAATATGATTTATGATTGAGCTTATTACAGTAAAACCGTATGCATGGCAGTTAATTATTTAAACGCTCTCAGTGTACGAATTATTATGAAGGGTCTCAATACGAGAATACAAATTTATAAAAATATACAAGTATGGCCAGATTTCATTTGTAATAAATGTATACCGATAAGAAAAAAAAGGTTTGTCATTGTTAGTGACAAACCTTTCATTGTTATATTGTCATGATTGTAGCGAATAGATTTACAGCTTTTTAGAGAAAACCCCACACAGCGCAATAATCGCTAAACCTAATAACATGATGTCGCCTTTATCACTATCAAATCCAGCTTTCACACCTGAAATTGCAACAATAGCGATAGCCACTGGAATGATATATTTAATCAATACATACCAAAGGTTGAACAGTGGGAATGACACTTTTCCGTTATTGGTAATTTCTTTTTTTAGCTCACTTCGATCTAAACGCCAGCCCGCAAATAGACACACCAACATACCACCAACAGCAAGGAAGATTTTGTCAGTAAGTAAGTCAAAGACATCAAATGCGCCAGTGTCGAATAGCTTAGGACCAAAGCCACCAATAGATAGCGAAGCAAGAATACAAAGTAGCGCCATCACAATACTTGCGCTGATCACCGCAGTCACACGGCTAAAACCTTTCTCGTCAATTAAGTAGGCAACGACCACTTCCAGTAATGACACTGACGAGGTTAATGCCGCCACACTTAAAGCAACGAAGAATAAAATTGCAAGTAAGAAGCCGATGCCACCCATTTCAGCAAACAATTGCGGAACAACGACAAATACCAAACCTGGCCCTGCAGAAGGTTCCATGCTGAACGCAAACATTGCAGGGAACATAGCGATACCGGCGAGTAATGCTACCCCCGTATCCATCGCCGTAACCATAGCGGTGGTTTGTACGATATTCTCTTTTCTGCGTAAGTAACTGCCGTATGTCAGCATACAGCCCATACCTAAACTTAGTGAGAAGAACGCCTGTCCCAGTGCAGCAAGCACAACAGAACTATCAATTTTTGAAAAATCAGGCTTGAATAAAAACTCTAAGCCCGCCATTGAGCCAGGTAAGGTAAGGCCTTTGATAGACACAATGATTAAGATAATGAAAAGCAGTGGCATTAACACTTTACCTGCTTTTTCTATACCACCTGAAACGCCTCGGATAACGACAAAAATATTAAATAAAAGGTAAAGTCCCATCCAGAAAAGCGGTTGTATAGGATCAGAAATAAAGCTACCAAAACTATCGTTAATAGCCGTTGGCGTACTTAATAATCCGGTTGAAATTTTATAGATATAAGCAATGGCCCAACCACCAACAACAGGGTAAAACCCCATGATAAGTAGGCCACTTAATACCCCCATGATGCCAACAAACGTCCAACGACGATCGGTGGTTTTAAATGCGCCAACGGCAGACAAACCTGTTTTACGTCCCACTGCAAATTCAGTTAGCATGACGCTAAAGCCAATGAAAATAACGAAAAACAAGTAAATAGCAACAAACGCGCCGCCACCATTGTCGCCAGCAGTATAAGGAAACTTCCAAATGTTTCCTAAACCAACAGCAGATCCTGCTGCGGCCATAACAAAGCCAATTCGTGAACTCCAGTTTCCACGATTAGCGGTTGGAGAAGTTGATGTGTCCATAAAACATCCTGTTAATGATTGTAGTGAGTCATAATTGTTATAAATATTTAGTCTTAAATATCCTTTTCACTATGAGAAATATGAAAATCTTTGACTATAAATCATAAAATAAAAAGTTATTTAAACTGATTGAGTTTACATAATTAACATATTTATCACGCATTGGCGGGGTTGAAAATCATTAATTGTAATGAATTAGTTAATTTCTGTAAAAAAGATAGAAGTGTTATTAGATGTTTACACTTTTTAGTTTTGCACGCTGCTCAATTAATCTGTATACAAAAAATGGAAGATTGTGCTGATAACTAGTTTGCTATTGATAACCTAAAATAAAACGGTTTCGAATCGCTTGGGATTATAAAGTGTTTTATAAATTGATTGTTTAGAGTGAATATGAAACAGTTAAGCGAACAGCGTTCCATTTGGTTCGTTTATATAATAAAAAGTCAGCCAATTGGCCATAATGTGTAGTGTCATAGCGTCATTACACAGTGCAAAAGGAAAGATTCGCCCAATGTCACTTGTTATACCTATGGTTATTTATATACAGCAGCACTTAGCCAAAGTTGCAGATAAAGCGGTTGCTGCCAATATGCAACAAACACTTAGGGTAAATCAGCCTTGCTATGGGGTTAATGCCGAGCAACGAAGTGAAATTTTTAAAGATGCGAGAGCACATACAAAAATTGATAATGCAGAAAATTATCGTCGCTTACTGCTTTGGCTATGGTCCGGTGTTTATCGTGAAGAGCGTTATTTAGCACTTGATGCTGGTGAGTATTACCATGCATTTAGAAATGAACATGCTTTTCACACTTATCAAGAAATGCTGGAAACTGTTGATGGGGTTGATATTGCTGATCGCTTAGTTGAGCAGTTAATCAGTCCTGTTGTGTTAGGGCATCGCGAATTTGAATCAAAACTAATTGAATGGCGAGAGTCTGATAATAAATGGTTGAAACGAGCGTCATTATTGGCGCATTGTCATCACAAACAGCATACCAATGTCGACTTACTGTGCGAGACAGTACTGCTATTAGCCGATGATAGTGATTATGAGGTGCAGCAAGCGATAGGGTTAGTATTGCGAAATTACAGTGAAACCGATTTCCCTTTCGTTGATCATTTTCTTATATCGAATATTGGTATATTAACGCCGCAAGCTAGGCGAGAAGCAAGAAAACTTACATTAGGTTTGTAGCGATATTTAAGCCTTTACAGTTAACGGTAAAGCCCGTATTACGCTAACTCGATCATAGCGAGTTAAACGTATACGGGCTTTTTACTATTCAACGATAGTGACTTTTTCAATCACAATCGGATCACGAGGGACATCGTCATGATCGCGAACAGATAATGTTTTTACTTTTGAAATTTTGTTTACTACGTCCATTCCAGCCGTTACTTCGCCAAAAACAGTGTATCCCCAGCCCGCATTTGTTGTTGCTGTGTGATCAAGAAAATCATTGTCAGCAACATTAATAAAAAACTCAGCCGTTGCTGAATGCGGGGCATCTGTTCTTGCCATTGCGATAGTACCTATCACATTTTTCAGACCACGGTTTGCTTCATTAACAATGGGGGCGCGGGTTGGTTTTTCTTTCATTTTCACAGTGTAACCACCACCTTGGATCATAAAGCCTTTGATCACTCGGTGAAAAATAGTGTCGTTGTAAAAACCGTCTTGGCAATATTTTAAGAAGTTCTTAACCGTAACAGGCGCTTTTTGCTTGTTCAGCTCAATCGTAATATCGCCAACATTGGTGGTAAAAATAATCATCTAAAACTAACCGTGGTGTAAATTGAATCGGGCAGTATACGTAATAGTGATGCTATTTGTAGTAAAAAAGTCATTAAATATCATGGCTTAAATTGAAGGTCATTATTGATCAGCCTTAATCCTGCTTCTCTACCTTGTTGATAACCTTGATCTAATTTACTGATATCTTTAGTTAATCTTTTAATCATAAACGTTTTATCAGGTGCAATGGCGGTGATTTTGCAATCCTTTGGCGGATTATGAATAAAATACAATGCCTTATTATAGCGAGACTCTTTGGTTAAAAACTCTTGCCCAAACACGGGATTTGTTCGGAATAAGCGACGTGTTAACCATGGCACTTGTCGATTTTTAGCAAACAAACCTTGAGCATGAGATAGAATAACTGTGATATCACGTGCGCCCTTATTGTAAGCCTCGATCACTGGGATAGGATCGGCAATACCGCCATCGCTCATTTCAATACCGCCAACTTGTGGAAATTGACGGTAAATGATCGGTAGGGCGCATGTTGCAGTCATCACTTCATTTAAGTTGTTACGTGTTACTTCAACGTAGTTAGGCTCACCCGTATCGACCACCGTTGTTGTGGCGTAAAGTGGGACATTACGATTCTCATATTTGTGTAGCTCTAAAGGAAGATGACTGATACTGGTGTTCCATAACCAATCAATATCAATTAAGTTACCACCTTTAACAAAACGTCTGTAATTAATGAACTCCTTACTGCGTGCGTATTCGGTAATAACTTTATAGTTACGTTGATAACTTTCACACAGATATCCCATGAGTACTACAGAGCCTGCTGATACGCCGATAGTAAAATCAAATGGGTTGTAACTACGTTCAATAAAAGCATCTAATACACCAGTGGCAAAAATGCCACGCATTGCCCCACCTTCGACAACCAAAGCGCGTTTACTCATCACTGTTCCTTATCCTTGGTGATTTAATTATTCCATATTGGAATTAGACGATATTACCTTTAAGAATATGCACACATTTAATTCTAGATCACATTTTTATGAGTTTTTTGTTATTTAACGTATTATGACGGACATTATTTTGCGTGTTTCTCCTCCCACATATTAGATTAGGTTTGTTGATGCAAATTTTCCAAAAAGATGCGATTGAGTGGTTAACAGCTTTGCCCGATCAAAGTATTGACTTGATGATCACCGATCCACCTTATGAGTCGCTTGAAAAACACCGCTCAGTGGGAACAACAACGCGATTAAAACAAAGTAAAGGATCGAGTAACCAATGGTTTGATATTTTCCCCAATGAACGATTTGAAAGTTTATTGACGCAAGCCTATCGCGTTTTAAAACCAAACAGTCATTTTTATTTGTTCTGTGATCAAGAAACAATGTTTCACATTAAACCGATTGCAGAGCAGGTGGGGTTTAAGTTTTGGAAACCCATCGTGTGGGATAAAGTCGCGATAGGGATGGGATACCATTATCGAGCACGTTATGAATTTATTTTGTTTTTCGAAAAAGGTAAGCGAAAACTGAATAACTTATCGATTCCAGATGTATTGGAATGTAAGCGTGTTTATCGTGGTTATCCGACAGAAAAGCCCGTCCCACTATTAGAGATATTAATAGAGCAAAGTAGTGTTGAAGGTGATGTTATTGCCGATCCGTTTTTTGGTTCAGGTTCAACATTAGTGGCGGCCGATAGGTTAGCGCGTCAAGCATGGGGTAGCGATATCTCTGATTCAGCCCATCAACATTTAAAACAACGTCTATCGTCGCGATAGACGACATTTTTTAAGCTAGGAACAAACATGGCCCAACCGGGAAAGATTATTAGCTGGAATCAACAAAAAGGTTTTGGATTTATTGCACCAGATAACGGCGAGCAAGATGTTTTTTTTCATGTCTCTGCCTTGCCGGATAAACAGTGTCGTCCTCGTATCAATGAGGTCGTAACATTTCGTATAGGTAAAGATAAAAAAGGGCGCATGTCAGCAACAACAGTGACATTGACCAAAGCACATTCAGGTTTAGATAAATACACCGCACCTTTTTCAAAGTCACAGTGGTTTAGTGTTATCTTTTTGGCTTTTGTTGCGATATCTGTGGCGCTTTTTAATACCCCTTATCAAGTACTGATTGGATATTTAGTATTAAGCGTTGTGACTTTTGCGGTGTATGCACATGATAAACGTGCGGCTAAGTTAGATAAATGGCGAACCAAAGAAGCAAGCTTGCATATATTAGCCTTAGTGGGGGGATGGCCTGGTGCGTTATGGGCACAAAAGATATTGCGCCATAAATCTCAAAAACAGCCATTTAAAGCCATATTATGGGCAATGATCATACTTAACTGCGCGGCGTTTATTCTATCGTTTACCCCAGAAGGGGTGACGTTAATTAAACAAGTGTTACAGCTAATTTAAAATAGAGCGTGATTCATTATAGTAATGAATAAGATTCTATTAATCGTCCAGCATAGACCAATGTATAATGACGTGCTGGGCGATCATTCATTTATCGAATAACAGAAATGTCGCCATCTGCATCAGCAGACCAAGTAAAGTACTGGTTACCTTTACCTGAAATAATCGCGCTACCATTTGTGATATAAGGATGAACTTCATTGATATTATATCGGTAAGTCAGCGGCGATGTAGATTCAGTAGACCAGTATGTAGTATCGTTGTCCGCAGTATTAACCAACATACCTTTAAATGTGATTTGATTACTATTATTCATCGCCATGATGTAATCATCATCAGTGTTTTTATCCAGAGTTAATGAAATAATTTCGCCATTTGCAATCGCGTTGTGGGTGGTAAACTGCATCGCTTCAATGGTGTGAATAACAACTCTGTCAGTTTGTTTTTCTACCTTGATACGACCTTTTGTAACAGCAATATCAATATTTCCCTGAATTTCAGGAATATAACATTCATTAGAATTACCAACCGGTAGATTCTCAGCACAGTCCTTTGCTGCTTTTGCTACAACAGTTAAGGCATCTGCAGTTACGTCTGCATAGTTTTGTAAATCAGCATGGCTCAAGTTATCAACATCAATCCCGCCGTGATTTACAACTTCATCACCAACATTACAACCTAATAATGTTGCTGTTACTATTGCCACTAAACATAACTTCTTCATACAAGACCTTTTATCAATATATGTATAAATACTGTGAGAGAGGGTAGGTTGTTAATAAATTGAAAGCAATCATTCGCAGTGTTAATGACTTGGTTTTGACAAAGAGATGACAGTAATGGTTGTTTTCAAATAATTTTCATGACACTTGTCTAACAGAACTGCTCAGATATTAAATGATGTTAACTGAACCTAGAAAAGTAAAGGTTACTGCTTATTTCTGCTATCGTAGCTGGAAGAAATTTATTGTTTAATAAACAATTGGTTAAATGAAAAAAAACAGCACTAGATTATAGTGCTGGTTAATGAATGCTAGGCGTAACTCTATTGAGCGGTAATATCGCCATTACTATCAGCAGACCAATTAAATGTCTGGTTATCTTTACCAGTAATTACGGCATTACCGCTGATAAGGGATGGAAGCTTGATATTGGCATCATATTTAAGAGCTAGCCCAGTTGTTGATTCAGTAGACCAATATTTTGCATCGCTGTCAGCGGTATTAATGAGCATTCCCTTAAAGGTAACGTTATTTCCGCCAGGTAGCGTTTTAAGGGTCATGTTGTAATCTTTATCAAGGTTTTCACTGAAATTAAGTGAAATGACTTCACCGTTTGTCACTGCATTTGGAGAGGTAAACTCCATTGCTTTTGTTGTATGAACAATAACAGTTTGATTTTCCTGTTGTTCAACGTCAATTTGGCCTTTTGCTACAATAATGTTTGTCGTTGTATTGCTAGCGCTAAGGTCACATTGTTTTGTCTCGCCAACAGCCATTCCATTTGAACAATTATCAGCCGCTTGCGCGATGACTGCTAATGCATCGGCAGTTAACTCTGCGTAATCTTGTTTTTGGGTTTGAGATAAATTATTGATGTCGATACCGCCGTGTTCTACAACTTCGTCACCTGCGTTACAGCCAACAAGTACTGTAGCTACCATTGCTGCTAAACATAACTTCTTCATGTAAAACCCTTTTTCAATATATGAATAAATATTGCAGAAGATGTTAGATTGTTAATAAATTAAAAGCAATCATTTGCAGTGAGAATAACTTACTTTTTACAGGGTTATGACAAAAGTCGCTATTTTTGTGGTGTTATGTCAGGTAATTGTCAGCTTAGAGGGGGAGGTCGTTGGTATTTTTCTTAGTATTTACTAGATATTCTCTTTAAAGTGAGTGTAATGGCAAAGTCGCTTGGTAATTACGATACGACAGAATCGCTTGGTTATCACATCGCTTTTCATGCTCCGATAGCACCCCATTGTCGAGTAGACGACACTTGTTACCAAGTGCCGTCCCTCTAAGAACCGTACGTGCAACTTTCACTGCATACGGCTCAAGCCTCCACTAAGGCACCGATTGGCACCCAGCAACTTACAAAGCAGCGA
>NZ_PYOB01000025.1:0-63498 GCF_003026165.1 Photobacterium sp. GB-1 | reverse complement strand
AGTTATTGGTTCACACCAAGGATAACGCTCGACTTCTTTTTGTCATCACCCTTCATGATATTTCCAATATTTACTTATATAAGGTGGCTTGGGCTTGTCCAACACTTCGGATAGGTGTCGGCTTCGCGACACATATCCTTATTTGTTATGCTTACAATTACAGCCATCGTTTGACGTTATTTTTATAAGCAACATACTCATTACCAAAAATAGATGTTAAAAAGGTTTCTTCTGGTGTTATTTGGTATTTATTCATGTAAAGAATAAACATAATTAGTATTAATAAGTTTATAGGGTTAGACAAAAGTAATGCGTACCCTAATAAAGTAGTAAACATACCGACATACATTGGATTTCGAGTGTAACCAAAAATACCAGTATTAACTAGGGTTGATACATTATCGGTGCTTACAGGGTTAACAGTTGTTTTGTGTTTTTTAAACGAATAAACACCTGCGAGGGCAAAGCTAATACCTAATACAATAAATAAGAAGCATAGTTCTAGTGCAAATGGGAAGTTTAAATTAAAGCTTGGTGTAATAAAGCTTATGAGCTTCATAAAGCCAGCAAATAAAAATGTAAGTAATAGAGGAGGAATTTTTTGTTCAAGTTTCACTGTATTTTCCTTGTAAGCATAACAGTATATTAATAAGCATTCTTACTTTTACGCTTTATTAATACTGTAAATAACCCACATTTTACTATATAAAAGCACTACGTTTCATAGTGTTAATCGCAAAAAATCACATTCAATCGATATATTTCCTTTGGTAAAAGTAAGAATGGTATTTTGTCCGTCGGATTAAAAACACAAACAGCAAAACTGGCTATTTAATATCAATAGGTTAAAAACACCTACTGAGATAATTAAGAAAATTTTCTGATTAAAAACGAGACTTAATCTGCAAAATTTACGCTTTCCATTATAACTGGATAAATATACAGGCAATTCATTACCAGCAAACAAAAGCATTTCGCCTAAATTGAAATAGGAATAACGGAGGTACTAAAAGAAAGGAAATAGAGATAAGAAAGATGGAGACAAACGGTGTTCATCTCCATATTAAGCAATTATTATGGCTTGTGATTCTTGGCTAAAAACGCATCCAGTTTGTTAGCGAAGTTTTGGCGATCCGCTTGGCTAAGTGGTGCTGGGCCACCTGTTTGTACCCCACTACTGCGCATGGTTTCCATAAAGTCACGCATTTGTAAGCGCTGCTTAATAGTGTCTTTAGTGTACATTTCGCCACGAGGGTTTAATGCATGTGCGCCTTTGGTGATAAGTTCGTCTGCCAATGGGATATCAGCGGTAATCACCAAGTCCCCTTCTTCGGCTTGTTGCACAATATAATTATCCGCAACATCAAAGCCTTGCTCTACTTGAATCGAACGTAAAAACGGTGAAGGTGGCGTGCGAATGTATTGGTTAGCCACCAGCGTTACGTTCACTTTTGCGCGATCAGCAGCGCGAAATAGAATCTCTTTTACAACGTTTGGACATGCATCAGCATCTACCCAAATTTTCATAGATAATCCTTTCATTCTTTCTCTACGTGCCATAAAACACGTAAGCTTTATTTGTAAAAAAGCCGCCCTATCTAAAGGCGGCTTTCAATTAACTTTTTGGCTTAGCCTGTTTTATTAAGTAAAAACTTAACCAACAAGACCTTTCTTCGCGATGTACTCATCGTAAGTACCGTGGAAGTCTTCTACGCCGTCTTTAGTGATCTCAAGAATACGTGTTGCAACGGATGTTACAAACTGGCGATCGTGAGATACGAACATTAATGTACCTTTGAAGTTCTCTAACGCAAGGTTAAGTGCTTCAATAGATTCCATGTCCATGTGGTTTGTTGGTTCATCCATTAGTAGGATGTTAGGACGTTGCATGATTAACTTACCAAACAACATACGACCTTGCTCACCACCCGAAATCACTTTAACTGATTTCTTAATGTCGTTTTGTGAGAACAGCATACGACCTAGGATACCACGAACAGTTTGCTCGTCATCACCTGGCTTTTTCCACTGGCTCATCCACTCAAGCAATGTAATATCTTCTGCGAAATCAGCACTGTGATCCTGTGCGTAGAAACCAATATTATTGTTTTCAGACCACTTAACCATACCCGCCATTGGCTCCATTTGGCCCGCTAGCGTGTTTAGGAATGTTGATTTACCGATACCGTTCTCACCGATAATCGCGATGCGCTCACCGACTTCTACCAGTAAGTTAACACCGTTGATTAGGATGTTTTCGCCATAACCTTGTTTCAAACCTTCTACTTCTAATGCGTTACGGAACAGTTCTTTTTCCTGATCGAAACGAATGAATGGTGTTTGACGGCTAGAAGCTTTTACTTCTGTTAATTGGATTTTATCCAATTGCTTTTGACGAGACGTTGCTTGTTTCGCTTTAGATGCGTTAGCAGAGAAGCGGCTTACGAACGTTTGTAGTTCAGCCATTTGTGCTTTCTTCTTCGCATTATCTGCATGTAACTGCTCACGAGCTTGCTCAGCAGCCATCATGTATTCGTCGTAGTTACCAGGGAATAGACGAAGCTCACCGTAATCTAAGTCAGCCATGTGTGTACATACGCTGTTTAAGAAGTGACGGTCGTGCGAGATGATGATCATAGTGCAGTTACGCGCTAGTAGGATCTGCTCAAGCCATGCAATGGTGTGAATGTCCAAGTTGTTCGTTGGTTCGTCAAGTAGCATGATGTCTGGGTTAGCAAACAATACCTGTGCAAGAAGCACACGAACTTTAAGACCCGGAGCAACAGCACTCATTAGGCCGAAGTGCTGATCTTCTGGAATACCAAGACCAAGTAGTAATTCACCTGCACGCGCTTCTGCTGAGTAGCCGTCCATTTCTGCAAATTCTACTTCTAGATCCGCAACACGCATGCCGTCTTCTTCTGACATTTCAGCCATTGAATAGATGCGATCGCGCTCTTCTTTTATCGTCCATAGCTCTTTGTGACCCATGATCACAGTGTCTACTACGCTGTAGTTTTCGAATGCAAATTGATCCTGACCTAATTTAGCCATACGCTCATTAGGATCAAGTGAAACAGTACCTGCAGACTGCTCTAGCTCGCCACCCAAGATTTTCATGAATGTCGATTTACCACAACCATTCGCGCCGATTAGGCCGTAACGGTTGCCGCCACCAAATTTTACTGAGATGTTTTCAAACAATGGCTTATCGCCAAACTGCATTGTGATATTAGCTGTTGAAATCAATGTACTGTTCCAAAATTTATGAATATATCAAGCATTAAAAAAGCCGCCTACTACAAGCGACTTTTCTCTAAATTGATGCAGAGTATAACAGATTTAGTGACTTACATCACCTTTAAATTAACAACAAAATTGTAACTAGTAATATTGCTGATAACTGTCCTCTTTTTCTTATTTCATAGTCACCTTATTTCAATTAAGTATGTATTTACATTGAGTTAATAAGATTCGAAAAAAGAATAATGAAATATGAAGTTATGATTTTGTGTAATGATAATGTTTATTCAAAGCGTATAGTAATTTTCAAACATTAGGTTAATAAATAGGGAGTTATTATGAATATCCATTCTTTCGGTAACTGGCTACCAAAAAGCAAAGCACATGTTAATGCTTGGATCCAACACTTAAAAACACACACTGAGCAACATCCAGCAGAGCTTGTTCAACCTATCCAAGAATTTAAAGATTTGGTTGATAATGATGAAAGCCTAAAAGAACTCGCTGAACGTATGTTTAGCTATGCGGGTAATCAAAAAGAATTAACGCCGCTAGGTACACCAGAAGTCATGAGTTTTGATGAATTTATTGTGCTATTAAACGCGATTATGACGCAAGCGCCTGAATGTACTGAATATACCGACCCTAAAACCGGCGAACTCAATCCTTGTGGTTTAATTGGTTTTCCTATTAATGCGTTATTAGATTGGCCGATGGCTACACCTGCTGGCTACACTTTTTTCTCAAATGCATTAGTCAATCAGCAAATTAAGAAAATATTAACTTACTGGTCTTCTTTCCTTTCAAGCTCTGACTCCCGTTACGTATTAGTAAACGATGATCTTAATCGCACACCAAAAGTACTAGGTTGGTTAAATCCAACAGCTAAACGTGAAATGGTTGGAGTCGCTTGCCAAGCCACTTCTGATCCAGCACTTAAAGCATTACCGTTTGAGCACTTTTTCCAATGTGATCCTGATGATAAGTATTATGGCTTTAAATCATGGGATGACTTTTTCACTCGTGAGTTCGTAAAAGGTGTTCGTCCAATTGCTGAAGGTGATGACATTATTGCTAATGCATGTGAATCAGCACCGTTGCAAGTGGCAGAAAACGTGGCTGAAAGTGCAGAATTCTGGCTAAAAGGTCAGCCTTATTCACTACAGAATATGATGGATTTTGATCCACTCGCGAAACAATTCGTGGGCGGTACAATTTATCAAGCATTCTTAAGTGCATTAAGTTATCACCGTTGGAATAGCCCTGTTTCAGGAACAGTGAAAAAAGCCTTCATTGTTAACGGTTCATATTACTTAGGTAATAAATACCAAGGTTTTGATAATCCAGAAGGGGCTGATGACAGCGCGCCGAATAACTCTCAGCCTTTCTTAACCGCAGTTGCAACTCGCGCAGTGATCTTTATTGAATCAGACAATCCAAAGATTGGTTTAATGTGCTTTATTGCAGTAGGTATGGCAGAAGTGTCGTCTTGTGAAATTACCGTAAAAGAAGGTCAACACTTAAATAAAGGTGATGAATTGGGTATGTTCCACTTTGGTGGTTCTACACATTGTCTTGTATTTGGACCAGATGTGAAGTTAGCGTTTGACTTCCACAATACAACACCAGGTTTAGATGCAACCAATATTCCTGTTTGTTCACGTATTGCAACCGTATTATCCGATAAATAATACCAAGATTTAAATTAGCTGATCACTAAATACAACAACGCCTTATTACTATGTCACTTTGTAATAAGGCGTTTTTTTATTGCTTAAATATCAGCTTACTCGTAACTAATACTTACTAAACAAAATTATCGACGGTTACGACCACCGCCACGGCTATTACTGCGACCGCGAGAAGCACGTTCTTTGTAAGCTGAAGCCGCTTTTGCTTGCGATGCTAGAATTGATTCAACGGTTAGTTCCATTGGCTCTTTTGGTACAATGCCATCAGCAAAGGTACGCATACGTGGTGGAATTTCTAATTCAGCGGCTGTTGCTCGTGGCATACGCTTAAAACGTGATAGGTAGAAAGCTTCTAGTTTCTCTCTCGCCCACTCTGTTTTCTTCAAGTATTTCACACTACTCGCAATAGACGGTTTAGTATTGAAACAGTTAAAACGCATTGCCGTGTCTAAAATTTCCCAACCGTAGTGATCGACGAGTTCGGTTAGCATTTTTTCAAGGCTCAAGCCATGAAGCGGATTATTTTGTAAAAGTCGCTGCTCTAGCGTTAATTCTTTTTCTTTTTTTGCTGGTTGAGCAGGTTGCTGTTGTTCTTGCATTACCTTTCCTAACGGATATTTACAGATATCTTTGTAGTATAAAGGCTACGAGCAAGAAGTTATAAACAATTTAATTTGTAATGGAATGAAATTTTAAAAGCGAAGGAAAGTATGACGAATAGTGGCAGTCATAAACAGTCAAAATATGTCTGTGGTGTTCGATTTGAATAGCACCGTCAATTCAACCTATTAATGAGATATCGTTGACGGTGCCGTTTTTATTATGTCGATTAAAAAATAACGTTAAATGTTATTCCCAATCAAGAATAACCTTACCAGACTGACCAGAGCGCATAACATCAAAGCCCTGTTGGAAATCATCAATCTTGTAATGGTGAGTAATGATTGGTGATAGATCTAAACCTGATTGGATCAAGGTTGCCATCTTGTACCATGTTTCAAACATTTCACGGCCATAGATACCTTTGATGATCAAACCTTTGAAGATCACTTGGTTCCAATCGATTGCCATGTCTGATGGTGGAATACCTAACAGGGAAATTTTACCGCCGTGGTTCATGCTTGATAGCATGCTGTTAAATGCCGCAGGGTTACCCGACATTTCCATGCCCACGTCAAAGCCTTCTTTCATGCCAAGCTCTGCCATCACATCCGTCAGGCTTTCTTTAGCTACGTTAACCGCACGGGTCACGCCCATTTTACGAGCAAGCTCTAAGCGGTATTCGTTCACATCCGTGATCACAACATAACGCGCACCCACATGTTTTGCTACAGCCGCAGCCATAATACCAATTGGGCCTGCACCTGTGATCAGCACATCTTCACCCACTAAGTCGAACGACAGTGCGGTGTGAACAGCATTACCAAACGGGTCGAAAATAGACGCAACATCATCTGAAATATCATCAGGAATTTTGAATGCGTTAAATGCCGGGATCACTAAGTATTCCGCAAATGCACCTTCACGGTTTACACCCACACCAATGGTGTTACGGCATAAGTGAGTACGGCCACCACGACAGTTTCGGCAGTGACCACACGTGATATGGCCTTCACCCGAAACGCGATCGCCAAGAGCAAAGCCACGCACTTCCTGCCCCATCCCAACCACTTCACCGACATACTCATGACCAACAACCATAGGTACAGGGATCGTTTTTTGTGACCACTCATCCCAGTTGTAGATATGAACGTCAGTACCACAAATTGCTGTTTTCTTGATGCGGATAAGCAGATCGTTATGACCGACCTCAGGCTTATCTACTTCAGTCATCCAGATGCCTTCTTCAGGCTTTAATTTAGAAAGAGCTTTGATTTTCATTATATTAATCGCTTATTTCTTTAGGATACAACATGCTTTTCAGCGTCCATCTACCACTGCATGTTATTTAACCTTTGCCTTACCATGCAGTAGTAGCAATATGTTTTCGTCACATTGAATAACGTAAAGCTTTAATTAGATAATGCCCATCTCTTTACCCACTTCGATAAAGGCATCAATCGCTTTATCCAGTTGTTCTGGTGTGTGTGCTGCTGACATTTGCGTACGAATACGTGCTTTGCCTTTTGGTACAACAGGGAATGAGAAACCAACCACGTAAATGCCTTTTTCTAGGGCGCGCTCGGCAAACTCTGCCGCAATTTTTGCATCACCTAACATGATAGGAATGATCGCGTGATCAGCCCCTGCCATCGTAAAGCCAGCTTCTGTCATGCGAGTACGGAAATGCGCCGAGTTTTCCCATAAACGATCGCGAAGTTCGCCGCTTTCCGCTAATAAATCAATAACGCGATTTGAAGCAGAAACAATTGCAGGTGCTACTGAGTTAGAGAACAGGTATGGACGTGAACGTTGACGTAACCAGTCAATCACTTCTTTCTTACCTGCGGTATAACCGCCTGATGCACCACCCATCGCTTTACCTAATGTGCCGGTAATAATGTCGATACGATCCATAACGTTATGGTATTCATGCGTACCACGACCATTTTCACCCATAAAGCCAACTGCGTGAGAGTCATCAACCATCACTAGTGCGCCGTATTTATCCGCTAAATCACAAATCGCAGGTAGGTTCGCTACAACACCGTCCATTGAGAACACGCCATCAGTTACGATTAATGTATTACGCGCACCTGCTTCTTTTGCTGCAATTAATTGTTGCTCTAATTCTGCCATATCATTGTTGGCATAACGGAAACGCATCGCTTTACATAAACGTACACCGTCAATGATTGACGCGTGATTTAATGCATCAGAAATAATCGCATCTTCTGCACCTAAAATCGTTTCAAATAAACCCGTATTTGCATCAAAGCATGAGGTATAAAGAATCGTATCTTCCATACCAAGGAAATCAGACAGCTTACGCTCTAACTCTTTGTGCGCATCTTGCGTACCACAAATAAAACGTACAGACGCCATACCAAAACCGTGCTCATCCATCCCCTCTTTAGCCGCTTTGATCAACTCAGGGTGGTTGGCTAAACCAAGGTAATTGTTGGCACAGAAATTTAAGACTTCTTGACCCGATTGGATATATACCGCTGCTTTTTGCGGTGATGTGATCACACGCTCAGATTTGTATAACCCTTCACTTTTTACATCTTCAATTTGTTTTTGGATTTGGGTATAGAATGCAGAAGTCATGATGTCCCTCACAGTATTATTATGGTTAATGTTGGTTAGCGAAAATTAGCTCACAACATTCTCGTCACATGATATAAACAACTATCATAGCAACTATATCTGAATAAAAATCGTAGCTAGACCTTGTTTTAAGCTATTTGTATTCCTAAATCACAATTAATCCAATACAGATAACTACAAGCTAATATTGCCATTCTAAATCATGCTAAAAACAACTATTATCCCCTGCGATGGAAAATGATTAATGAACTGTAGGCACAAATAAATGGATACACATAAGCTCATCGCACTAATGCCAGATTTAGCCACCTTCATCGTTATTGTAGATGAAGGCAGTTATACTGCCGCTTCACGCAAATTAGGTGTTACGCCATCCGCACTCAGTAAACAAATCGCACGGTTAGAAAAAGCCTTATCGGTAAAGCTGTTAGAACGTACAACACGCAAATTGATGATCAGTGAGTCGGGTAATCGTATTTATAAACAATGTACTCAGATGATTGATGCGGCTAAACAAGCAATTGAAATATCAAGCTCTGAGCATACTGTGCCCTCTGGGACTGTCACAATTGCAGCACCAAAAGCCTTTATGAACATTCTTCTTCAACCTTTAGTTAAACCTTTCTTAACACAATATCCGGAAGTAAATTTAAAACTAAAAGCCTGTGATGGTGATATTGATATTATCGCTGAAGGTATTGATGTGGTATTTCGTTTAACAGAAAGACCCTCTGAAGGCTTAGTACTAAAGAAAATTGGCAAAGTGAATCTGACGTTGTGTGCCAGCCCTAACTATATTGCCCAGCGTGGGATGCCAATACATCCGCGCGATTTGAAACATCACGATTGTTTATACCTTGGTGAAAATAACATCGATCACATATGGGATTTTGATAAGAACGGAGAACAAATAACCGTTGCTGTTTCTGGTCGATATGCCGTCAATCACTCTCAAATGCGATTGAAAGGCGTAATAGATGATTTGGGTATTGGGATATTTCCTGACTTTGTGATTAAACACGATCTTGTTGCTGGTAAGGTGATCCAAGTGTTACCAGATTGGACTATTCGAGGCAATTATCACGGTGATATTGCACTGCAATACGCGCAAAGTAAGTTTATGCCAGCAAGAATTCGTGCAGTCATTGACTATTTTACGGCTCATTTGACTCTTTAATGAAAATTGAAGTTGAGTAATTTGCTCAATCTCTCCTTTTTGGCGTTAGAGTAATTATTTTAATAACAATTCATCGATTATTTTTTCGTGATGGTTGATACTCTATCATCACTAAGTAATTATAAATAAAAGCATTTTTATACAATTAGACGTTAGAAAATGCACTAATACATCAAGGATAGAGCATATGAATGCTAAAATTATCGAAAACCACGATGAGTTGATGTACTGGATGAATTTAGTTGAAAAAGAGTATGGACACTCAATTTTGATTAATACTTCGATTCATTTTGTATCTGGTACATATGAAGATGGCACGACAGGCCATGCGATTGAAATCACTAATGATCAAGAAGAGCTGATTGCACGCTCTCCAGTTAGCCTTGAACTAATGAATTTTGCCAATAAGATGCAATCAGTCGTTTCGGATCAAGGCGTACAAAGTTTAAAAGGCAATACGACTAGATTACATTAAAGATAAAATCCTATTTCCTTTTCTAAAGAATTCTAAAAAGCCACTAACCCAGTGGCTTTTTTGTTAGATGTAAAGCATGATTCAATGACTGATATAAAGTGATTACGATCTTTCAATTAGAAAAGTACGTATTAAGTGATTTGTAGCAAGGGGTCTTTCCAACACTATGAGTAAGAATAACAACAAAAGGCTCAGTATCCTTTTAAAGCTTAAGACCTACATTACACCGTATAAGTGGCGTGTGGTTGCTGCTTTAGCTTCTCTTCTCACCACAGCCAGTCTTACACTTTCAATTGGTTACGGGGTTCGTATTTTGATTGATCAGGGGTTTGCCCAACAATCACTGACCGACCTTAGCCATGCCATTCAATTTATTATTGGCGTGACTATCTGTATCTCAGTTGGCACATATTTTCGTTTTTATCTCGTCTCTTCCGTTGGTGAGAGAGTGAGTGCTGATATCCGTCTTGCCGTATTTAACCATGTTATCTCACTACACCCTAGTTACTTTGAAACTAACAGTAGTGGCGACATTATGTCACGACTAACGACTGATACCACTTTATTGCAAAATATAATTGGCTCCTCATTTTCAATGGCCATGCGCAGTGCATTATTATGTTTCGGCGCCATAATCATGTTATTTGCGACCAACTTTAAACTGACATTTATCGTTCTTGCTTCTGTTCCTTTTATCTTGATACCTATTTTATTTTTCGGACGACGTGTACGCGCATTATCAAGAAAAAGCCAAGATACGATGGCTGATATTGGTAGCTATGCAGGAGAAGCCATTGAGCATATTAAAACAGTACAAAGTTTTAGTGCTGAGCAATATGAAAAGCAAGCTTTTGCGCAGGAAGTAGAAAAAGCCTATGAGGTGGGCCGACAACGAGTAAAACAACGCGCTATTTTAATAGCCGGTGTCATTGCCATCGTTTTTAGCGCAATTGCAGGCATGCTATATGTTGGTGGCAGTGATGTAATAAAGGGTGAAATGTCAGCTGGTGATTTAGGGGCTTTCGTTTTTTATGCCATCATGGCTGCATCTTCAATGGCAAATATCTCAGAAGTGCTTGGTGAGTTACAAAGAGCAGCTGGCGCAACGGAAAGACTCATAGAAATCCTGCAAGTAAAAAGTGATATTTGTACGCCACATGATCACGAATCAATTGACTGTTCTCAGCCATCAGACATTCGTTTTAACAATGTGAGCTTTCACTATCCTTCTCGCTTAAATCATCCTGCTATCAATCAATTAAACTTAGTTGCTGAACAGGGTAAAGTGTTAGCTCTTGTAGGGCCTTCAGGTGCCGGTAAAACAACGCTTTTTGAATTACTTCAACGCTTTTACGATCCACAACAAGGTCAAGTTTTAATTGGTAATAAAGATATTCGTCAATTTGCTCCAAATGAACTTCGTCAACACATGGCACTCGTTCCTCAGCAACCTGCATTATTTAGTAATGATGTATTCCATAACATTCGTTACGGCAACCCAGATGCAACAGATGAAGAAGTGATTGAAGCGGCAAAAAAAGCCCATGCCCATGCGTTTATTGAAAAACTACCTAATGGTTATCATAGCTTCTTAGGCGAGCGAGGCGTGCGTTTATCTGGTGGTCAAAAACAAAGAATTGCGATTGCACGGGCTATCCTTAAAAACCCTAAAATTCTTCTACTTGATGAAGCAACCAGTGCGCTAGACAGTGAGAGCGAACACTATGTACAGCAAGCACTTGAAGAACTAATGAAAGATCGTACTACATTAATCATTGCTCACCGACTATCAACGATACAGCACGCAGATAAAATCGCTGTATTAGAGGGTGGCGAACTTATTGATGAAGGCGATCATGAATCATTACTTAAAAGCTGCGAACTCTACCAGCGCTTAGTCCATCTTCAGTTCAAGCATTTAAAATAAGACTATCTCGATATTACTTATTCACTCGTAATATCACTTCAATAGCCGACACTCCGTCGGCTGTTTCTTAGATCAATTTCAAAACCTTTTGGGCTATTCGCCTATATTTTGGCTTCACTTTTAAAATATATGCAAAGCACTTCGTTAAAATCTATTTAATTATGAAACAGTAAGCTCTAAAGTATGGCTACAGCCTTGTAATATGTATGGAATTTGCGATGGAAAAGTATATTGGCCTAATGTCTGGCACTAGCATGGACGGTGTTGATGCTGTGTTGGTTGAAATAGATAACACTAAAATCACCCTATTAGGCAATTATGACCACCCAATGCCGAGTGATTTAAAGCAAGCATTACTCGACGTTTGTATTGGACAGTCAACCAATCTCCTAGCCATTGGCGAGCTTGATCACCGTTTAGGCCATTTATTTGCAGATGCAGTAAATGGATTACTTGAGAAAACAGCTACCTCAGCAGAGAGTATCAAAGCCGTTGCCAGTCACGGTCAAACCGTTTTCCATGCTCCCGATTCACCCTATCCTTTTACCATGCAATTAGGTGACGCCAATATCATCGCTGCTAACACAGGGATTACTACCGTTGCTGATTTTCGCCGTAAAGACATGGCATTTGGCGGTCAAGGTGCGCCATTAGTGCCTGCATTCCACCAGCAACTATTTAGCGATAAAAACATTAATCGTGTCATTTTAAACATTGGCGGTATTTCCAATATAACCGTTCTGACACCGAATAAACCCGTAATAGGTTTTGATACTGGTGTTGGCAACATGTTAATGGATGCATGGATCAACCTACACCTTCAACAAAGCTATGATAAAAATGCACAGTGGGCATTATCAGGAAAGGTTAACTCAAAGCTATTAGCTAACCTACTCAGCGAACCTTACCTATCACTATCTGCACCGAAAAGTACTGGACGAGAATTGTTTAACTTGCCTTGGTTAGAGCAACATTTATCAGGTTTAACCATTAAGCCTGAAGATGTACAGGCAACCTTAGCGGAATACACTGCAGTAACCATTGCCAACGATGTAAGAAAAACAGCGCAAGATACGCCCGATAACATGCCTAATGAGTTATTAGTGTGTGGTGGCGGAGCCCATAACCCATTAATAATGCGTCGTTTAACAGAACTGCTAATTGATTGGACAGTGACGACCACCAATGAGCGTGGTGTCGATAGCGATAACATGGAAGCAATGGCATTTGCATGGCTTGGCTATCGCACGCTACATGGATTATCAGGTAATTTACCCGAAGTAACTGGCGCATCACGATTAACCACATTAGGTGCAATTTACCCTGCGCCGTGATTTCTGACGCTGACCTAAAATAACGAAGAAACAATCTGTTATACTCATTGCCATCTTTAAAAACCACGCTTTTCAGTGGTTTTTAACATGGCACACGCTAAATTGAAGACAGATCTAATATGAATACAATGAACAATAATGCGTTAGATTCCGATCATATTTGCGCAAAAGATTTGAACCAAATCGCCCTAATTTCATGTTCAACTCAATATGATGAACAAAGCGTCAATAACGTGGTTGATACTTTTATTGCCCATGGTTACATGGTTACCACCAAATATTTAAACCAAGTGATTTCCGACATCGGTTATGTGAATACAGATCAAGAACGAGCAAATAACCTTATTGCCGCTTTACTGGATCCTACGATTGATGTCCTATGGTTCTTCCGTGGTGGTGGTGGCGCGTTAAACCTCTTGCCCTTTTTGCACGCTTACAAGACACAGTTGCAGGAAATAAAACCAAAAATGATTGTTGGTTTTAGCGATGTTACAGCTATCCATAGTTTTATTAATAACGAATTAGGCTGGCAATCAGTCCATGCTGTGAACGCCTCAACCAATCAAGCGACTAACAACGGTAATGAGCAACCTATTCCTGATTTAAAAACCTTAATAAATGACGGGGTGAGCTACAACAACGTATTGCCTCTCAATGATTTAGCTAAGAGCGCATCTGTATCGGGTCAGCTTATCGGTGGTAATCACACATTAGTTTCAGCCACCTTTGGCACACATTACCAACCTGATTTTTCAAATAAAGTCTTACTGCTGGAAGATATTGGCGTTACTTACCGCCAGCTTGATCGCTATCTTCAGCAATTACTGTTCTTAAAAGACTTTGACGTTAATGCGATTGTGTTTGGTCAGTACTACAACATGGATCCTAACGATCAAGACCGTCTAATGTATAAACATGTGCTTGAACAATTTGCTAAACAACTTGGCAAACCCGTGTATTACTTCCCTTTTATCGGTCACGGTAAATATAACCAACCGGTTATTTTTGGTCGTCAAGTTTCGTTACAGCGTCACGAATTAAACGAGCATGGTATGCCATCTGATTACTGTAATTTGACGCAAAATTAAGACATAAAAAAACGGTGAGAGGCTATCAACCTTTCACCGTTTTTTTTAAGCGAGAATGAATTACTTCGCTTGTGCCTTCAAGAATTTCTTCACTTTCTTCATTGCCATTTGGCGCTTAAGAGGTGATAGATAATCAATGAAAAGAATACCTTTCAGGTGATCAATTTCATGCTGTAATGCAATAGCAAGGAAATCATCACGCTCAAGGTGAATATCATTACCATCACGATCAAGCGCTGTTAATTCGATTTTTTCAAAACGCTCTACATCTGCGTAGTAATCAGGAACAGATAGACAACCTTCTTGACCAACAACAGGATTTTCACCACGAACAATCTTAGGGTTTACGAATACCTGTGGCTCGTTGCGCTCTTCAGATAAGTCGATAACAATGATAGATTCTTTACGGCCAACTTGAGGTGCCGCTAAACCGATACCATTACCCGTTTCGTACATGGTATGAAGCATGTCATCAATCAGCGTTTGAATGTGCTCAGCTTTCACGTCTACAACATCTTCTGCTTGAACGCGTAGCTTTGGATTTGGTTCGGTTAAAATTTCTAAAACTGCCATTTTCTCTCTACTTACTTAATGGTGTTAAATACCTTGCTGGGTCGTAACTTATCAGATAGGCGCTAACTCTCAAAGTGATAATTCATATCGATACTTTATGACTAATAAATTACAGAAAATAGCGTGTAAAAAACAATCGTTTTTTTCAATTAGACTGATAGGCAGTATTAATAGGTAGGATAATTTTTTAAATATTGGCAGCCCAATATTCACCATGTTCATTATCAAATGCACGTAGTAAGCTTTTATAAAGCATGATTTTTTCAATCGGTTTCGATACATAATCATCCATACCGACACTTAAACAACGTTTCTTCTCTTCCTCCATGACGTTTGCTGTTAAGGCTATGATGATAGGTCGAGACATTGACGGCATCTTTCTAATTAATTCTGTCGCCTCTAATCCCCCCATATTAGGCATTTGACAATCCATTAATATCACATCGGCGGTATTTTCTATCATATACTCAACCGCCTGTACCCCGTCATTAACAATGGTGATGTTTTTCAAACCAAATGCGGTTAAAAATGCCTTAATTAATTGTTGATTAACCATACTGTCTTCAACTACTAAAATCTTACGATCTTCATACATGCTAAGATTAGTGATTAATGCATGATCTTCGCCATTTTCATTTCTCTGAATATCCGATTGTTTTAGTGGAATATCGAACCAAAACTCTGTGCCATTACCAATCGTACTTTCAACCTGTAATTTTGCTGACATTAATCGACATAAGCTGTTAGATATAGATAAACCAAGCCCTGTTCCACCAAATTGGCGAGAAATAGAGCCATCAGCTTGGGTATAAGAATCAAAGATAAATGCGAGTTTTTCTTCAGCAATGCCAATCCCCGTATCTTTCACTTTAAAGCGCAGCCATTGAATATGTTTATCGTTATATTTTTTTAATTCTTCGCACTGCTGCTCAGGCGGTTCTCGCTTTTCAACCACTAATGTCACAGAGCCTGTATGGGTAAATTTAACCGCATTACCAATAAGATTAATCAGAATTTGTCTTAATCGACCTTCATCTGCAGTATAGCTATCTGCCAACCCCTCACCTATTTCTGTTGATAATTGTATTTTTTTTATCTTGGCTTGATGGATAAATGGAGTCGCACAGCTATGCACAAACGGCTTTAAATTAAATGGCGTCATGTGTAATTCCACATTACCCGACTCTAGTTTAGAGTAATCCAATATTTCATTAATAATAACTAACAATGAATAAGCCGACTCTTTGATATAACCAATCTGCCGTTGTGATTCTTGATCTAAATTTCGCTCTTCTAAGCATTGTACAAAGCCAAGGACTCCATTCATTGGCGTTCTTATTTCATGGCTCATATTCGCCATAAATTCGGCTTTTATTTTTATTGCTTCGCTTAAATCGTTGGCCTGCTCTCGTAATTTTCTATTTAAGCCTTGTAGCTTGCTTTCCGTATTGTAAATACACTCATCAGCTTTTTTTAATTCACTGGCTAATAATGACACCTCCCCTTCTGCATCTTCAACTTCCGCAATATTCACACCACCCGAACCAATTTTAGGAAGTTGACCAATCAAAAACGTTAGTGGTCTTGTCACTTTGCGGTACATGTACACTAAAATAAAGATAATAAAAAACAAGAACGGGAGAATAAAAACAAAAAGCTGTATTAATATCGTCCGAATAATGTCAGCCGAACTGTAATATATAACGTAATTAAAAATATTATCGCCATTAAAAGATACTGGATAAGTAAGGGTATAGTTCCCATCATAAATAGATAAACCAGGGGCTTGTGCTAATGGTGTATAAGTGTTGCCATCATTCTTCTCATAAAAATGGATTAAATCCCCATCTAAATCATACAATGATAAAGAGAGTATTTTTTTATGGGTTTCCAATGAGCGATTTAATTCTATCGACGTTTCTGTATCTTTATAAATAGCGGCATCAATCATTAATGGTGAAAAGGTATTCATCATTACTTTAATGTCTTTGACGACTCGCTGGGTATTGTTGTAATAACTAATATATAGCGCGGTTAACATCACACACAGTAGAACACTGCTCATTACCAGCGCTATTTTACTGAATAAACTCGTTTTATGGTACAAATGATGCACATCAATATCATGTGATATCTTGGCGTTTAATCGCTCATTCTTTCCATTTTTAAGACAATTATCGTCCAATTTATTTTTCATCATTAACCCTTTAGATAATATTACTTCTCTATGGGTAGTCCTTTTGCAGACCAATCTAACCATGAACCATCATAATGAGCGACATTAAATCCAGCTTGTTTAAATAAGAAATAAGATAACGTTGAAGCCGTACCTTTATTACAGTATGTAATTGTTTTCTTGTTATTATCTAATTTACTTAATATGTCAGACAATTCTGATTTAGGTTTTAAGATTTTTTGACCATCTGCATTAGTCGTAAAAAACTCATTCAACTCGATATATTTAGCTTTAGGTATTCGACCATATTTATCAGTCACGGATTTTTTCCCTAAATATTCATCATATGTGCGGCTATCATAAAGCTCATAATTAGGGTTATGGACAGCGACTTTTGCTACTGTCGTACTCGCATAAATATTCGATTTTAAGACAGGAACAAAATCAGACTTAGGTAATCTATTTGCTGTTTGGGACAAAGCATTATGTTGTTGCCATGCATTCAGTCCGCCATTGAGTATGGCGACATTTTTCACGCCATATAGCTCTAATACCCAAAATAAGCGTGACGCATGCATAAGCTCACCTTGATCATAAACAATTATCTTGGTGTCTTTTGTTACCCCTTTTTTACGTAAAAGAGGGGCAATAGTGACCTTATTTTTAACGTAATAAACACCGTCTTTGATAACGTAAGTATCATCCACAGGAAAACTGATTGCGGTAGGTATATGGCCTTTATCATAATCTTCTTTCGCACGGGCATCGAAAATCACAACAGGCTGTTTATCTGCAATCTGCGCTTTTAACCAATCAGGCTCTGCGACCATATCTTGCTGTGCAAAGGCATTACTACTCAATAACGCCCAAGTCATAAACATAAAAGATGCTACGAATTTCGAGAGATCTCGCCTTTGAATCATTCTTGCCATCCTTATCACCCTGCAATACTGAATTTTATCAACACACAATCAAGTGACTTACCTAAAAACAGAGCAATTAACCAGCCAACTTATCAAACAGGCAACTTATTGATTTATCAGGCAATTAAGTCTTATTAATTAAAACTGTTATTCTCAAAATGCATTTTGCAAAGCATATTTGCGCTTTATGGCTAATTTTTTAGACATGATCATTGAATAAAAATAGTGTTTTATATCAATATGATATTTATCTATATTTTCGTTTTATTACCTTTCATAAGTATAGGATGATTACCAATAGATATTTGTTTTATGCTGTTTTAGAATATTATTTTATCGGAAGTCTTTATGATGAATAAGAAGCCCGACCGTAAAACGGCGATGTTGAGTATAATCAGCCAAGTAAAAGAACAATTTCCTCTTTATGATGAAAGTACGTTTGTCTGTGGCCCTGATAACAAATGCGTCGGTTGTCCTAAAAAATTGTTAGAGCTCGTTGATACTGATTTAACCTATTGGGAATCCGCTATTTCACGAGGTGAAACACCGCAATTTGATGAGATCCGTCGATTTGGCAAACTTTGTAATAATGTCCGCCGCGCATTAGTGAGAAACAACATCATTAGTAACTAGTTGCTTTTGTCTTCTCTGCCTGACTACATACAGCTGATTGTTAAGCGTGGTATAATATGTACGTATTTGCGTTAGTTAGTGCGCCGCATTAGCTATTTAATGATTTATTTTGAGATTCTACATGCCATTCTCTAAGCTTGGATTAAACGATTCTATCGTTAAAGCCGTAACCGAAATGGGTTACACCTCTCCTACTCCTATTCAAGAAAAAGCCATTCCTGTTGCACTAACCGGTAAAAACTTGATGGCAGCAGCACAAACAGGTACGGGTAAAACCGCCAGTTTTGTACTGCCTATTCTACAAATGCTAGATGATGGCACCAAAGTTCGCGCAAAACGTATACGTGCGCTCATTCTTGCGCCTACACGTGAATTAGCCGTTCAAGTAGAAGACAATATTAAGCAATACAGTAAGCACTTAAATTTAACGTCAATGGCAATGTACGGTGGTGTTGATTACGAACCACAGAAACGTCGCTTAATTGAAGGTGTTGATATTCTTGTCGCCACTCCCGGTCGTCTATTAGATATGTACACTAAGCGTGCAATCCACTTTGATGCCATTGAAATTCTTGTACTTGATGAAGCTGACCGTATGTTAGATATGGGCTTTATTGAAGACATTAATAAGATTGTTGAGCGTTTACCTGTTGATCGTCAAAACATGCTGTTCTCTGCAACGCTTTCTGATCAAGTACGCTTTCTTGCAAAAACAGCGGTGCGTAATCCCATTGAAATCTCAGTTGCAAAAGATGCTTCTGCTGATCCAAAAATCGATCAATGGCTTGTTACTGTTGATAAAGACATGAAATCAGCACTGCTGAGCCATTTGATCCAAGAACAAAAATGGGATCAAGCATTAATCTTTATCGAAACTAAACATGGTGCAGCAAAACTGGTTACCCAATTAGAAAAGCGTGGCATTTCCGCTGAGTCTTTCCACAGTGGTCGTAGCCAAGCCGTACGTTCTCAATTACTGGAAGATTTTAAAAACGGTAAATTGCAATATCTTATTGCCACTGGCGTCGCTTCGCGTGGTATCGATATTGAGCAACTGACTCGTGTTGTTAACTACGATCTGCCGTTCCCACCAGAAGAATATGTTCACCGTATTGGTCGTACGGGTCGTGCAGGAGCATCGGGTGAAGCGATTTCATTTGTTTCACGCGATAACTTTAAAAATCTATGCATGATTGAAAGCCTACTTGGTCATTTGATCACACGTAAAGAAATCGAAGGTTTTGTACCGAAAAAAGACGTACCGGTTTCGGTTTTAAACTATAAGCCTAAGTTTAAAAAACCAATGACATCTCGTGACGGTGATAGCGAAAATTCTGAGCGTAAACCTCGTCGCGATACACGCTCGAAAAACAATGCGCCACGTGGTGAAAATACAAAATCAACTAAGCCTAAACGTCGTAAACCAATTACTGATCGTGATACGGGCATTCCACGTAACCCACGAAATAAAGCGAAACCTGCTCAGTAAACACAACGTTAAACTTTAAGCAAAAAAATGGCGAGATGGACTGAATATACTTTCTAATAAAGTGTATTCAATACATCCCGCCATTTTTATATCTGTCGTTATATTACGCTTTTGCTGTATCTAGTTCTGTTGCCGAGCTTTGCTCTGGACGCTTTAATATCGCGTAAGAAATACCCGTTACTAATGTACCTGCAATAATTGCAACAAGGTAAAGTAGTGGCGGTGTGATGGCGTTAGGGATCAACAGTACAAACAGACCACCATGTGGAGCCATTAGTTTTGCACCAAATAACATAGACAATGCGCCTGTTAATGCGCCACCTAGCATACAGCATGGAATCACACGCATAGGATCGCGCGCTGCAAATGGAATCGCACCTTCAGAGATAAAGCATAAACCTAATACGAAAGAGGCTTTACCCGCTTCATTTTCACTTGCTGCAAATTTACGTTTTGCAAGGAACGTTGCTAAACCCATGCCCATTGCTGGTACCATACCTGCAGCCATTACCGCAGCCATTGGCGCATAAGTATGTGACGCTAATAAACCCACACCAAAGGTGTAAGCTGCTTTATTCACTGGCCCACCAAGGTCAAAACACATCATACAACCTAAAATCACACCTAAAAGCACAGCATTTGCAGAGCCCATTGTATTTAGGAAGTGGGTTAATCCTTCCATTGCTGCCGATACTGGACCACCAACAATGTAGATCATTACAAGACCGGTAATTAAACTCGCCACCAGCGGAATGATTAAAATAGGTTTTAATGCATCCATTGATTGTGGCAGTTTCACTTTTTCGGCTAAGAATTTTGCACTGTAACCTGCGAGGAAACCTGCAACAATACCGCCTAAGAATCCCGCACCTGTCGCACTTGCTAACATACCGCCAATTAAGCCAGGTGCTAGACCCGGGCGATCTGCAATGGAGAAAGCGATAAAGCCAGCTAATACAGGAACCATCAATGCAAAGGCAGATTCACCACCAATTTTCATTAAGGCCGCCGCTAATGTGCCCTGCTCTTTAAATGCCTCGATACCAAAAACAAACGACAGTGCAATAGACAAACCACCGGCAACAACTAATGGCAACATGTAAGATACACCTGTCATTAAGTGTTTATAAACGCCTGCTTTTTCTTCTTTCTTCTCGCTATTTTCTTTAACGGTATGTGTATAAGGCGTTGCTTGTTCAAACGCTTTCTCTATTTCTTGGGCTGTTTTCTTTAGTGCCAATCCAGTACTGGTTTTATACAGTGCTTTGCCATTAAAACGTGATAAGTCGACATCAATGTCGGCGGCGATAATCACTAAGTCAGCAGCTTCAATTTCCTCGACTGTTAACTGGTTTTTAGCACCAACTGAACCACGTGTTTCAACTTTAATCTCATAACCTTGACGTTTAGCTTCGGTCTCTAGCGCTTCAGCTGCCATAAACGTATGCGCAACACCTGTTGGGCACGCGGTGATTGCGACAATCTTTTTCTTGGTCGATATCGCTTGAGTTGCCACACTTTCAACCGTCAGTTCTGATGCCAATTCAACCGCTTTTTGTAGCCACGCGGTTGGGTTTTCCATGCAAGCGGTAACATCTGCACGAAAGACTCGCTTACCAACAAAACGTTGCTCATCAATGGCGAGATTTTCATTAGCGGCAATCACAATACAGTCAGCTTGTTCGATCTGTAGTTGTGTCAGCATATTGGTTGCTTTTAACGATGTATGGCGCTCAATATTGGCTTGCCATTTTAATTCGGCGGCGGCTTTTTCAAGTAAACCGGCAGCAATTAAGCTTGTTGCGATACCGCTTGGACATGCGGTAATAATACTAATATTCATTATTCGACCTCTGCACTTTTCACGTTATATTTTTATGTTGTTATGAAAGCTGAACGTTTTCTTCGATTGCTTTGACTGCGTTTATATCATCAACGCCAACACCCACTTGTGTGACCGCATACGCTGATAGCGCCGTTGCAAAACGTAATGTCTCTGATTTTGTCCAATGCTGTAGATGCCCCCAACACATACCTGCAACTAAGGTATCACCTGCACCAACAGTACTAACTACCGTCATTTTAGGCGGCTCGGCACGTAACCAACCTTCATGATTGCGCCACATCACTCCTTTCGCACCCAGTGACACCACTACATTTTCAATGCCTTTAGTAGCAAGCTGCTCTGCTACTTCAATGATTTCTTCATCGCTGTGTAATTCGCATTTTGCCCAGTCCGCTAATTCTTCATCATTCGGTTTAACCAGCCATGGTTTTGCGTCTAACCCTTCAGCAAAAGCCGCTTTACTGCTATCAAACAACACTTGCTTACCTTGCTGTTGAAGTTGCTCGATCCATTTCGCACATTGCTGGGTTGAAATTCCACGGGGTAAACTACCTGCGATAACAAAAACGTCATGGCTATTTGCCAGTTCAAATAATGTCGCTTCAAATTTCGCAATGTCAGTGGCATTTACTTCAACACCGGGGAAGTTTATGTCGCTTACTCGCCCATCTTGCTCAACCAATTTAACGTTAATACGTGTTGCGCCTGATACCCTGACAAATTTATCAATAACACCGATCTGTTCAAATAACTGACAAAAACCGTCTTGATTTTCACGGCCTAATAATCCCGTTACCGTTACTTCCGCACCTAATTCCGCGAGTACTTTTGCAACATTAACGCCTTTACCTGCTGGATGAAGTGAACCTGAATCCACCACATTTACCGTACCGGCAGTAAGAGATGATAGGTGCCCAGTTAGATCCAAGGCAGGATTTAACGTCACGGCGACAACTTTAAGTGACGGTTTAATTTCTGTTTCGCTCATTATTTTCACCCTTAAAGTTTCTCGCCTAAACCATCGGCAATAGCTTGTCCGATCGCCGTTAGTGCTTGTTCAGCATCACTACCACTGGCTGTAAATTTCAATTCGTTACCACATTTAACACCAAGCCCAATCACTTTCATTAAGCTCTTTGCATTAACCGCTTTGCTGCCGCCAGAAACATTAACGACTTGTATATCTGCATCAAACTTCTTGGTGGTATTAACCAGCATTGCCCCCGGACGAGCATGTAAGCCATGCGGGTTTTTAATCGTAAATATTGCGCTATTGCCTTCTAATTGAGTTTGAGAAAGCACTGCACACATTTGCTCTGGGCTTGATGACAAAAACGCATCAACCGTTTGGCTATAAATCAGCTGAGTGAGTCGTTCAATATTGGCAATATAGCTACTGTTTTTCGCCGCAATAACAATTACCCCTTTAACTGGATGATTGTGCTCTTCAAAGATTACTGATGGTGTCACAATAGCAATCGCTGTTCGCTCAACCTCTTGATTGCAACTTATTAACCACAATCCCTGACCTAAGTAACTCGGCTCTTTTGCGACAACATCCGCCACCATTTGCTTGCTCGCAAAGCCTTGATGCTTTATTAAACCGGCAGCAACCGCACTTAGCTGTAATAAATCAGTTGCTGGAAAATCTTTTAAAACAAGTTGAGCATTGCATTCTGCTTCCGATTGCTCTGAACCCATTAAAATCGTAATAACTTCATCTGCTGAATCACAACGCTTTAATTTCTCATCGATACCATCTGCTGACAGCACTTTGGTTAATTGCTTTAAAATCTCAAGGTGCTCATCGGATTTAGCAGCGATCCCAATGGCTAAATAAACAGTTTGCCCCTCGCCCCAGTCTACGCCTTGAGGAAAATGATGAACCTTTACACCGGTTTTATTAACAAGATTTCGCGTCTCTGTTGTACCGTGTGGGATCGCTATACCATTACCAAGATAGGTTGAGTTTTGGGCTTCACGCGCCAACATACCATTGACGTATCCCGTTTTAACTAAGCCTTCTGACTCTAACTCTGATGCCAGTACTTTGATTGCATCTTGTTTATTGTTTGCTGATTTACGCAAAGCAATATCGTGTTTTGATAATGACAACATCTCTAACTCCGATAGTATCGAATCTTATTCATATTGGCTGAATCGTTTCAGCAAATGGGCAAATTAAAAGTTTCAGTCGAATTATGGGAACATTTTATACCTATAGATTCTGCTGAAACCTTTCAGCTTGAATACTGAATCGTTTCAGCTTAAATTACAATTGATCAACGCATAGCGATTATTAGATCTATGATGAGACGCACAAATTGGCCTTAAATCTATATCTAGTGTTATGAAATAAGGATAGGAATTGCTATTTATAGCAAAACGCGCTGAGAAAACAGCTTTAAATGGAAGTATCAACTGATGACATTGAATGAAATTGCCAAGCTTGCTGGTGTATCAAGAACCACAGCTAGCTATATTATTAACGGTAAAGCTGAGCAATATCGAATCAGTAACAAGACACAACAAAAAGTCCTCGCTGTGGTTAATGCGCACAATTATCGCCCCAATCACGCGGCGTCTTCCCTTCGTGCAGGAAGTAGTCAATCGCTAGGTTTGATCATCCCCGATCTCGACAATACGAGCTATGCAAAGATTGCTAAGTTACTAGAGTTGAATGCTAGAACTGCAGGTTATCAAGTTATTATCTCGTGTAGTGATGATGATCCTGTCACTGAAGTAGACGTCGCAAATCTATTATTAAGTCGTAAATTAGACGCACTTATTGTTGCGAGTGCCCTTCCTGCTGATAATGAGTTTTACAAAAAAGTACAGGCAAAAGGTACCCCTGTTATCGCCATTGATCGCGCGTTAGATGACGAATACTTTGCATCCGTTATCAGTGAAGATCTTGATGGTGCCTATGCATTAACGAACGCATTGTTAGATCAACCTATTTCATCGATCGGCTTAATTGGCGCCGTTGCGGAACTGGGTGTTTCTATTGAGCGAGAGCAAGGTTTTCAAGCTGCAATCAACAATCACCCTAAAACAATGAATGTTAGCCTTGCCTATGGTGAGCAATTTAGCCAACACCATGGTGCACTAATTGCTCAACAATGGATTGATGAAAACTGTTTTCCTGAAGCTATCCTTGCCACTTCTTATACCTTGTTTGAGGGTATTCTAGATTGTTTGTTAAAGTATCCCGATGTAATGGCAAAAACATACTTGGCAACCTTTGGTGATAATCGATTACTTGATTTTTTACCCAATAAAATCCAATCACTCCCACAGCAATTCGATTTAATTGCTGATCATGCGCTACAACTCGCCCTCTCTGCAGTTCAAGGTCATTATCAGCAAGGCGTTGAAGTCGTACCAAGAAAAGTGATCCGCCGATAAATAAATATCCATTACAAAATAACAGCATAATTTTTAGTAACCCGTTAGATACCCGATACCTACAACACATAAATAGGTGGATAGACTATGATTTTAATCGCATAATCACAGCAAGTAATTACCTAACTTTATGGCACGCTATGTATCTTCGTTTTAAAAATTTGCTGTTAACGCACGCACAATTTTCTCATGCCCTTCGTGTCACTATGGCTATCGCATTTAGCTTGGTCTTTTATCACTTTATTCCAGTACCTCATTCAATGTGGGGACCAGTCACAGTCGCAGTGGTGTTAATGCAGCCTTATGCAGGCGTGATCAAACAAAAAGGCTTTCAACGTGTAGGTGGAACATTACTCGGCGCCATTTTAGGTTTAGTTACTGTCTTTTTTCCACAAAACCTCGTTGCATTTATTCCTATTTGGATACTAACCTGGTGTTTTTTACTGTCGCTTAAGTCACATGGTAAAAATACATATATCTTTTTCTTAGCCGTAATGACGCTGATCATCGTGGCATATCAAGGTAACAGTGCCCAAGAAGTCTCTGTTGCATTATGGCGAGTCACTAATATCATTATTGGTAGTTTGATCGCGATGTCTTTTTCAATGCTCTTCCCTATTCGCGCTAAATATTCATGGGATATGCTATTTAATCAAAACATGCATGATTTACGTCAGCTTTATCAAGCACATGCATCAGCCCATATACCAAGTATTAAGATCCTAGCGCGGATCAAAAACCAAGTGAATGAACGCCAAATAAAAATGATTAGTTTGCTGGCGAATGTACAAAAAGAAAACCCAAAGTCAACAGGACACTATAAAGCGATTGTAACGATTCAAAGTTCAATGATTAGCTTAATTGAACAACTCATCGAAACCCATTGGAGCTCAGATATCGGTCGCCGTAAGTTATTAGAGCAAACAGGATTGAAAAACTATCAGCAGCAAATTGTGTTGATTTTAAATCAATTAGCCGATGATAAAGATCTTAATATTGAACTGCCGGACATTCATCAACTAAAACAGATGGCATTACAAATATCACAACCAAAAGACTCGATTTTATTGGGCCCTTATGGTTATCTATGGCTAACACGTCAATTGGTTTATCGTTTAGATGAGTTAATTGTGCAATTGAAATTAATTAAGAATACAAAACCTTATCATGATGATACGAATGGTGAATAATCGGTTTTGATAACAATTTTGACACTTGCATTATGTCTAAATAAAGAAATGCCAAACGTTAAACAACAACGTAAACTGACTCAATAATATATTTACAGCTATGTCGGGAGAATCAGCAATGACTCATAAAACGAAAACAATGGAAGTACCTGTAGCCATCGCCGATCGAGTACAGGCTTTAATTGATGCTTTTGAAGCCAAACAAAAGTTTAATGCTAAGCAGAAAGAAATAGTAAACAACTTCCTTGCTATGGATGGTTTGAGTTGTGAAATGGCCGTTTATAGCCTACCTCAAGCAGAATTAATGGATACATTACGCTTTGCTTATGAGCTCTCAGGTACGAACAGTAAATTTGTCACCAGTATTTTGACGCTAACCCGTGAAAACCCGAAAAAAGTTTTATCTGACGCTCAACGCGCTTCGGCAAAAAGCTTGTTATTTAACCTAATCAACGATCCTTCTGTTGTTTCTGCTATGCAAGAAATGGATTAATTCAGCCTATTCTCTTTATAAAATACAAAATATAACGGCATGGTTAAAATTAACCATGCCGTTTTTAATTCTATAGCACTAGCTATTTAGCATTAGCTCAACATATAACGTGAGTGACACCTTGCTCTTGTAACCATGAACTAAAACGTGGTGAGTCTTCAATAAAACGACTGTATACCAAGCACGGCTTATTCGAGTTTCCAACCGAGGTTAATAACATTTTCACTAACAAAAGTAGCGCGTCGTTTTGTGCATCCGACATGTAGTTTAGCGATGTATTCTCAATATCTTGACCAAGAGTAAATTGCGCTAATTGCTCAACATCAACAATAAAACCATCAAAATACTGCAAGAATGTTTCTGCTAATAATGCATTAGAAGGGACACTACACATCATAAAGACTTTTAAATCATCAGCACCGCGACATAATCCTTGCTCAGCCAATAAATCAATCACTGTTGCCGCTTCACTGAACGTACGAACAAACGGTACAACAAGTTCGATATTTTTCGCATCAAGGCGTGCGCGTTTAATCGCTTCACATTCTAGCTCAAACTCTTTTCGGTAATCGGCATGACCTAGTCGAGATGCACCACGTAATCCCATTGCTGGGTTAATTTCGTCTGGCTCTACTTCCGCACCTAATAAATGGCTACGAGAATATGAGTTATCACTGGTTAAACATACTTTTAACGGCGCATCACCTTGTGTGGCTGCCGCTGCAATTAATAACTGGCTAAGTTTGGTTACAAATAACTCAGCGACAGGCGTTTGATTATCGGCTTCTAGCGCATCAAAAATAGCCGCTGTCGTTTCAGTAGAAAGTGATTCAGGCTTTGTAACAGCACAAGGGTGAACACCAATATCATGAGCAATAAGATCATCGAGTGAGACAATCCCCACCTCACCACTTTCAAGTCCAGTTAACTGCACTGATGACGTCAACATTGCAGTTAACGTTAATTCATTTTCAGTTGTCATAAAACACCAATACTTCCTTGTTAATAAGACGAGTATTTAAATAAATCGTCATCTAAACCCTGTGTATTCAAAAATACATTAAACACCATTACTGTATATCGACCTTACTTTGTGTTGAATTATGAGGCAAGAACTAAAGCTAATTACTGATAACTTATTCATATCAATCAAACTTTAAAGTTCGATCTTTTCTTGATTACAAAATCATCATTAGTTTTCAATCGTAGTCATAGGATGGTTAGAAAGCTAAGTGATATCACAAGTTTGGTTTATTAAAATCGATTTTTGGGATATCTTAGCGATGTTATTACAGAGATCCCCAAGGTAGGCAAACATATTATGCCAATGAAAACAGATGAACTTCGCACCGTGAGTTTAGGCTTGATGCCAACTCCTGCTGAAATTGAAGCAACATCACCAATGACTGATGAAATTGCGGCGCATGTAGACCACTCTCGCAAACAGATTGAAGCAATTTTAACGGGTCAAGATTCCCGTTTACTGGTGATTGTTGGGCCATGTTCTATACATGATACCGATGCCGCAGTTGATTATGCGAAACGCCTTGTTGCTGTACAAGAAACATATAAAGACCAATTGTTTATCGTAATGCGTACCTATTTCGAAAAGCCACGCACTGTTGTTGGCTGGAAGGGTTTAGTTACTGATCCACATTTAGATGGCAGTTTAGATTTAGCAACTGGTTTAAAAAAAGCACGCAAACTATTAATTGATATTAACTCGCTAGGCTTACCTACTGCGACTGAATTCCTCGATATGATCACTGGTCAATACCTTGCTGATCTTATCAGTTGGGGAGCCATTGGTGCGCGTACTACCGAATCTCAGATCCACCGTGAAATGGCATCAGCACTGTCGTGTCCAGTTGGCTTTAAAAACGGCACTGACGGTAATACCAAAATTGCGATTGATGCTATTCGCGCCACACGTGAATCTCACCTTTTCTGCTCACCGGCAAAAAATGGACAAATGACAATTTACCGTACTTCCGGTAATCCTTACGGTCATATTATTTTACGTGGCGGTAAAATGCCAAACTACCACGCTGAAGACATCGCAACAGCATGTGAGGCATTAGCCGAGTTTGAATTACCACAGCGATTAATTGTCGATTTTAGTCATGGTAATTGCCAAAAACAGCATAAACGTCAATTAGATGTTGCTGCTGAAATTTGTGAACAATTGAAAAATGGTAGCCATTCAATTGCGGGCATCATGGCAGAAAGCTTTATTGAAGAAGGGAATCAAGCGGTTATTGAAAACAAACTTGATGAGCTTGTTTACGGTAAATCTATTACTGACCCTTGTATTCATTGGAAAGACACGCTTAAGATGCTCGATATGCTAGCGGATGCTGTTAAAACAGCACAACGCTAAAATATCAATAAAAACAATTTGATGATATATAATACCGAGATAGAAAGAGAGGCATAGATTGCTTCTCCTTCATTAATAAACGGTATACTATTCGTGTTAATGTAGATGGGAAATATTCCCTTAGACTTATGATAAGAGGCCATAAACATGCCATCTTTTGATATTGTTTCAGAAGTAGATTCCGTAGAAATCAAGAATGCGGTAGACAACTCAAAGCGTGAATTAGACACGCGTTTCGACTTCCGTAATGTTGAATCAAGCATTGAATTAAATAAAGAAATCGTAAAAATCACATCTGAGTCTGAATTCCAAGTAGACCAAATTGTTGCAATTTTACGTAGTAACCTTGCTAAACGTGGTGTTGATGCTAATGCGCTTGAGCGTAAAGCAGTCACTTTCTCAGGTAAAACTGCGTCTCAAAATATTGAATTTAAGCAAGGCGTAGAAACCACAAACGCGAAGAAATTAGTGAAAGCGATTAAAGACGCTAAACTGAAAGTTCAAGTTTCTATCCAAGGTGAGAAACTGCGCGTAACGGGTAAGAAGCGTGATGATCTACAAGCGACTATGTCACTGGTGCGTGAACAAGAGTTAGGCCAACCATTCCAGTTTGATAATTTCCGCGACTGATTTTATCCAAATAGTTAAAAAAGGAAGGCTCTTTGCCTTCCTTTTTTTAAACTTTTTTTGCATGGATTAAAATAATATTGTAAAAAATATACTCAAGACGCATTATTCAAAAATATAGTTTAAAAGTCATTTTAATCATACAAATTGCATATTTTATCCAATATATACACTCTTATGACATAAAACCCCTACCATTATCACTACATAATAATGTTATTAATATAACGTTAACGCACTTGCATGCTTTTTAAGCAAACGTAAATTTTTTCTCTGCAAAATTTGTTGAACCCAAGTTTTTTCCCCTATAATGCGCGCTCTTCGATAAGGGGACTATTTACAAGGTTATTATAAGAGAGAATCACAGCAGACATTGTTTATAACTTGCTTGATGTAAGTATGGAAACACAAGATCGACAACGGACCCGTCACTGAATATAGAGTATATATCCTATATTTCACCATCAAATCGCACGTTCACTACTTCTTATTTTTTGAAGCTTTATCTGTTGCTCTTCGCGTATGCGACCAAGGAAGATCAGAATAACTCAGCCCTTTGAAAGTTAAACATAATACTTATAAAGGAGATGTCCATTATGGACACCGCACAAAATTTAACGGCGACGACTTCTGCACAAAACAAAAAATTAGGGTGGAGCAAAAGTGATACATTATGGATGCTTGGCCTATACGGTACCGCCGTGGGTGCAGGTACTCTATTTTTACCCATTAATGCGGGTGTTGGCGGTTTAATTCCATTACTTGTAATGGCCGCTCTTGCATTTCCAATGACATTCTTTGCCCACCGTGCGATGACACGTTTTGTGTTATCAAGTTCGAATCCGGGTGCTGATATTACTGAAGTAGTAGAAGAGCACTTTGGTAAGGGCATGGGCAAAGTGATCACATTACTTTATTTCTTTGCTATCTACCCCATTCTATTAGTTTATAGTGTTGCACTAACAAATACAGTTGAAAGCTTTATGCTTAACCAGTTAGGTATAGAGCCACCAGCACGTGCAATTTTAGCGTTAGTATTGATCCTTGGTTTAATGGCAATTGTTCGTTTAGGTGAGCAATTAATTGTTAAGGCTATGAGTATCTTAGTATTCCCATTCGTTGCTGTATTATTAATGTTGGCACTGTTTCTTGTACCGTACTGGAATGACTCTATCTTCCATAACATCATCCCAGCAGATGGTGGCTTAAACTCAGTAATGCTTGCTGTATGGCTAATCTTACCGGTAATGGTTTTTTCGTTTAACCACTCACCTGTTATCTCATCATTTGCTGTCGCTAAGCAAAAAGAATACGGCGAAAACGCAGAGCGTCAAAGTTCACGTATTCTAGCCCGTGCACACATTATGATGGTATTAACCGTAATGTTCTTCGTTTTCAGCTGCGTATTAAGCTTATCACCTGAAAATCTAGCAGAAGCTAAAGCAAATAACGTATCGATTCTAACTTACTTAGCGAACCACTTTGATACACCGATCATTGCTTACGTTGCGCCGATTGTAGCAATTATTGCAATTACTAAGTCTTTCCTTGGCCACTACTTAGGCGCCAGTGAAGGCCTAAATGGTTTAGTGATCAAAGTTACTCGTGATAAGAATAAAGAGATCTCAAAAAAAGCACTAAACCGCTTTACAGCAATCTTTATGCTAGTAACAACATGGGCTGTAGCGACACTAAACCCAAGTATTCTCGGTATGATTGAAAGCTTAGGTGGCCCTATTATTGCGATGTTGCTTTTTATTATGCCAATGTACGCAATCAAAAAAGTACCATCCATGAAGAAATACTCAGGCGCAATCAGCAATGTATTTGTGACGGTTATCGGCCTTGTTTCTATCTCTGCAATCTTCTACTCATTATTTATGTAATGTATAAACAATGAGTTAAAAGGCTAGCTTAGTGCTAGCCTTTTTTATTTTTAACTCTTACCACTCTCAATATTGTTAAAAATTTGCTACATTAATCATAACGTATGCCATTTTTTATGCTTAAATATTGGGAAGCCAATGACTAATCAGCCAATTGATTTTCAACTCGAACACGAGAACCCGCTTATTTGGCCGATCCTGTCCTTACTGCAACACCAACCAAAAAACTGGATGATCCACACCCTTAGCCAAGCATTACGTGAAAAAGAAATGTTAGATACGCTTGATAGTGACAGCAATAAGGATCTCTTCAAACGTAATTTCTTATTAATGAATGCACTCTACCAACTGCAGATTTTATTGTTTCCAAAACAGTGGCTACAAGTTCAAGCAATGGATATTCAATTGCTTAATATTGTTTATCAGACCCATCATATAGAACAAGAAGATCCGCTACGGGAGTATTATTTAGACTGGAAGAACTATCATGCTAATGGCGATGCGATAGAGCAACTACTGAGCTCTTTTTGGCGACGATACCAGCAACATATTAATAACCAGCCAATTAATATTACCACGACATCCATTGATGATGATTTTGATTTATTTTCTTTATCCAATACAGCATCACTAGCGGAAGTCAGAAAACAATGGCGTCGTTTAGCATTACAATGGCACCCTGATCGTGAAAATGGTGATAGTGAGAAATTCAAACTACTTTATAACGCTAACCAACGATTAATTAATTACTTAAAGAATAGATAGCGACACTGATAATCATACGGCTGATATTTCACACATAGCTATCACACAGTTCTGACAGCACATTAACCTTCATCACCTATATTGTCCGCGACATTTATTTTTGGCTGCGAGACAATGAAACGATACTCTATATTGCTACTTTCCCCCCTTTTGTGTCAGATGGCTTTCGCAACAACGTCATCCAATACAGCACAAAGTACCCCAACCCCAGCCTTTGATGGTTCAGCAAAGCTGGGCTTTATCTATTCAAAAACGACCAACACTTCTATGTCGTTAAATTCCGGTACTGATTTTAATTACGATAAAAATAATTGGTCGAATAAATTATCATTAAGCTCTTTTTATACCGATAGCACTAAAGAAGAAGATGGTGTTAATAAATACCAAATAGCACTAAAAAATGAATATGCCATCGGGCCTCATTCTTTTACTTATTTAAGTAATACCTATAACCACGATCAATTTGGCACATACCACAGTGAATATATTGTCTCGACCGGTTTAGGCTACAAATTTTATAACACCAAAACAACAAAACTAACGGTTGGTGGTGGTCCGGGTTATCGTCATAGTCGTCGCCAAAAAAATGATCCCGATTATCCAAATCAAACTGAAAAAAACATGATTGCCAATGTATTCTTGCGTGCAAAAAAACAGTTCACTCCGACTTTTTCTGCTGGGCTTGAAAGTAATATTGACTATGGTCGTTCAAATACAACCTATGATGTAAAAGCCTTTGTAAAGAACCGATTAATTGATCATATTGCACTCATGTTAGATACCCAATATATCTACAATACAGAAGTAGCAAGTGATAAAAGTAACGATGAGATATACAGTACGGTCAGTATTACTTACGACTTTTAATATTTTCCCTGATAGAAAATATTAGGTTAGATATAAAAAAGCCGAAGATAATAACCTTCGGCATTTCTATTCTCTCTTTATATATTCGCTATCTTTGTCTAACTACTTATATAAACATGGTTCACCCTCTGGGCGAGTTTTAAAGCGGTGATGTAACCACATATATTGCGAAGGTGCTGCCAAAATAGAGTGCTCTACCGCTTTATTAATATAAGCCGCAGCGGCATCTGGGTCGTTGTGTGGAAACGCTTCCAAAGGTGGAAATATTTTCAACGTATATTGACCGCTATCAGTATCACGGATCATCGCAAAAGGTAATGGCACCGCATCAGTATTATCAATCAATAAACTGGTACCTGTCGTTGTACACGCTTGCTCTACCGCAAATAAAGGTGCGAATGTGGAATTTCGGCCACGACCATAATCATGATCGGGTGCATACCACAGCATTTCACCCTGTCTTAAATCCTGAAACATGCCTTTTAAATCTTTACGATCACGCATATGTTTATTTGAACGGACACGCCCTTTAAATTGAAAGAAATCAAAACATGGATTGTTATTAGGACGATATACGCCGACACCTGGCGTATGTAAACCAAAAGCACGCGCACCTAATTCAAGGTTCAGTGAATGAACAGCAATTAACAAGATCCCTTTTCCTTGTTCTTGCAGCTTATAAACATGCTCTAAACCTTCAACCTTAACGTGGCGCTCAACCCGTAAGTCAGGCCAAAACCATGCCATACTGGTTTCAAATAACGCTAGGCCAGTATTATCGATATTTTGTTTAATAAGCTTATTACGCTCATTAATATCCATATCTGGAAAGCACAACTCTAAATTACGCTCAATCGTTTTACGTCGGTCACGCATAAAATGCATTACTAAACGTCCAACATTTTGACCTAAGCGAAATTGTATAAAATAAGGCAACCAACTAATTAAATACATCACTGCCATAGATATCAGAACAGGCCAATATCTAGGATGTAAAAAAGATGAAGTAAACGTTGGAGCTGTGAACTTTCTCATAGCGACGATAATCCCGTTACAATGTATGTCTGCTTAGTGAAGTATAAATTTCTAATTATATTGATAGTATTTCTAAGCAGTTAGTAACAGTATTTTATGTTGAGTTGTGGAATAGTTGCAAGCTCAAGTGTGATCATCATCGCAAATAGACAGCTTGCGTTAAGATTTTGAAAAATAAAAAGCCTGCAATATTTGCAGGCTTCAAAGTATTAATCAGATAGCTTAGGTTATTTATACAAGCATTCTTGCCCTTCTGGGCGAGTTTTAAAGCGACGATGTAGCCACATATATTGGCTAGGCGCAGCCATAATTGATTCTTCAACAATTTTATTGATGAAGGCTGCAGCTGCATCAGGATCTTTTTTCGGAAACCCTTCAACCGCTTTACGTAAGGTTAGTGTGTAATGCCCTTTATCGTCTCTTACCATAGTAAAGGGTACGATAACGCAATCAGTATTATCAACTAACAAACTTGTACCTGTTGTTGTACACGCTTGCTCTACTGCAAATAATGGCGCAAATGTTGAACGACGACGACCATAATCATGATCGGGTGCATACCATACTCGCTCACCCGTTTTTAATGCCTGCAACATTGATTTTACGTCTTTACGATCAATCAAAGTACGGTTTGAGCGTGAACGACCTAAATACTGAAAGTAATCAAAACAAGGGTTACTATTAGGACGATAAACCCCCATACCTGACATTTTAATGCCAAACGCACGCGCACCTAATTCAAGATTCATTGAATGCACAGCAACCATTAATGCGCCTTTGCCTTCTTTGGCAAGTTGTTCCATTTGTTCAAGACCCACAATTGTCACATGGCGATTCACGCGTTCATCAGACCAAAACCATGCCATGCCAGTTTCAAACAGGCCCATACCTGTATTATCGATATTTTCTGCAATTAAACGTTGTTTGTCTTCTTCCAGCATCGTAGGAAAACATAGCTCTAAATTACGCTCAATTGTACGGCGACGTTTTTTCATCAATTTAATCGCTAGGCGACCGATGTTTTTACCCATCATTAATTGCCATGAGTACGGAAGACAACTCAGCAGATACATTACGCCAACGAGAATAAGCGTCCCCCAATAACGGGGATGAAGAAGAGATAGGGTAAATTTTGGAGTGTTATTTTTTGTCATATTTATAGCCTTCTGCCTCCTATCGTGCAAAAAGACAACAGAACGCATAATCATGTAGACGGACATAATAAGCGGTTAACAACTAATGAGGTAGTAAAATATTGTAAATAAATTATTTCCCCTAATTCATTTGATATACATCTCAATATTTACTCATAACATCGTACTAAAAGAATCATTATTGTAAGTTGGTTTTATTTAAAAATTCGTTAACCAATTAAAAAATAAATGTTTATTATTTAAAATTAGCTCATAATTAAAGGTATTAGTTCATTTTGTAATAAGTTTAAATTTTTACAAAAATAGAACATAAGTTTATTGACTTATCCCCCAGGATAATTTTTCAACTCAACGGAATCTGTATATGGAATTAAGCAAAACAAAATCGAGTTTTTATCGTCGTCTTTATATCGCTTATTTAATCGAAAATGGCATTAATAATGTCCCTAAAATTATTGCCTTTTCAGGTATGCCTCGCCGTACTGCACAAGATACTATCAAGAGCTTGATTGAACTTGATATTATTTGTCAATTTACCCAAACCAAGGGTGAGCGACATCAAACAGGCCATTACAGCATTGAACAATGGGGAGCGATTAATAAAGACTGGCTTAACCAGAATATTGAACAGATAAAAGTAGCACTAGATTATCCATAACTCGTTACACATTTACGCTATAACATTGTGCTTTTTTCCGTATAATTTTCTCACTCACCTTAGATAGACAGGTAACGCATTGGAACTGCTTCAACTAGATGACTTTTTAGGTAAACCGCTTCGTTTAGAAGGTTCACTTGCAGGCTGGCAACAGTTGTTCTGGGACAACACGCTAGTTTCACAAAAAGATGCTTCAGCATCAGATAATAACAATTTTCATCACCAATTTGCGCTTCAAAATGGCGATGAAACCATTGAATGCCAGCTATCAGGTAATCTTTCATGGCAACCTTTTTTGATCAGTTACCAAGCGCAAGTGAATAACCAAGTTATCGCGCAGGGTGAGCGTAACGAAAAAGACATAGAGCGCCAAACGCCTCATACACCAATTGTTGCTGAAAGAAGATTCAGCATAATTGGTCTAGTCTCGCTCGGTATGAAGGCATTAAAAAGTGCCAAGCTGATCAAAGTGGTATTAGCGTCAGCCAGCCTTGCTGCCTATTCTTGGCTTTTCTCATTTCAGTTTGCTTTAGCACTTATCGCTTGTTTAGTTTTTCATGAATACGGTCACGTCCGTGCCATGAAATATTTTGGTATGAAAACCAAAGGTATTTATCTTGTGCCTTTTCTTGGTGGGCTTGCGCTAAGTGATGAGAAAATAAATACTCGCTGGCAAGATGTGGTTATCTCTATTATGGGACCACTCTTTGGTTTGATCATGTCTTTGATCTGTATGGTTGCCTATTGGATCACAGGCGAGATGTTCTTTGCAGGTCTCGCGGTATTTAATGCTTTACTGAATTTATTCAATCTACTGCCTATTTTACCGTTAGATGGTGGACATGTACTGAAAAGTATCAGCTTTTCTATGAACAGTAAGCTTGGCATTATTCTATGTGCCGGCGCGGCTATTGGTGGTGTCATTCTCAGCTATAAACTAGGATTAACCCTCTTTGGTTTTTTACTTATCATGGGCTGTATTGAAATCGTTTTTGAATGGAAACAGCGCCATCATAGTCATTTGCTTCCACTTGATCGCTATGGACAGATTTTCTCTTTCGTTTGGTATGTCGGCCTTGTTTCCTCGCTAATGGCAATTATTTGGTACTTTGCAAGTATGGGCGATACCTTACTGAGCCTGCCATTACAGATTCTAGGCACCTAATAGATATTTCAAAACGACAGAAACAAAAAAGGGACGAATTATCGTCCCTTTTATCTTTCTAGCTGGCATAAGCAAGTTATTACTTTTTGCCTTTTTCCATCATTGCTTTTAAATCTGCAAATGGGTTGAACGTAGCAGCTTCATGCTCATTTTCACCAGCACGGATAACACTACTTTGACCGTTATCCGCATCAGTATATTTCTCATGCTCATGGTCGTGACAGAATAAACAAAGTAGTTCCCAGTTACTGCCATCTTCTGGATTATTAGTATGATCATGATCTACGTGGTGAACGGTTAATTCACGGAGATTTGAATATACAAATTCACGAGAACAACGACCACATACCCACGGGTAAATTTTTAATGCTTTTTCACGGTAACCCGCTTCTTTACGTGCATAAGCGGCACTGGTGCCGTAGAAATCAGATGACATATCTTGACCTATCTTCTAACACAACAGCCCATACACTTAAGAACTATTATGCTTTAGTACTAATTTTGCTGTATTGAACCACCACCAAAGTGGTTATATCAAGCAATTCTTTTAAGATTAATGACCTTGTTATCGAATTTTAAGCCATATCTTTTTAATACAATCAGTTAGCTTGAAAACGTCACCCTCCATCCCCATTTTAGCTACATGTCAGAACATCGATGTGTCAAATACGCTAAATACACTAGTATTTAACGTAATATATTGATTGCAAATTAGGCTAAGAAACCGTTTGTTCTCGCTTTTAAGCAAAAAAACACGCTCTAGTAGGCATCTTTTGCATACGTCTATGTTAATATTCGACTAATTATTTGAAGCTGATTCACACTTAATATTTAACCGAATCGCCCTTTAACCGCTAAGAGTAAACAAATATGGCTTTTGATTTTTCTAAGATGCACGTTGATTTGTCGGCAGTGCCAACTACTATCGACATGGGTCACGCATGGTTAGGCGCTCTAGTTCTAATTCTATTGGTTATGTACCTGACGAAAAAAGGCAAGCCAGTCGAAGTTGAAAAGATTATCGAAAAAGAAATCGAAGTAGAGAAGATCGTCGAAGTTGAAAAACCGGTTGAGAAAATCGTAGAAAAGATTATCGAAAAACCTGTCGAAAAAATTGTCGAAGTTGAAAAAGTTGTTGAAAAAATCGTTGAGGTTGAAGTTGAACCTAAGCTAAAAACATCGACCCCTGATGCTGCATTACAACTTCTTTCTCTGCTTCAACAAGAAGCGCGCTTTATCGACTTCATGCAAGAAGATCTTAAAGGCTATGCTGACGCCGATATCGGTGCCGCAGCACGTGTTATTCACGAAGGCGGTCATAAAGTATTAAATGAATACTTCAGTTTTGCGCCAGTTCGCACTGAAGAAGAAGAGACACGTATTACTCTGCCACAAGGCTTCAACGCATCTGAAGTTCGCCTAACAGGTAATGTGGTTGGTGAAGCACCATTTAACGGAACTTTGATCCACCGTGGCTGGAAAGTAACAGAAGTTAAATTGCCTAAATTGGCAGAAGGCCACGATGCACATATCATCGCAGCCGCTGAGGTAGAATTATAATGCAAGACACACAACAACACCGTTACAGCGTTGGTATCGATTTAGGTACAACACACTGCGTACTCTCTTATGTTGATCTTCAAGATGAGAACGCTGATGTTACGGTTATGCCCATCCCACAATTAACCAATCCGGGTAATGTGGAAGAAAAGAACCAGCTTCCATCGTTCATGTATCAAGCACATGAATCTGAACTGGCTGAAGGTGATACTGCACTTCCTTGGAATGCAAAACCGAATGCGATTGTGGGGGCAATGGCACGTTCATTAGGCAGTAAGACTCCTATCCGTCTTATCTCTAGTGCTAAAAGCTGGCTATGTCACGGCGGCGTCAACCGTCGTGATGCATTCTTACCATTAAATAGCCCAGAAGAAGTGGTCAAAGTATCACCTCTTGAAGCCACACAACAATATCTTGAGCACATGGCTGATGCATGGAACTTCCAGCATCCTGAAACGCCTATTTTTGATCAAGACGTAACGATTACTGTCCCAGCGTCGTTTGATCCCGCAGCGCGTGATTTAACCGCAGAAGCAGCACGTAATGTTGGCTTTAAGCACCTTACGTTGCTTGAAGAGCCGCAAGCGGCAGTATATAGCTGGATTAAAAACAACGATGAAAGCTGGCGTGATCAAGTGTCTGTTGGCGATATTATCCTTGTGGTTGATATCGGTGGTGGTACAACAGATTTATCGTTAGTCGCTGTCACTGAAGAAGACGGCAACCTTACTCTGAATCGTGTTGCTGTTGGCGATCATATCCTGCTGGGTGGCGACAACATGGACTTAGCTCTGGCTTATCGTTTAAAAATGAAGCTAGCGCAAGAAGGCAAACAGCTACAACCTTGGCAAGTATTAGCGATTACGCATGCATGTCGTGATGCTAAAGAAGCATTACTTAATGATGCTGAATTACAAGCAATGCCAATTGTTGTTCCTAGTCGTGGTTCTAAATTACTTGGCGGCACACTTCAAACTGAACTGACTCAAGAAGAAGTGCAACAGACACTTGTTGAAGGTTTCTTCCCACAAACATCTGTTGAAGAGCACCCAGTTCAAGCTCCACGTGGCGCATTAACCCAAATGGGCTTACCTTACGCACAAGATGCGGCGGTTTCTCGCCATGTGGCAAGTTTCCTTAGCCGTCAAAGCCAAGCAGTTGATGAGCTTTTTGAACAATTTGAACAAATGCACGACGGCTTCATCCGCCCAACTGCAATTTTGTTCAACGGTGGTGTTTTAAAATCAAATCTATTATCTGATCGCCTACTGGGTATCATTAATAGTTGGTTAACTACAGGTGGTTCAGAGCCAGCAAAATTACTTCAAGGTTTAGATCTTGATTTAGCGGTTGCAAGCGGCGCATCCTACTACGGCTCTGTTCGTCAAGGTAAAGGCGTTCGTATCCGTGGCGGTATCGCAAGTAGCTACTATGTCGGCATCGAAAGTGCTATGCCTGCAATCCCAGGTATGGAGCCGCCACTTGAAGCACTATGTGTCGCACCATTTGGTATGGAAGAAGGCTCTCAAGCTAACGTACCAAGCCAAGAATTCGGCTTAATCATTGGCCAACCCGTACAGTTCAAGTTCTTCGGTTCTACAGTACGCCGTGATGATGTTGCTGGTACTCATCTTGATTGGTGGCAACCGGAAGAGATGGAAGAATTACCATCGATTCAAATGACACTGCCAGTATCTGATGGCCGTACCGTAGGTGAAGTGGTTCCTGTTAAGTTAGCATCACGCGTAACAGAATTAGGGACACTTTGTCTTGAAGCGATTTCGACTGATAACGGTCAGAAATGGCAGGTAGAATTCGACGTTCGCGAAAGCTAATATCGAACTAACGGCGCATCTTTTGATGCGCCGTTTATCTATATACATACTCGTGGGTTTATAGTTATAACAATACACAATCATCTACCTTCTGTAGGGCTTTCATTTATTCCCACTTGTCAATTTTTCTATTTTACTTTGTGGAGTCGTCATGCCTTCATCTTCCCCTCGCTATTTAGTCGGTATCGATCTAGGGACAACGCACACCGTTGTAGCTTACGCTGAAATTACAGATGATCTTGAAAATAGCCCAATGCATATTTTCAATATCGATCAACTTATTGCACCGGGCGAAGTCGCTCGTAAACCTCTACTGCCCTCTTTCCGTTATCATCCCGCTCAAGGTGAAATGGATGCTACGCAACTTGTCTTACCCTGGAACCCTGAACCGGTTAACGGTGAAATTGATAACGTGATCATTGGTGAGTTAGCGCGTGAACTTGGCGCAAAGGTGGAAGGTCGTCAAGTGGTGAGTGCGAAAAGTTGGCTATCTCATCCCAACGTTGATCGTAACGAAGCGATTTTACCTTGGTCATCAACGGCATCTAAATCAGATGTTAAGAAAGTTTCTCCTGTTATTGCGAGTGCCAGCTACTTAAACCATGTTCGTCAATCTTGGGATTATCACCATAAAAATGCCAAGCTTGCCGATCAAGAAGTCGTTATTACTGTACCAGCTTCCTTTGATGAAGCCGCACGCGCGTTAACACTACAAGCGGCAGAACTTGCAGGCTTGAAGAAAGTCTTACTGCTAGAAGAGCCACAAGCGGTTTGTTACGACTGGTACGCACAAAATAAAGATAACGCAGATGAATTACTCAAAAACATACCACTATTAATGGTATGTGATGTCGGTGGTGGTACAACCGATTTAAGCTTAATAAAAGTCGGTAGCAAAGATAATAAACTCACCCTTGATCGTATCGGTGTTGGCGATCACTTAATGCTAGGTGGTGATAACCTTGATTTATCATTAGCTCATGTTGCAGAGCAGCGTTTAAATGGTGAATCAAAAAAACTCAGCCAAGCTGCGCTATCAAAACTTATACAGCAAACCCGCAAAGTGAAAGAAAGCTTGTTATCAGGTAATGCGCCAGATACCGCAAAAGTGACGATGCTTGGTAGCGGCTCACGATTGATTGGTGGTGCCAAAAGTATTGAGTTAAATCGTGACGAAGTGCATCGCATTGCGCTTGACGGTTTCTTCCCTATGACAGCATACAGCGAACAACCAAGCCAACGTCAAGCGGCTATGGTCGAATTTGGCCTACCCTATGCGGCAGATCCTGCTATTAGTAAACATATTGCACAATTTATCGATCTTCATGATCATGTGTGCCGTGATGCGTTCAAAGAAAATGGTATTGAAATCGATGACGATCAGCCAGCGATTCCTGTTGCCGTACTGCTAAATGGTGGTGTCTTTAACAGCCCATTACTGACTGAGCGCACACTTAACGTCATTTCATCATGGCGCGACGATAGCAGTATTACAGAGCTTAAAAACCTACATCCCGATCTTGCGGTTGCCTTTGGTGCGGTTGCTTATGCCAAAGCCCGTCATGGCGCACAACTAAAAATTGGCGGTGGCTCTGCCCGTTCTTTCTTCCTTGTTATTGGTCAAAATAAAGACGTAAAACAAGGTATCTGTTTATTACCAAAAGGTATTGAAGAAAGTACTGAAGTTAACTTAACTCATCGTAAATTTGCTTTAACCTTGGGTGAGCCCGTGCGTTTTAACCTTGTTTCTACCACTGATGAAAAATACTCAGAAGCCGGTGAACTGGTTGAAATTATTGGTGATGGTTTTGTTACTCTACCGCCATTTATTGCGACTCTTGATAGTGAACGAGATCGTAGCGAATTAGCGGCAAACCAGAAAGATCGTGAAGAGGTAACCTTAGCATGTCAGCTAACTGAAGTCGGCACCCTTCAGATCGAAGCGGTTAGCATAGCAGATCCCAAAAAACGCTGGAAAGTTGAATTTGCGATCCGAAAAGATCTCGCAAAATTACATCGTGGTGATGTCGACAGCACCCTTGCTGAAAGTGAGCTTCCTCCACGAATGAATGACGCCATTGATGCTATCAAAAAAGTTTATGGTGGCAGCAAGAATAGCGATAACAGTAAAGCGGCGAAAACGTTGCGTAACGATCTGGATAAGATGCTGGGAAAACGTGATAACTGGGAAACCCCCTGTTTACGTGAATTAGCTAACGCTCTGTTAGAAAGTAAAAAGCGTCGACGTCGTTCAGATCTTCATGAGCGTAACTGGTTAAAACTTATAGGCTTTACCATGCGTCCGGGTTTTGGCTACCCTGCTGATGATTTCCGTATGAATGAAATTTGGGCATTGTACCAACAAGGTATTCAATTTGAATCCAATACCCAAACTTGGTGTGACTGGTGGACCTTCTGGCGTCGTGTTGCCGGTGGTTTAACCCAAGAGCAACAATTAGTGATCTATAAAGACATTGCTAAATACATCACTCCTGGTGCTAGTCGTAATGCCAAACTGAATAAAGAGCTTCAAGAACGTAGCTATGAAGACATGGTACGTTTAGCCGCCTCACTTGAACATTTGCCTTTTGACAAAAAGCTTCAACTTATTGAGTGGTTATTTGGACGCTTACAGAAAACCCAATACGCACAAGCGCATTGGTGGGCGATTGGACGTATTGCTACACGTACGCCTTTCTATGGTTCAACTCATAATCTTCTCTCGGCAGAACATGTCTCTTTCTGTTTACCAGAGCTGATGGAGCTTGATTGGCGTAAAGAACCCTATATTGGCTTTGCGGCTGTTATGATGACGCGTAAAACGGGTGATCGTAACTTAGATATCAATGATGCTTTACGACAGCAAGTTATTGATAAACTTAAAGCAAGTCGTGCACCTGAAAGCTGGATTGAAATGGTATCAGAAATTAAAATATTAACTGAAGATGAAACCAAGCGCGTCTTTGGTGATGCTTTACCTAATGGTTTAAGATTAATTGGCTAATCTGCTAATTTATAAAAGTTAACCTTACTTTTAATTAAAAGGATGAGTTTTTACTCATCCTTTCATCATTTATGAAATATAACATCTGTATTTTATTACTTATCCGTTGATAAATATAAATAAACAAAGAGAATCTATTAAAATTATGAATCAATATCTACTTTTAATAACGAAAGCCTAATCTATTAATCTTCTGTTAAGGTTCATCTTGTTATTGTCTTATTAACAGCATTTGTTTGCTTGTTTTATTAACAAGTAAAGCTATTGGGGGACTCCCTTTAGCCCCTCAATAAAGACATTTAAATATATAGAAGAGTAGAAGTCGCTATGAATAATTCTCAATTCCACATCATCGCACAACGTATTTTTAAGTCAGAAAATCAACGTGTTGCAGTAGCAGCTGTTGTTTTTGATGGCCTATCAAGCTATGAGGCTGAAAAACGTTACGAACTTCCTAAAGGCACATTATCACGTAACGTGCGCAAATATAAAAATGAAGTAAAGTACATTGAATCTGTAACAGCAGCTTAATCTAAATTATAAAATAATAAGCTTTCCCATGCATATAACTGTATAGATAAAAAAACAAACGAAAGCTTAATACCGGTGCGTATAAAAAAAGGAGAGTTGATACTCTCCTTTTTTATTGTCTACTGTTTATTTTCCCGATCTAAATCTGACAGTGAGAATAAAGAAAATAACCGCAATAATGAATAATCCCATCAATGTTGGGCTACCTATTGCCATTAATGTCCCCCATGGGTGATCACTCATTAATATATTAATTGACAGATTGTTGACTTGACTTATCCAATCACCAATGGCACTTGAATTAAAAACAATAGATCCCATTATTTTAGTAAGTAAGATAATCACAAATATTGTAATTAATGGATGCTCATTAAATTGAGAAATAAAGAATATAATACAAGCGACAGGCAATAACGCTAAACTCATGGCTGCCATTGTCGATATAAATTCGCCATAATGCTGTCCCAATGCCACAAGATTAACTGAATAGTCCGTTAATAAACTTTGTGGAAGAAACCATTGTCCGACACACCAAACAGTAAGATCAGCAAACAACAATAGGAAAGAAGTAATAATCGGTATAATCACTAAGGCAAAAATAAGTTTTACAGCTATCGCTTTAGCATCCGATACTGGCATTGAATGCCAAAACGCTAAACTGCCCTCTTTTCTCTCTTTCGACAGTGTTCTCGCTGTATAGGTGAAAAAGCTCACTAATGTCACCAACCCTGCCAGCATGAAATTAATTAGCCCGGCAATACCCGCAAAAGAATCGCTATGAGTAAAATTTGGCGACCAATTTTCTAACCCTGATGATTGCACATTAAATGAGAAGTTCTGGCTATTACTCATAATTAATATGATGCAAATAATCGAAAAAGCAGCAAGAAACAGTGGTAAGCGAGTGACAAGCTTATGCTCAAGCAATTCTTTAGTTAACAATGCTTTTATTGGGTTCATAAAGCCTCCTGTTGCTTGGCAATAAATATATCAGCAAGACTTGGCTTAGTAACTGTACCTAACATTGCTAATTCAGTTGGTGAAATATTTTCAAACAATAAACGGTGTTGGCCTAAACCTACTTTACAACTAATCGGTTTTAACTTTTTCGCTTGATCAATATGTTGATCATCAACCGAAAGGATATTAAAACGCTCAGATAAATCGCTAAGTTGTCCTTGTAAAACAGTTCGCCCTTTTTTCAACACCAACACATTTGTCAGCATATGAGCTATTTCATCAACTTCATGACTTGCAATAATCAACGCTCTTTCGCCCTCATGAAACCATTCCATTAAATAACGATAGAAGGTTTCACGGTACATTAAATCAAGGCCTAGCGTAGGCTCATCAAGAATTAAAACATTCACATCTGTCGCCATCACAAGTGCAAGATGCAACTGTACTTTCATCCCTTTAGATAGCGCAGCAATTTTACTTTTTAATGAAATATTGGTTTGAGCTAAGTATGCTGTCATCTTCTGTTGATCATAGCGAGGATGTACACCTTGTACATATTTCATCACTTGCTTAACAGTCATCCATTCAGGTAATACTGCAACATCCGATATATAGCCAAGACGCTCTACAATTTTTTCCCGTTGTTTTTGTGGCTCTAGACCAAAAATAGTTAATTCACCACTATGGTTATGCATCCCCAGCATTGCTTTAATTAATGTCGACTTTCCTGCGCCATTATGCCCAAGTAAGCCTAAGACTTGTCCCGATTTTAACTCAAAATTAACATCACTTAATACTTCATTATTTTGGTACGCTTTACTGATGTGTTGGGCTGAGATAAATGTTAGATCTACAAAACTTTTATTCACGTCCGCTTCCTTTGGAAATACCTAATAACGGTTATTTATTGGCTTGCTTATAGTAAGAGTAACGAGAAGTTCGGCAATGAATCAACTGTTAATAAAAGAATGGCTTTGCATCGTTTGATTTTTATAATGAAAATCGACAAAATTTGAACGTCTTTGTATTTAGATGAAATATATGAAGATAAAAGTTAATCGTACTCAGCCTAGCAATAAAAGATCTCATTTATGCAAACGGATAAATAAGAAACGCCTTTATGAAGGTAAATAGCATTATAAATTTATTCTTCTCACGATTATTTAGCTAATGTCGAATTATCATTTCATTAAAAGAAACATCGTGGAAAATTGGACTATCAAGTAATATAGATAGGCTAATAGAAGGCATGAACAAGCGTACACAGAGCATTGAATAAGCATACGCTCTGCATACGACAGCAATTCGGAGTAATAAAGCAATCTATTATGAATGCGATATATAATTTACATATAAAAGACGATACAAACCTTGTTGTATATTCTATATATAATTATCATTCTTTTTATAAATCAATAAACTGCTTGTTACTGTTTAATCTTCATATTCATCATCTAACAGCTCATAAGGAGAAACATCATCTTTTTCCATCATGGCTAATATTTCAATCATACGCGTTTGGCGTGATTCTTGTTTAAATTCATGCAGAACAGCAATAAGGTTGTTTATTTTTTGGAGTGGTATTCTTTTAATCACTGCTTTTTGACGACCTGGGACTTCATCGGCAAAATCAATCAAAATTTGGCGGTAGTCGACACGTGTTTCTTTAACAACGCCCGTCTCTTCTACACTCTTTAACATTGCACTCAGCGCTTTTTCTGCAGCTGCGAAACTATCCATTAATTACCTCGAGGACACAAATTCGCTACGGTAAAAGTACCGTATCATTTATTCGTAAAATTACTAATACCAAGCTTGATTTTGCATTAGTTTCTACATATTTAGTCTTAATGATATTAACCTCCCAACAAAGGATCGTGGGATGATAACTGTAAACACTAATGAGTTGTTCACCAAGTAGGTCTTATGCTTTAATTATAATTGAAATTTACAATTTCGTATAACAGGGAGTGTTACTTAGACAGATATTACTCTCTGTTTTGATGATTGTGAATACATAATTAAGTAAAAATTTAATTCATAACTTAGAACACACTGGCCACTAATAGAATTGTACAAAAAAAAAGGGCACAATAATGACTCGTCATTCATATTTATAACCAGAATCACATATTGATTATTGTCACTATCATGATGTTTCAATTGAGATTTGTCTAGATAGAATGGTCGATAGCTAAAATCTAACTTTTACAACGACAAAAAGCCACAACTATTAAGGTTTATAAAATAATAGACTATAGTTAGCGCCATATCATCTTTGTTATAGGTTTTACTGTGCGTAAACATCAACAAACACTAACAGCGCTTTGCTTAGGTACACTTTTCTCTTTCTCTAGTTTTGGCTCTTATGCCTCTATTGCCACATCTGGTGGTTTTACAGCAACACAAAATTGCGAAGCCTTCCAATCCTTTCGTAAGCAAACGAACCCTGACGACACTCAACTTGTCGTCGGTAAACAATATCAAATAAAGGCACTCAATGAACGCGATTATCGCTGGGTTCATATACTTGTGCCAGATGCTAAACCTGCTGTTCGCTGGGTAAGTAAAGATTGCGGTACTGTGGATTTAAGCCAAAGCATCAGCGCCCCCGTCAAAAAGCATGACAACAAATATTCGAACTCTCGTAAAAGTTGCAGCACTGTGGGAGATTTTGATTCTTATGTCTTAGCACTTACTTGGCAGCCAGGTTTTTGTGAACACTTTCGCTATAAAGGTACAAAGCCTGAATGTAATGCAATTAACGATGGTAAGTTAAAAATCACCAACCTAACATTGCATGGCTTGTGGCCGAATAAAGCCAGTTGCGGAACCACCTATGGTTACTGTGATCGTTACGCTCGATTAGACCTTTCTCGTAATACCATAAACCAAATTGCACCGTGGATGCCTAACTTCTATTACCAAACAAAGTTTGGTGAATATGAGTGGAAGAAACATGGTACTTGTCAAACGCGTGATGCTAACGACTACTTCTTAACAGCAACAAAGCTGGTTGAAAAAGTAGACGCCTCTCCTATTGGCTTATTTATTAAAGACAATATAGGTCGTAACGTTTCTGTATCTAGTTTCAAGAAGAAACTCGTTGCCAGCTTTGGTAACAATGCCGTTGATCGTATCAGTCTATCTTGTACTCAGGGTAAATACCTCAATGAAGTACGCCTTAATTTAGGAAAAGATATCGATTTGAGTAAACCTATTGTTGATTTACTTAATGCTGGTCCAAAAGGCAGAGCGTTTTACGGAAACTGCCGTAAAATAATTTATATCGAAGATTCTGGTAAATAATATAAAAGGGATAAACATTGTTTATCCCTTACTCTTCACATGTATATTCTTATACAGTGTAAATGTCATTCAATATAATCATATATATGACTATTTATCTCCATTTACACTCCTCTCAATCTACTGTTAATTCTCTTATCTCGCGCGTTATAAAAAAATAAAATGCCACTTAAAAAGTTTAAATCGCTCGAATATTCTTAACCTGTGATAATGCACAGTGTTTATTTGAGTAAGTTCACTATCACCGCATACAAAAATATAACTAATTGATTAAAATAAATAAAACACTGTAACACACAGCGAAATGTAACGCGTTACATAGAATTGATTCTTTTTTTGTGATATAAACCCACTTGGATTTTTAGTGATTCGTGCTACCTTTCATCGCCTTTAGAGCAGCTAAGTCGGTGAGATGGTTGTGATATGTTCACTATAGAATATTCATTCATATTAATTATAAAAAATACCATCATACAAGCCGATAAATTAAGAACACTCACTAAATATGAATGTTCCTATTCACTTAATTATCTTGATGATTAAGTTTTATTTACAGGAAAAATTATGAATTCTACGAATGAAAATTTGCTTACAACTATTAACGATAGTCTGTTAGCAATCATTGGTTCAATCAATGGTGTACTGTGGGGACAGGTATTAGTGTATTTACTCGTAGGCGTGGGTATTTATTTCTCTATACGTTTAGGTTTTATACAAATCCGTCAATTCGGACATGCGATTAAGGTGCTTAGAAGTGGCCGTGAACTTGAAAATGGAATCAGTTCATACCAAGTATTTTGTACATCAATGGCGGCGCGTGTTGGTACCGGTAATATGGCAGGTATTGCAGTAGCCTTAAGCATTGGTGGACCTGGTGCTATTTTCTGGATGTGGGTTATAGCTTTATTTGGTATGGCAACCGCGTTTATTGAATCCACTCTTGCGCAAGTATACAAAGTAAAAGACGTTGATGGTCAATATCGTGGCGGCCCTGCTTATTATATGGAAAAGGGCTTAGGCAAGCGTTGGATGGGAACGCTATTTTCTATCTGCTTAATTATCGCGTTTGGCTTTGTATTTAACGCAGTTCAAGCAAATACGATTACAGATGCGCTTCACCACTCTTTTGGTTTTAATGAAACAACTCAAGGCATCGTACTCGTCATCTTTTCTGCTTTCTTTATTATGGGCGGTCTTCGCCGTGTTGCTTCAGCATCAGCTAAAATTGTTCCTGTGATGGCAATTGGTTACCTCGCTATTGCTGTTATCGTCGTAATAATGAATATCACAGAAATCCCTGCTGTTCTTTCTCTTATTGTGAAGAGTGCATTTGGCTGGCAAGAAGCGGCTGCAGGCGGTGTCGCATTTACAATTTCACAAGCAATGCAAACCGGTATTGCACGTGGTTTGTTCTCAAATGAAGCGGGTATGGGCTCGGCTGCTAATATCGCAGCAAGTGCAACACCAAACCCTAACCACCCTGCCTCACAAGGCTTTGTACAAATGCTAGGTGTATTTGTTGATACTATTGTTATCTGTACTGCATCTGCTGCGATGATCATGCTTTCTGGTGTGATGGATATGCCAAATGCGGGTCAAGGTATTAGCTTATTACAAACCGCACTGTCTAACGAATTAGGTAACTGGACAACATACTTTATTGCCGCAGCAATCTTGTTATTTTGTTTTTCATCAATTATTGCAAACTACTCATACGCTGAAACAAATATCATGTTCCTAAATGGTAATACCAAAAAAGGTCTGATGCTTTTCCGCTTGTGTGTACTAGGTATGGTGATGTTTGGCTCAGTCGCTTCTCTACCTGTGGTATGGAACTTAGCTGATGCATCCATGGGCTTAATGGCATTTGTTAATATCGTAGCGCTAATTTTCTTATCAAAATTAGCTATCCGCGTTATTAAAGATTACGAGCATCAGATAAAACAAGGAAAAACGCCTGAGTTTGACCGTTCTAAATTCCCAGAGCTTGAAGATCTTGACGGTGCATGGCACCCAGATACCATTGCGAAAGCGCGCCGTAAACACGGCAACCATTTCACTAAATAATCTATAAGCGTTTTTAAAAGCCAGTATTGATATTCAATACTGGCTTTTTTCTTTTCTAATCTCCGATATTACATCTTCAATTGTTGCGTAATTGCAGCAACCATTTCATCATTTGTTGGTGATAGACTTGATGGAAATACGCCGACTACTTGCCCTTGTTTATTTAATAAATACTTTTGGAAATTCCACCCAACCGACTTACCAGACTGTGCGATTAAATGTTTATAGAATGGATTGGCCTTACTTCCCTTAACACTTGTTTTTGTCATCATAGGAAACGTTACGCCATAATTGCTATAGCAGATATTAGCCGTTTGCTGATCGCTGCCTCTATCTTGCTTAAAGTCATTAGATGGAAAACCAATAACCACCAATCCCCTGTCTTTATACCTTTTATATAATTCTTCCAGCTGTTTAAATTGAGGTGTAAAACCACATTGGCTAGCCGTATTCACCACTAATACCACTTTGCCAGTCAATTGCTGGCAAAAATCATAATACTCATCGCTATTGAGTTTCTTTAAAGGATGTTGATAGAGCGTTGGGCAACTTGAAGCATTCGCTGATGTTGTAACAAGAGAAGTAAAAAGGATCGAACTTATTAATAAAATAAGTCGTAAAATAAAACGATTATTACTAACCACTTGCATGCTGTTTCCCTTCTATTTATCAATTAATTATTTAGCTAATTAGTCAACAATACGAAAAAGGGCTAAAGAAAGTTTATTTCTTTAGCCACTATTGAAGAGAATAAAACATTAGATATAACCGTTTTGAAATTTCCACGCCTCGCTCATCTTATCAATAACACAAGCAGGCAATGGTCGATGTGCTTTAGCTGGCTGCGTAGCAATATTTCGATAACCGCACCGTTTTAAGCGCAAATCAAACGCACGATCGATTTGCATTCCAGCACGAGCGAGATCCCAACGAAATACTCGGAGTGCTAAATATTCATGCTGCTCTAATTCACCTCCAAATGGGTATTTAAGCACTTTATTGTACGCCGTTTTTGCTAAATCGAAGTTCACTTGAATCATAAGTTCCTCCTTAGCTTTCAGCCATTAATATAAATTATCGGCTAACTTCAAGCTAAAACGTTACAGTGTCGCAAGCAAGCTTTTTCGCAATAGAAATGACAAGAAAGTGCAAATTTAGATAAATAATGTGATGTAAATCCGCTGATAATTGGTTGTTAATAGTAAATATGGCTAACAATCAAACAAAGCATAAAGAGATCTACCATCGATTTTGCTTTTCGGTAAGAAAGGCTTTTATCCGTAATTAAGCTGAATTATTATGCTTTATCGAACAACGCTAGGAACTCAATATGCAACAAATTAAAATCGCCGCTAATTCGCAGATTGCCGTTATTTTTAAGACTTGGTCATCTGAATGGGAATCGGAAGTGGAAGCAGATAAAAAAGATGCTGCGAACAAATTCCATACAGTTTATAACATTGCCGCTGAGTTGTTCGCAAAAGGCGGAGAAATTGAAATTTCTTTTATTTCTGCGCTATTTAATGATTGTAAGCAAAAGACTGAAATGGCAGAGCAAATGATCAGCAAGATCAAAGCTAGCCTAAAAGATGATCCAGAACGAGCAGAGAAATACATCGCTAAAGTTAATACCGCAGCGCAAGATGCTGCATTTTCGATGAACTACCTTGGCCAACTACTCTTAAAATCAGCTTAATGTCGCCACTTTCTAGAGCCCTTAACACAAGGGCTTTATTGCATTTATTTGCTGCTATATTCAGCAATATTTAACTAATAAGCACTAAATAAGCCTTATACTGAGAATCCTCTTGTAAAGCCTCTTTCATGGGCATACATTACGCTATAATATACCTCTTACGAATTCCGTTAGTTTTATACTAACTCATCTCTATATTTCTTGCGTTTGTACTGTAACTAATGAAAAAGCACTCTCTTCGCTCTCTATGGTCTCGTTGGTTTTCTAATGCGGCAGATATACCTGACTCTATTCGCATTACCATTCCTATGGTGATGTCACTCGGCTTATTCTATTTTTTTGGTTTTACCGCTGCTGGAATATCAGGACTCATCACCGCTTGGCTACTCGGCACTCAAGCGCGCGATCTCCCCTATTTAAAGCGCTTACAAATCTTATTGATCTCAGTGCTTTTAACCGCTTTATCAACCTACCTCGCTTTTAGTGTCTTTGATAACTTATGGCTTAGCGCCATTACATTATGTAGCATTGCAATTGTATATGGCTTGATGTCTAACCAACGTCCGCATATTCGTTCGTTTGGTTATAATTTTGGTTTCACTTACATTATGTCCATTCATTTTGCGAGCACCGAAAATTCCTTTTTCATCATTCTGTTCGCGAACCTGTTTGCCGCAGGCAGTGTAATACTAACGTCACTGATCTTATGGCCTTTTTTCAAAGGACGTATTTTACAAAACCATATACACTCAGTGACGTTTACTCTTGCTGACTGGCTAAATACAGTCCGTTTAACCGATGATGAATCTGTTCTAGAAGAGAAACGACAGCAATTTTATTTATGCGCGCACAAAGTCGCTTACTACAGCAATTCAATTACTTCAGTTAAACGAACTGAACAAGTGCGTATGGATTTACAACGTTCACTTGAAGTTGCTGAATATGTAATTAGTCTTGAGCGTATTTTAAGTTTCAATTTACAAGAAAATACGCGCAGCCGTTTATCTAATTGGATTGAGCAAGCTGCGAGAGAAATCAAACACCACCAGCAAATTACAGCGATCTTTGATGTCAACGAGCATAAAAACAACCAATACATTGTCGATTTATTAGAACAACTTAAGCGCTGTTATAATTTCTCAACCTTTTCTACACTCGATTACAGTAAAAATATTTATCTTTTCACCTCAGATACGGTGTCCTTTTTACGTAATTTTAAGCATGCTTTACATCTTAAATCTAAAGAATGGCGACACGGTGGTAAAATAGCCATTACATTAGCGATTACGCAATTTTTAACGATTTTCTATCAAATCCCTCAAGGTTATTGGATTTCATTAACAGCCTTTATTGTATTACTCACCTCGTCAATAGGTGTAACTAACCACCGCATTTGGCATCGTTTTTATGGTACTGCATTAGGCGGTTTATATAGCTTTGTATGCTTATATTTTTTTCCAAATCAACACTTGATTATACTAACTAGCATCTCTGTCTTTTTTGCTTTTACGACATACCATAAAGAGCGCTATGACATTCACGTATTCTGGTTAACATCGATGATTGTATTCTCTATCAGCTTACTCTCACCGGATAATACCTATGTGACGTTTTATCGTATTATTGATACCTTATTTGGTGTAACCATTGCCTTTTCTATTAATTATTTTGTCGCGCCGAGTTGGACAATGCGTTGGTTAGATCTCTATATTGCACGCATGATACGCTCACAGATTTTGTATGTAACAGTACTCAATAAGCCACTGTTTGAGCAGAAACTAAACCTGTACAAAGCACAGGATAATTATTATGCCCTTAAAGCTGAGATATTTAATTTACTAAAAGAACCAAATCTTAGCCCTCGTACCTCTCAAGATTGGAAGAGTTTGTTGGTTATCTTACGCCGTTTAAGTGATTCACTTTTATTAGCAACCAAGCTTGGACTGAATACTCCTGATGATAATAACTATACCCAGAAGTGGATTAAACAGCTTTCTGACATTGAAAAACGATTCCCACAACGATATGAGATAGATCAACCTATTGATATTGATACGGATAATTATGAACATTCGGCTGATATGCTATGTTCATTAATTGAAGAAGATATTAATCAATTAGAATTGTGGCTATGTTATCAACAAGCATTTCCATTAAAATAAGCTAGGTTTACCGTTCAGAAAAATCTACTTTCACTGTTTATTTTGAGAGTCATTCACCCTTCTAACACTGCCAGTCGCAACATTCACTGCTAAGTAATGTTGCTGACTGTTAGCATTATCAAGTTCTTCATAACTAAATAAATAGCAGGTTTGACAATCAAAAATCGGCTGGTTGTAATCAAGCTCTAAATTCGTCCCGTTCGCTTGATAATATTCACTGTTTATTGCTAATCCTACGGCTTCTAATGCTTGTGCTTTATCCGTATGTTTAGCAGCTGTCGTTATATTTTCATTATAGGTTTTATCTACATATTTAATGAGATACGTTTGATTGTCAGATGTTAATAAAATATCTTTCCAACCGTTACTCATATCATTACCCACCAATACGGGTTGCTGAATTTTTTCCCACTTTGCCATTAATTGATATTGGTCATCAAATAAATAGGCCTTACACTCATCTTTCTCACAATAACGTTCGCTCTGCATAAGTACAAAGGTTTCGTCTTTACCGTTATTATTTAAATCCGCTCGCCCATAGAGGTAATAAGGTAGTTTCTGGTCAGTATTAGGTAAGGTTTTATCTGAGGGTAAGATCTGTTTTTTTATCGCGGAGGCTAACTTTTCTTCCATACTTTGTTGATGTACTTCTTGTTCCCTTAACGCAAACACAACAAGAGCAATTATAGTGATGACAATAGAATAAAATACAATGTGGCGTTGTCCCATAATGCCTTCCTATTGATAACAACACACTCGCTCCTATTAGTGTAAGTCTAATTCAGCATCCTTGCTTTTATTGCTATAAGAACAGTTGTAATAATCTATCCATTCAACTGTTTTTTCTCATCAATGCGTTTACGGTGCCAGATAGAATAATGACGTAATCCCGCTGGACCATGGGCAATAAATACTGAAAGTAAAATCACTGCTATATAGATATGTGCTTGATGTGCTGGAAGCCAAATAATAGATAACAACATGAATAATTTAACAAAGGTTAAAATACCTTTAAGCTGAATGAGCCATAGTTTTGAACGATAAATTTCTAGCGACATCATGGTAACACCGCTCATCATGGCTAAAACCCACCAATTGATCCAAAGTGCTTTATCAACAGCGAACATAAAACCAGCACTAGATACTGCAACCCCTAAAATATGTAGTGCTCTGATGGTTGTTTTTGCTAAACGCTGGCACCAAAATCGCGTTTCAGAAATAGTGTAAGGCTGGCCTTTATTCGGGTGTGGTTTATGTGTTCCACGTTGATGCGTTGATTTTTTATCGGTCATAATCGTCGGTATTAAGCGAGTAGGCGCGCAAGCATAACTGATCTTCAGTTAACACTACATATTTGCAGGGCGGAATTCTTTCATTTCTCCACCAGCGACTAAATAACAGTCCATGCCTGCCGATTTAGCTGCTTGGCAACCTAATTCGGTATCTTCAAACACCACACAATCTTGTACTGCAATACCTAATTTTTGTGCCGCTAATAAGAACGTTTCAGGAAGCGGTTTATGCTGTGTAACATCATTGGCAGTGACAATAGCATCAAGATACGGCATTAAGCCTGCACTGGTTAAAATTTCTTCAGTGTGGCGACGCTGACATCCCGTCCCTATTGCAGTTGGAATACCTTTCGATTTTGCTTGTTTCAATACCTCGAAAGTCCCCGTTATCACCTCACCTTTATGTGTAATATCATCAAAGTGATGGAGTTTTGATTCAGCAAGATAAACAGGATCTACATCTAACTGATATTTTTCAATGAGAGCTTTTGCCGTATTTAAGGTTGGTGAACCGCCCATGGTATAAAACCAATCGTGATCAAAAGGAATATTGTGCGCTTCACACGTGAGTTGCCAAGCATAAATATGAGCTGGCATAGAGTCCACTAAGGTTCCATCCATATCAAAAATGACTGCTTTGTATTTACTAATATCCATTGATTAAATCCCTTCTCAATCGTTTATCGTTACTTTTTTGCGGCGTAACCTGTCATAAATAAATCAACACAGCTTTCAATATAAGCATCATTTTCTTGCTCTGTCATATCACAAGGTTGACCTAGTTGCGCTAAAAATACCATTCGACCATGCAACATTAATAATAACTGCATCGCTGCGTCAGAGGCTGAAATTGAAAAATTCAACACACCTTGTTGCTGTTGAACAGATAAGTATTGAGCCAACATTTCAATAGTCGTTTCAGGTCCGGCAGAAACAAACACTTTAGCCAGATCAGGATGCGATTCTAACTGACGAATCGCTGTTCTATAGGTCAAAATAGCTTCTTCTGTTCGTAAAATCGTTTGAAAACGTTTAGCAAAATCACACAATACATCTCGTGGCTTTCTTCTATCATCTAATGGCAATTTATCCATCTGGCTTTCCATGCATTTAGCACGAATACACGTTTCAAACAGATCATCTTTAGTTTTGAAATGCGCATAAACCGTTTGTTTAGAAACATTCGCAGCCAATGCAATGCTATCCATAGAAATCGCATAACCATGTTGAGTAAAGAGCTCAGTCGCCGCATCTAATATTTGTTGTTTCTTTAATTGACTTCTTGCTGTTAGCAATTTTCCACCTACGAGCACATAAATGCTAATTATTTACATAAATACACGCATTCAAACTAGACAGTCTAGTTTGAATGGTATACTTTTTAGTCATATGGACTTGCCAGTCTAGTTTAATATTAGGATAGCCATTAATGCAACGGATAACCAAATCTTCTTTAGCGTTATATGTGATAATGAGCACTGCTACGCTAACTGGGTGTGATGCGCCAGCAAAAGAAGAAAATAAAGCATCATTACAACTGCTTAGTGTAGACACTCATCAACTCAAGCAACAACAAGAGTTTGCGATTGAGCGTGAATACGTTGGATTTGTTCAAGCAGGTCAACAGGCAAACCTTGGCTTTGAACTCGGCGGTAAAATTGACAGTATTTATGTCAATGTGGGTGACACAGTTCAGCAAGGTGATCCTCTTTTAGCGCTCGATACTTTATTACTTGCCACTGAAGCCGACCAATTAAAAGCCCAACAAGCTCAAATATCAGCGCAACTTGAGTTAGTTAATGCTAATTTAAAACGCCAAAAATCACTCAAATCCAAAGGCTTTAGCGCGGCATCAGACATAGATAGCCTGACAAGCCAACGTAAAGAGCTTCAAGCGAACTATCGTCAACTCTCAGCGACCCTTGCAGCAAACCAACTACGGTTAGTGAAATCCACCATTATTGCTCCCTACAGTGGGGTCATCAGCGCCCGTCATGTTTCCCATGGCGATGTTGTAAACGCGGGCTCCCCTACTGTTACTCTGCTGGCGAATAAAAACAAAGAAGTACATATCGGTATTCCTATCGACAAGGTACAAGGCGTGACCCAACAAAAATCATGGACAGTACGAGTAGGTAAAGATACTTACCCTGTCACCTTGCTCAATCCGGGCGCTACCGTGAACCTTAATAGTCGTGCAATTACTTTCCGTTTTTCATTGCCAACGAATGCCAATGTTATTAACGGTCAATTAGCCTATCTCAATTACAACGATACACAACAGCAAGCAGGATTTTGGGTTCCCTTATCAGCGTTAACTGATGGTATTCGCGGTACATGGAATATTTTTGCGGTTGTTGAAAATGGTGCGGGGCCGGAAGTTGAACGACGCTCAGTACAACTCCTCTATGCGGCAAATGATAAAGCCTATATCCAAGGTGCCATTGATGAAGGCGAACAGATTGCCGCAACAGGATTACATCGTTTAGTACCGGGCCAAATCGTAACAATAAACCCAAACGTAACACCGAAACAAAAAACAGCCACCAAGCCAGCATTAACTGACGATAATGGGGCTTAAGATGAAACGTATTCTTTCTAATACTCGCCTACTGGTTTTGGCTGTTGCTTTATTGATCGTGAGTGGTCTTTCTGCCTTATCTTCGTTACCAAGAGCTGAAGATCCAATTATTAACAATCGTAACGCTTCGATTATTACCCATTACCCAGGGGCTACGGCTGAACGTGTTGAAGCGCTCGTTACCGAGAAAATTGAAAATAAACTACGACAAATAGATGATATTAATTATATTACATCGGTTTCTCGCCCGGGAATCTCGCTGGTTAGTATCGAGCTAAAAGACAGCGTTACCGATTCAGAGCCAGTATGGTCTGATGCGAGAGATAAACTCGCAGATATCACACCGAATTTACCAGACGGCGCTTCTGTACCTAATCTAGACAGCGATCATTCCTATGCCTTTACCATTATTACCGCGCTGACATGGCAAGGTCGCTCTCCCACAGATTTACTCACTCTACGCCGTTATGCCATTGAATTAGGTAACCGCCTACGTGCACTCAACGGTACCGAGTTTGTTGATGAATATGGCTTACCAGAAGAAGAAGTGGTGGTAAAAATTGATCCTGTTGCCGTTAGTGCATTAGGACGCTCAGCCATTTCGATTTCTTCTGCCATACAAGGTGCAGATGCAAAAAATGCTGCCGGTGAACTGGTCAATGGACAAAGCCGATTTAGTCTAGAAATAGCCGATTCTTTAGATTCACTTGATCGTATAAGACAAGTCCCTATTACGATTGATAGTAACGGCCATTTAGTGCGGTTAGAAAATATTGCCACCATTCAACGTCAGCAAACAAACCCAGCTGCTGAGATAGCTGTTATCGATGGCAAGCTCGCTATTATCGTTGCTGCGCGTATGCAGCCTCATCTACGCGTTGATCAATGGACAAAGAGCGTTAATCACTTTCTGACTCAATTTGAACAAGAGCTTCCGAGTAATATAAAACTCAATCGTATCTTTGAGCAGCAAGGTTATACCCAAGTTCGACTTACTGACTTAGCCCACAATTTATTGCTCGGCTTCTCGCTCATCTTAATCGTATTATTTATTACGCTTGGGATCCGATCTGCGTTTATTGTTGCACTATCATTACCACTTACTTGTTTATTCACCCTCGCTTTAATGCATTTTACTGGGTTACCGATGAACCAAATGTCGGTAACGGGGTTGATTGTTGCGCTTGGGATCATGGTCGATAATGCGATTGTAATGGTAGATACTATTCAACATTATCGTAAGAAAGGTCTTGAACGAATCGATGCAGCCTTAAAAGCTATTCAGCATTTATGGATACCATTACTCGGTTCAACACTAACAACCATTCTTGCCTTTGCCCCTATTTTCCTAATGCCAGGTCCTGCCGGTGAATTTGTAGGTGCTATTGCTATCACCGTATCTTTTTCTCTGATCGGTTCCTATCTTATTGCTCATACTCTGGTTGCAGGATTCGCAGCACGTTGGCTTCCTAAACAAACCCAACATAATGCATGGTACCAAACAGGCTTAACCCTACCTTGGCTTGCGAATGTATTTGGCCATACCGTAAAAATGGCAATTAAGCGTCCGTTATTAGCGCTCATTACAATGTCAGTATTACCTTTTGTTGGTATCTGGAGTGCATCTCAGTTAACCGAACAATTTTTCCCACCTTCTGATCGTGATATGTTCGAGATCCAAGTGTTTTTACCGCCACAAGCGAGTATCAATGCAACAGAAGCAACCACGAAAAAAATCGATCACTTACTTAAAGAATATAAGGATATCGAACAAGTTAATTGGTTAATTGGGACTAATTTTCCCTCGTTTTACTACAACATGGTCGCCAACCAACAAGGCACACCTAACTTTGCTCAAGCGATGATCAAAACCACTAACTTTAAAGTTGCTAATACGCTGATCCCTAAACTGCAAAAGCAATTAGATAAAGCGATCCCAGAGGCGCAAATTTTAATACGTAAGTTAGAACAAGGCCCTCCGTTTAATGCGCCACTTGAAGTACGTTTATACGGCAATAACCTTGATATGTTGAAAACCATTGGTGAAGATATCCGCTTATTGATGGCGAGTACGCCAAATGTCACGCATACCCGTGAAACATTATTATCAGGTTTACCGAAAGTCAGTGTGGATGTGAATGAACAAGCCAGCCAATTAAGTGGTTTAAACCTCTCTCAAATCGCAGATCTCTTGCAAGCATCACTGATTGGGATCACTAACGGCAATATTATCGAAGGTGCAGAAGCAATCCCTATTCGTGTTCGTGTGGATAACCTCTCTCGCGAAAATATGACGAACTTAGCAAACCTTCATATTCCAGTGGTTAATAACCATGCAAGTGAGCAGTTTTCAGGTATTGCTATTTCATCCATTGCAGATCTATCACTGACCCCAACACGTGGCGCAATACCGCATCGAAATGGTCAACGAATTAATGTTATTGAAGGTTATTTAGAAGCAGGTGTTTTGCCGCAAACAGCATTGAATGCATTTAAAGTAAAGCTCAATCAATACATGACGACATTACCTGCTGGATATACTGTTGAAATTGGGGGGGAATCTGCACAACGAAATAAATCTGTAGGCAACCTCATCACCAATTTATCCATGGTATTTACACTCATGATCATGGTGGTTGTGATTTCATTTAATTCCTTTAGATTAAGTTTGATCATTTTCACCGTTGGCTTTATGGCATCAGGGTTAGGGCTGCTCTCAGTATGGCTGTTTAATTATCCGTTTGGCTTTACGGTCATTATTGGTTTACTGGGTTTAATTGGTTTGGCAATAAATGCCGCTATTGTCATCCTTTCCGAGCTAAAAGCAGATCCTAATGCGTTAAATGGCGATAAACAGGCCATTCATATTGCCGTAATGAGTTGCACGCGACATATAACCTCAACCACGATTACAACCGTTGGTGGTTTTATTCCTCTGATGTTAGAAGGTGGTGGTTTTTGGCCTCCATTTGCCGTCACCATTGCTGGCGGTACAGTATTGACCACATTACTTTCTTTCTACTTTGTGCCTGCAGCTTTTACACTATTGATGAAACCTAAACAGCAACATGTAATGCCATTACAAACAGCCTAATAAAAACAAAGCCCAATGCTTATCACTTCAAGTGAGGCATTGGGCTTTATTTATAAGCCGTTATCACAACGCTGTTGCAGTATTTTATTAGTATTTAAAAAAGAGGTATTAGAAAAATACTCTCTATTAATTTTAATACTTTGACTATTTACCCAGTGATCCCGTTCTGAACCTATCCCATATGCAATGTTATAAACCAAAAAATTCTGCTGCTGGTACATAAAACGTAAATTAGCGGGCAATGCCGTTCGTTGCTGAGTCATATTGACATAATAATAAAAATGACGATCACAGCGCTGCACAATGTAAGAACCTACTTGATTACGTATTGCAATGTAAGGTGGTTGATCTGTTGGTTGGAATAAAGTCCATTCTCCGACTACTCGCGTTAGCTCTATTGGTCGATGTGTCGTTAATTCTTGCTTAGGGGAAATAAGCTCTTCAACAGCGACTTTTTGTGGAACTACCGATGGCTCTATCAACCTATTTTCTCTTTTGAAAATTACACGATCAACAACATTAGACTTGGTAAGTGTTATTGCAGCAACTGCTAATCCAACATTTAATACAACAGAAGATATAACTAATCCATATTTAATTATTCGATATCTTTTTTCCCACGTCTTATTTTCATAAGGCAGCACTGTACTAACAATCTTTTTTCTTTGTTTCTTTTCTAACGTTTCCGTTAATCGTTTATTCTCACACGATTGATGTTCTAATTTTTTTCTTAATTCTAAGACTTGTTGTTCTAACTCAACATTCTTTCTTTTTTGCAGTGCTAACTCTTGCTTTACTTTTTCTGCATACTTCTTTGTTAATAATATTTTTTCATGATTAATATGGGTTAATTCGCAATGCCTATTACCATTACCACATAATACTTCATTATAAGCATGCGAGATTAATTGCATTAAAATAACAGAACCTGATTTATCAGGATGCAATCGATGAGATAACAATTTATAACGTTTTTTGATATCACTTCTTGTGAAGTCTTCTGTTGTTCCCAGCAGTTCATGGTATGTTGTCATTGTGAATATTAGTAACGGTGACGTTAAAATACTCTGCAATGAAGATGTTCGTTAGGCAACTATTAATTAAATTTACTACAAAAAAATTCATTTTTTTTGACGACTGGCACGAAATTCACCAGGGGAACAACCAATATGCTTTTTAAATACTCTTGAAAAGTAAGACACGTCTTTAAATCCAGCAGATGAGGCAACGGCTGATATTTTTTCTTGATCTGAACTTAAGAGGCCACAAGCTAAATCTAACCGCTTTTTAATAATGTACTGCTTGAGTGTCACTCCCATTATGTTGTGAAATAAACGAGAGAAATACGTCGATGAAAATTGACACGCACTTGCTAACTCTTCTTCCCGCAAGGGGGCACTGATATCTTTATCGATAATTGTTAAAGCAGGAAGGATCGAAAGTTCTCGCTGAGAAATATCTTCAACATTTATCATATTATCGTCATGGGTATGTAAGCGCGTTAAGCAGGCATCAACTTTTTGACGGATTGCATTACTCGATAAAATATCTTCAGCACCAGATCGCAAAGCAGACACAGCCAATTCAGCGTCTAAATCATGATAAACAATAACAATCTTCACATCAGGAAAGCGCTGCTTTATGGTACGTAATAATTTAAAGCCATTTGATTGTGAGTCTTGTATTTCAATGAAAATTAATTCAAAACCAGTCATTGTTGATAGTATTTCAAATGGCGATACATCAACGAGATTGTGATACTGCAGTAGAATATCTTTAGTGCTGGTATGTTTTTCTTTATGACAACAATTTACCCAAATCACATCATCACCTGTTTGGTTATTCTCTTAATAAAATTCTTTAATGATCATCCTTTATCAAAAAATAATATTGTTCCTAATTTACTCAGATATTAATTATTAGATACTTATTAATATGGCTAATAATGGTTATAAACACTAATTTATCCAGTCATATTACATATTCTTAATTAT
>NZ_PYOB01000024.1:0-65787 GCF_003026165.1 Photobacterium sp. GB-1 | reverse complement strand
CCTTCTCTATAAAGAGATGAGTTATTTGTATTGGTCACTAGTATCATTGATAAATCTTTCGACTTAACTTTTCAACGAGTGCCCACACAGATTGCATGGTCAAATTGTTAAAGAACAATACTGATTTGGTTGCTAGCCAATGGCTTGCTCCGTGTCAGTGAGGTCGCATTATAGGGAGATTTTATGTCCTGACAAGCCCCTGAAATAAAAAAAATACGCGAGTGGTCAACATTCAACCAAAAAAATATTAATTCGTATAAAAAACAAAAAAGCACGTAGTGTAATACGTGCTTTTATTTATCCTACGAACCTTAAATACGTTTAATTTGGCTTATATTTGTCATCGATTACGGTTTTAGAACCGAAACTATGATCTTTTTTAACTGCTGATTTCGTTTCTTTTTTTACGTCATTGTCGATCCAATACACGCCTAAATCGCGTAGGCCACCATGCGTAAATAACATTTGTGTTTTTTTCTGCATTGGCTGTTCTGGATATTTCATCCAACGCCAGTACGCTTCGCGTGTATAGGGAGCCATTAATCCAGGTATTACTACTGTTGCATCGTGAACAACGGCTTGTATCTGACGGGAGTACCTTTCTTTATCTTGAGTTGATAGCGCATTACGAAAGTTCATAATTAACTGATCCAATTCAGGAGTACTAAAATTAGTAAAGTTATTATTTTGGACTTTCCCTGCATTAGCACTATGAAAATACTCCCAATATTGAGGTTGCGGTGCTGTTCCCATTGAATGGAAAGACACATCATGTTTTTTCTCTAACGCATACTTAAATGCAGAAGAGCCATCAATTAAATTCATTTTAATTTCTAGCCCAGCTAATTTTGCTTGTTCTTTCAAATAAGCCAAACGAGGGGTTACCACTTGGTGGCTATAGGTAAAAGCAAAACTCAACCTTTGCTTTTGGTCATTGAGACGAATGCCATCAGAGCCAATAGTTGTAAACCCAGCTTTTTCAAATTCTGCGATCGCTTTGTTTGGTTCAAAAGGTAATGGTTTTAGCTCTTGATTACTAAAGTTACCCTGCCCGACCCCTAATCCATGAGGTTTACGTACAAAATCACCACGCAATACGTTTTTATTTAATCCATCAATATCTAAAGCATATGCAATACCAGTACGAACGTGGATATTATCAAGCATGGGTTTATCGGTATTTAACCAAAAACTTCCAGCCCCAAGTTCAGGCTCGCTGTATCCCCAAAATTTATGAATATAGCCATTTTTAAAAGGCTTGGTATCTGACTTTTCATGCCATAGCTCAGGACGTCCTAAATAAAATATATCTAGGTCACCTTTTTGAAAGTGCTTAAAGGCAATATCGCTATCACGAATGACTTTGATCCTGATTTTTTCTACATTATATCGGCCTTTATAATAGCGATTACCGTATCCCCACCAGTCTTCACCAACATGCTCCATGGTAATGGATTTACCTTTTTTGATCTTACCTACATGATAAGCACCCAGTGTCGGTTCCGCTTTAAAGTTAAAACGGCGCACGAAGTTATCATCAACACCATCGTTATTTTCATCTTTGGTTGGCGTATAAAAATGTTCAGGTCGAGGCTTTAAGCGATGAATACCATATAGCAGATCGGCTTCATCCTTCTCAGTGGCGAAAACAATCTCCAACGTATGTTCATCAAGCGCAGTGATACGTTCAAAATATTCAGAATAAAATGTGTTGTACCAAGGATCGACAATATCTTTTGAACGATAAAACGTTAGCATGTAAATATAATCAGATGCTTTGAGAGGCTTTCCATCTGACCATTTGGCTGCTGGATTTAACTTTACATAAATAGTCTTTTTGTCTTCACCAAAGGCCCAATGCGTTGCAAGATCAGGAATATATTTTTGTGTGTCAGGGTGGCGCTGAAGTAATTGCGGTTGCCCATCTAATAGCCAAACACGAAACTCACCGTTACCATCAGGTCCTACGGTTCGAAATGTTTGCGGAAAACTAGAGATATGGGTGCGCAACGTCCCTCCGAATTTTGCATCAGATGACGCAAAAAGAGGCTCGTTATTATTTGTAATCCACTCAACGTTTGAAGGTAACTCCGCCCACGATAAAGTAGGTAATAAGACTGCTGTGGCAGTTAAAATCTGTCTAATCATCGTTCATCCTTGAGCATTGCTTTCAATCACACTTTATTCGACATCATAACGATTAAGCGACGTCAGCTTTTTTTTCGTTATGCCTTTTTCTTTTCCTGTATTTTGGATGGGTGATTGGAATCGCTGATAGTAACGTTTTGGTGTAATCAGCCTGAGGATTCGCATAAATATCTTTTGCTTTCCCCATTTCAACAACTTTTCCGAAATACATCACGACAAGGTTATCTGATATATGTTTAACAACGGATAAATCGTGAGAGATAAAGATCATGGCTAGATTCATCTCTTTTTGTAACTGCAACAATAAATTTAAAATCTGCGCCTGTACTGATACATCAAGAGCTGACACGGATTCATCACAAATGAGTAATTTAGGTTTGAGTGCTATCGCTCTTGCAATGCCAATGCGTTGACGCTGACCACCAGAAAATTCATGAGGATAGCGATTAACTGAAGATTCCGGTAACCCCACTTTAATCAGCAATTCTTTAACCCACTTTTTTCGCTCTTCAGGGGTGCCTATTTTATGGATAACAAAAGGCTCTTCTAAGATCATGCCAATGGTATGGCGCTGGTTTAGTGACTCCATTGGATCTTGAAAGACAATCTGCATGTCTTTTCGAAGCGGTCTCATTGCCTTAGTAGATAGATCAGTAATGTCTTTACCTTCAAAAAAAATTCGTCCTTCTGTCGGTTCAAACAACTTGAGAATAGTTCGACCTAATGTACTTTTCCCACAACCCGACTCCCCTACAAGGCCAAGTGTTTCACCCTGTGAAACTGAAAAGGAAACGCCATCTACCGCTTTTATAGTGTAGCCTTTTTTGAAAATCCCTTTACCTGAAACAAAGTGCTGCTTGAGGTTTTCAATCCTTAAAATCTCTGACATAACATCACCTTAATATTAGACTATGAACGCTGGCTTAACCCTTAAACTCTGGAAACAAGGTGATATCAATCGGTTTGATTTCTATCGGTTGTTTGGGCTCACTATCCAGACTTGGCATCAATCCCATTAAGCGTTCGGTATAAGGGTGTTGAGGGTTATCAAATAGATCAAATATCTCGGCATATTCGACAACCTTTCCCCCATACATAACAGCAACTTCATCACAAATCTCAGCCACAACACCTAAGTCATGCGTAATAAAAATCATGGCCATACCCGTTTCTTCTTGAAGTTCATTCATTAATTCAAGAATAGACGCTTGTACCGTTACATCGAGTGCGGTTGTCGGCTCATCACAAATAAGTATGTCAGGTTTACAGGCCAGCGCCATGGCTATCATGACTCGCTGGCGCATCCCTCCAGATAAATTATGTGGATACTCGTTAAAACGTTTTTCTGGATAAGGGATCTTTACCTTATTTAGCATTTCAACTGAATAGGCAGTCCGCTGCGATTTATCGAGATCAGGACGATGCAGTTCCAACACTTCATTGAGCTGTCGTCCAATGGTATGAACAGGGTTTAACGCCGTCATTGGATCTTGAAAGATGATCGAGATTTTATTGCCACGCATGGCATACATTTCTTCTGCCGGCAAAGTGACCAAATCAGTACCACGGTACAAGATCTGGCCGTTGGTTATTTGCCCATACGGTTTGGGTAATAAACCCATTATGGACATAGAAGTGACACTTTTACCGCAACCAGATTCTCCAACTAACCCTAGCGTTCGGCCTTTATAAACATCAAAATTCACGCCATGAAGAATTTTTACCACGCCATCATCTGTCGAGAACTCAGTCTCTAAATCACGTACGCTTAAAATGATCTCATCTTGCATCATTCACTCCTACGTTATGGCTTATAGCTATCATCGATAATGACTACAGGATCAAAAGATTCCCCTTTTTTCATTGCTGTTTTGGTTTCTTTTTTCACATCAGAATTAATCCAGAATGTTCCCAATGTTAGATACCCACCATTAGAGAAAACATAATCCGTATCTTTCGTCATGACTGGCGAAGGGAATTGCATCCAACGCCAATAAGCTTCACGTGTGAAAGGAGCCATGTAGCCCGGTACTATTACATAGGCATCTGAAACCATTTTCTGAATATCATGGGAAATACTTTGTTTTTTCTTAGTATCAAATTCGGCAATAAAGGCAGCGATCTTTTTATCCATTTCAGGAGAACGATAATTAGTATGGTTATTGGTTTGAGGCTTTGCGTTTACCGAGTGTAAATATTCCCAGTAAGCAGGAATTTTACCGCCCCCCATCGTCAGATAAGCCAATTCATGTTTCTTTTCTAAGATATATTTGAATGCAGATGAACCATCAATTAGATTCAGTGTTAACTCTAACCCTGCCTGTTTTGCCTGCTCTTTTAAATATGCGAGACGAGGCGTTCGTGCTGGGCGACTATAAGTAACAGCAAACGACAAACGTTGACCTTCATCATTCATACGAATGCCATCAGCACCTACTGTTGAAAAACCGGCCTTTTCAAAGTAAATAATGGCTTTTTCTGGTTCAAACGTCGGTGGAGTTCGGGTAGGACTGTCGAAACCACCATGCCCCGTACCTAGACCATGCGGCTTACGAAGGTAATCACCACGTAATACATTTTTGATCAAACCATCATAGTCGGTTGCATAGGTAATTCCCTTACGGATATTCAAATCATCCAGTAAAGGCTTCGCAGTATTCATCCACAACCCACCAGCGCCCTGAACCGCTTCGTTGTAACCCCATAACTTATGGACGTAACCATTTTGATAAGCTTTTGTATTAGACTTTTCATGCCATAATTCAGGCTGAGCAAGAATGAATGAGTCTAAATCCCCTTTTTCGAAGTGTTTTTTAGCAATATCTTGATCGCGGATCACTTTAATACGGATCTTATCGACGTTATAACGATTTTTATAATAGCGATTGTTGTATCCCCACCACTCATCACCGACATGTTTAAAGGTAATGCTTTTCCCTTTTTTAACTTTATCTACGTAATAAGGCCCTGTTGTTGGCTCTGTCTTAAAGTTGTATTTACGAACAAAGTTATCGTCCATACCATCATTATTTTCATCCTTTACTGATACAAAATAATGAGCCGGACGGGGCTGTACACCATTACTTGGAAGAGACAACATGTAAAGTAATTCATCATCACTCTTCGCTACTTTTGAGGTAATAACAATGGTGTAATCATCAATTTTTTCAACATTTTCTATATGGTTGATAAAAAAATCATTATACCAAGGGTCAATGATATCTTTCGAACGGTAGTACTTAAGCATGAAGAGGTAATCCTCTGCTGTTACTTTTTTTCCGTCACTCCAACGTGCATTAGGATCTAGTTTGAAATACACCGATTTATGATCATCACCAAATGCCCATTCAGTTGCTAATTGCGGGATCCACTCACCAGTGGTCGGGTGAAGTTGGACTAACTTTGGTGCTTCATCCATAAAATATTGGCGAAGTCCTGAGTTAGCATCAGGCCCAACACTACGTAAAGTTTGAGGGAAGCTACGCATAAACGTACGGTATGTACCGCCACGCTGAGCATCTGGAGAGGCAAATAAAGGCTCATCAAGATTAGTTACCCATGTCATATCCGACGGTAACTGAGCCGCAAATGTATTGGGACTGATTGCTGCCATTGAAAGCGCTATCAAAGTAAGCGCACTGTATTTATTATTTTTCATATAACATCCTTGTTTCGCTATGCGACTAAACGTAACGAGTAAATCGTTTTGGGTCAAAAGCGGCACGAATGGCTTCGCCAATAAAGGTAACCATCACTAACACCAACACGATTGATGTTACAACTGAGGTCACAATCCATGGAGAGTCAAGGTTAGATTTTCCTTGCTGTAGTAACTCTCCCCAGCTTGGGGTTGGGGGCATTAAACCTAACCCTAAATAATCTAATGCCGTTAACGCGGTAATGTTTGCCGCAATGGTAAACGGAGCTAATGTCACGATCATTACCATCGTATTAGGTAGTATGTGGTTAAATAAAATCCTACCCGTTGAAGCGCCTAAGGCTTTAGCTGCCATAACATATTCACGTGCAGACTCTTTATAAGTCATGGTACGCATATACCAGGTCATCCCCATCCAACCAAATAAAACGTTGATGGCAACAAACAAAGTAAAGGTTGGCTGAGTGATCGAAACTAAAATCATAATCACATAAAGGAAAGGCACCATTGACCAGATTTCAATTAAACGTTGGACGAATAAATCGAACTTTCCACCAAAAAAACCCATCGCGCATCCTACTGCAGTGCCAATCGCATAAGAAATGGCCATGGTTAATAATGCAAATCCCATAGCGATACGAAAGCCGTATACCAAACGCGCTAAGATATCTCGACCAATAATGTCAGTACCTAAATAGTGTTTATTCTCGAAGTTTGGTGGGTTTGGCGGATAGTCGCCGGAAAAGTCCTGCTCATAGGCATTCCATGGTACTAAAGGCATAATGACAAAATTGTCTCCGCCCTCTTCTTCAAACGTTTTTTGAAGTAAACGGTAATCCGCCTCACTTGCTGTACCTTGACCAAAGTCCTGACCCAGTCGTACATCGGAAAACACAGGGAAACTATAATTCCCATTGTATTTCACGATCAGCGCTTTATTGTTAATGAGTAGCTCGGCAAATAATGACAGCGTGAGTAATACTGCTAAAATAATGAATGACCAATAACCTCGTTTAATCTCTTTAAAACGTTTGATCTTCTTTTGTGTTAATGGATTAATTTTCAACATATTAGGCTCCAAACTTCACGCGAGGGTCGACCAAAGCAACACAGATATCTGACAAGATATTTCCAACCAATAACATTGCAGCATTAACAGCAACAATCCCCATAACGACGGGGTAATCACGCTCCATGATCGACTCGTAACCTAATAAACCAATACCATCAATATTGAAAATAACTTCAATTAGAAAAGATCCCGTCATAAAAAATAATAAGGAATTACCAAAGTGACTCGCAATCGGGATTAAACTGTTGCGTAAAGCATGCTTTCTTACCGCACGCTTAAAAGGTAATCCTTTCGCGATCGCTGTTCGGATATAATCTGACGACAAATTCTCCATTAGATTATTTTTCATCGTCATCGTTAACGTTGCAAAATCACCAATCAAATAACAAATTAATGGTAGAATCGCGTGCCACATGATGTCTTTAAAACGCTCGAAAAAGGTTTCATAATCTTCATAGTCATCACTAACAAAGCCCCCCATTGGTGTCCATTCCAAGTGATAACTAAATAAAGTGATGAGTAGTACACCAACAACATAACCGGGTAAGGCATAGCCGACGAAGATGAGAATAGAAGAGGAGGAATCAAACACCGAACCATGTTTCAGTGCTTTGTAGTAGCCAAGAGGAATAGAAATAAAGTAACTAATAAAGAACGTCATACCGCCATAAAATAATGAAACAGGTAATCGCTCTGCAATCATTTCAGAAACTGGTTCGTAATAACGGGTAGACTCACCTAAGTCTAACTGCACGAGGCGAAACAACCATTCTGAATACGCTTCCATCACGGGTTTATCTAGCCCATAAAACGCATTAAGTTCAGCCATTTGCTCTTCCGATAAAGCAGAATTTCCGCCAGCAGAAGACATAGCTGCACCACCATCACCTTGTGCTTGCATATTTGCCAACATACGCTCGACAGGACCTCCTGGCACAAAGCGAGTAATAGCAAAAATTAAAACCGTAATACCAAGAAAAGTAGGGATCACAAGCGCCATTCGGCGTAAAAAATACGAAAACATGTCTTAACTGACTCCCTGTTAATTCATGCTGGTGATGATATACCAGCGATAATAATTTACATTTTAGTAACTTCACATTTAATGCACTGGTTCATCCTGAACAAGCAACATCACTCACCAACAGCATGTCTTACTATAAATATCCAACATAAATACAATGAATTACGAATAGCTTCAACCCAACGCTATAATCTTGTGCCATAAATGCCCCGAAAAGCACAAAACACAAAATGGAAACAAAAAAACAACATTTATCTGCTATTTAATCCATTTACATTCAGGATTAGGCACTTCTCCCCTTGTGAATATTACAAAAATATTGCATTTTTATGCATTTATTCTTATTCCTTAATCGGTCACATAGAGCATTAACCTAAAGAGCGGTCTAACCACAGCCCTATTATTCCGGCAACAACAGATCCTCTCGCTAAGAATCAACTAACTAACAAATGCATAAATAATCATTTGGCCAATATTGGTAACTTGTGCTACCTAAAAAATAAAAAGCAGTTCATTTAACTGGCTTTACTTGATATAGAAGGATATTGAGTCAATATTAAAATAACCACAATCAGGCAAATAAAATAGCACTAAAAGCCAGATACTGATCTAATAATTAGAATTAAACACCAAATAAAATAAAAAATATGGATTTTATACCATTTTTGGGTTTGGTGAATAATTCATCCTACTGGTTTGACTTCATATTTTCGCTTCGGTTATACCATTAATAACGTTAACAACCAGTTAACAGAAAAATAATTTATACCTAGGAAGATAATGGAGCGCATGGATGTATAAAAAAAATACAGCGTTGTCGGTTGCCGTCAGCCTAGCGCTAGGCTCATTGAGCGTAGCCCCTATGGTCGCCTATGCCGAAGAAGAAGTTGAAAAGCTTCAAAAAATGAAAGTAACGGGTTCACGTATTTCTCGTGTTGATATGGAAGAAGCGGAACCGGTTCAAGTACTTTCCTCTGATTATATTGAAAATACGGGATTAGTTTCACTTGGCGATGTCTTAAACCAAATACCAGGAGTTGGTGGCACAGTTCAGAGCTCTTCTGTCAACAATGGTAGTAATGGTGCAGCAACAGTTAACCTAAGAGGACTAGAAGCTAAACGTACTTTAGTTCTTGTTAACGGTCGTCGTATGGTAAATGGTGGTACAGGTGCAAATGCTTCTGTTGACCTTAATATGATCCCAACCGCGATGGTTGAACGTATCGAAGTGCTAAAAAATGGTGCATCGTCTGTTTACGGTTCTGATGCTGTTGCTGGTGTTGTTAACATTATCACTAAGCAAGACTACGAAGGCTTTGAAGTTAATGTAAAGCAAGGGGCAACCTCAAAAGGTGATGGTCAAGTCACTGATGTTAGTTTACTTGCAGGTTCTTCAAGTGATCGCGGTAATATCACTTTCTCTGCTGGCTACTCTGAAGAAAAGAAAATCATGGCGGGTGACCGAGGGTTTTCTAATACAGACATCATGCATGACGGTCTAGGTGGTACATACGTAGGTGGTAGTTCTGCTACACCATGGGGTTACTACGATGGAAAAACATTTGGTCCAGAAGGTGGCAGTTCGCTGCGTGATTTTTCTGCACCCGATGATTTATACAACTACGCGCCAGATAACTACTTAAAACGCCCATCGGAACGTATGTACCTAGCAACACAAGGAAATTACTTGGTTGCTGAAAATGACATTTTAGGTCCAGTGACGGCAAGTTTTGAAGCGCTTTATTCAAATTCAAAGTCAAACTACCTTCTTGCTGCTGAACCTATTTTTGGTGCATTCCAAGGGTATGGCCCAATCTCTGCTGACAATGAGTTTAATCCAACAGGTGCTGATATTACTGACTGGCGTCGACGTATGGTTGAAACCGGTGGTCGAAATCGCTCATTTGAATCAGATACAGCGCGCTTTGTCTTCGCTTTAGACGGTGAATTTTCTAACGGTTGGATGTGGGATACTAGCTTTAACTGGGGTAAAACCAAAACTAACCAGCTTGAAAGCAACGTATTCATGAAAGATCGCGTTTCTAACGCTGTCGGCGCATCAGCAAACGGTCAATGTTTAGATAGCGATGGCACTGTTATTGCCGGCTGTGTACCGATGAATGTATTCGGTGAAGTTAGCCAAGCCGCTTTAGACTATGCGACATTCACTCGCCAAGATTCAGGGTATAACCAGCAACAAATTTTCGACTTTAATGTTACTGGCGATCTTTTTGAACACGAAATGGGTACCGTCGCCTTTGCGGCAGGTTATCAAACGCGTACTGAAAAAGGTGGCTCTCAACCAGATGCATTGGTCGTGCTTGGTAATGCTAGTGGTAACGCAGAATCGCCAACTGAAGGTTCATACAGTGTCGACTCTTTCTACGGTGAATTACTGATCCCTATCCTTTCAGATGTCACATTAGCTGATTACCTTGAAGCAAAAGTCTCGGCTCGACATGATAAGTACTCATCGTTTGGTGGGGAAACGACGATGGGCTATAGCTTCTTGTATCAGCCAGTTGAAGATGTCCTGTTCCGAGGCACGTACAGTGAAGTATTTAAAGCACCGTCAATCGCTGAACTTTATGGTGGTTCAGCAGAAAGTGCGGATGTCTTAACGGATCCTACCGGTCAAGACTCAAGTGGACGATCTCAGTTCCCTGTATTCTATGGTTCTAATGAAGAGCTTAAACCAGAAGAGGGCCACACAGCTTCTCTTGGTTTAGTGTATTCACCATCATTTGTTGATGGACTATCAACCACTGTCGACTACTGGCAAATTGAGTTAGAAAACTTAATCGATAATATCGATCCTCAATTAATGCTTGATGAGTGTGCAACGTCAGGAAAGTACTGTGACAAGATCACTCGTTTTGCTAATGGTGATATTAAAGCTATCGATGCGCGTTTAACTAACGTCGGTAATTTGAAAACTGACGGTCTAGATGTAAATGTCCGTTACGCCTATGACTTTGACCCTATGGTACTGAGTCTAAACTGGGAAAATACATACGTTTTAAACTACGAACTGACTCAGTCTGATGGCACAGTTGAAGATTACAACGGTAAATTCATCAGTGATTCGATAGGTCTATTCTCAAAATTCCGTTCAACACTAAATGTTGGTCTAGCACAAGATGCATGGCGTGCTAACTGGACGACGCGTCTGATTGATGGTGTTGATTACGAACTACCAGGTACTGATAAAGAAACATATGACTTTAGCGTTCCAACCGTTGTTTACCACGATATAAGCGCTGCATATGCCTTTGATAATGGTATTACGCTATCTGGTGGTGTGAATAACTTATTTGATAAAGAGCCACCACTCATTCTAGATACCATCTCTGCTAACACAGATACAACAACCTATGATGTTGGCGGTCGATACTTCTACGCTAACCTAAACTTCAAATTTTAAAGTAACTAACTGATTAAGTTACTAATAAATTATAAATTTCCGGCACGATATATCGTGCCGGCCTTCCCCCTGACTGACAAGCCACACAAACAAGGATGTATCAATGAAATTAAAAACATTCGGTGTGAATGCCATCACCGCAGCCTTGCTCACTTTTAGTGGTGCAACTTTGGCATCAAATGCAGATGCTGTTATTTCAGCTCAAGCGAAAGCCGATAAATCAGCCCAAGTCTCGCAAAATAAAATCGATAAATATGCTGATAGTGCAGATGCGATGTTAGCCGAATACAAAGGCCTGCTTCGTCAAATTGACAGTATGACGGTCTATAACAAGCAAATTGAACGCATGGTGCTATCTCAACAAGAAGAGCTTAATTCACTCAACAATCAAATTGCTCAGATAGATCAAACAGCAACAGAGGTTGTGCCGTTGACACTAAAAATGGTGACGGCTCTCGATGAATTTATCGCTCTAGACCTTCCATTCCAGCAAGAAAACCGTGAAAAACGCATTAATGAATTGAAGCGAATGATGGACCGCGCAGATGTCACTACATCTGAAAAGTTCCGTAAAGTGATGGAAGCATACCAAATTGAAGAAGGCTTCTCGCGCTCGATTGAGTCTTACAAAGCAAGCTTAGATCGCGATGGTGAAACCGTTACTTATGACTTTTTACGCATCGGTCGTACCGCCCTTCTTTATCAATCACCAGATGGTGGAGAAACAGGGATGTGGAATCAACAATCGGGCAAATGGGAAACTCTGCCAGAGAGTTACCGCATTGCTGTTCAACAAGGTATTCGAATTGCTAAGAAACAAGCACCACCAGCACTGATTAAGCTACCTGTATTCACTGGGGAGGATAAATAATGAAAGGATTCAAATCATTAGCAGCAGTTTTACTCGCCAGCCTTTTTATGGTCTCAAGCGCACAAGCTGAAGCACCTAAAAATCTTAATGAGCTTCTAAAAAGTGTTAAGTCTGAAAGTATTGTTGAGTCAAAAGAAAACAAAGCCCGTGAAGCTGAGTTTCTTTCAGATAAAAATAAACAGGCCGCATTATTACAACAAGCAAAAGCAAAATTACAAGCAGCAACCGAGCAAGGTGATCAATTAAAAGCCACTTTTGATGACAACGACAAACAATTAACAGAGTTAACAGAAACCCTGCGCGTGCGCTCTGGTACTTTAGGTGAAATGTTTGGTGTTGTTCGCCAATATGCGGGTGAATTTAAAGGACTCTTTCACGCGTCACAAAATGCAGTTCAGTTTCCTGAGCGCGATGCTTTACTGACAAAATTAGCTGAGAGTAAAGAGCTACCTTCAACTGAAGAGCTAGAGTCTTTTTGGCACACTATTTTACAGCAAATCATTGTATCAGGCGAAACGTCTACGACACCGGCAACCGTAGTGTATGGCGAAGGTAAAGAAGCAACGACTGACGTAACACTGCTTGGTGAGTTCAATGCTATTGCTGACGGTAAGTATGTTACATACGTACCTGAAACACAGAAATTTGAAGAGCTATCGCGCCAACCTGCTAACAATATTACGACATTAGTATCAGGTTTCGAGGCCAATAAAGACACTTACCAACCACTTTTCATTGACCCATCTCGTGGTGTCATTCTTTCACTACTGGTACAAAGCCCAACTGTTAAAGAACGAGTAGAGCAAGGTGGAATTGTTGGTTATGTCATCCTTGGTATGGGTGCGATTGGTGCATTAATTGCGCTAGTTTGTTACCTACGACTACTGATTATTGGCAACAAAATGCGTAAACAAGAAAAATCAGACACGCCGCTGAAAAATAACCCATTAGGTGAGGTGATTGAAGCCTACCAAGATCACAAAGGTGACAACCTTGAAGATCTTGAAGCCAAGTTGGATGAAATCATTCTACGAAACGCACCTCGTATCGAACGCTTTGTTGGCTCAATTAAATTGTTCGCCTCTGTCGCCCCACTACTTGGCCTACTGGGTACCGTAATGGGTATGATTGGTACTTTCCAAGCTATCACGCTATTTGGTACAGGCGATCCAAAACTGATGGCTGGCGGTATTTCTGAAGCCCTAGTAACCACAATGTTAGGTCTGGTTGTCGCAATCCCACTCCTGTTCCTATACACCTTGGTACACAGTAAGAGCCGTCGCTTGATCCAAACACTTGAAGAGCAGAGTGCAGGCTTTATCGCTCGTTACCAGGAAAAGCTACACAAAGCCCAAGATTAAGGAGGCGTTATGTGGTGGTTAATTGAAGAACTGGAGTCAATAAGACGCTTTCTAGGTATGGGTGGTGATGTCCTCATCGCCATCTTTATACTCAGTTTTATGCTTTGGATTGTTCTCCTTGAACGTTGGTTTTACTTCATCGCTGTTGCACCCAAAGCCGCGAAAAGTGCACTTAACAATTGGATGACAAGAAAAGATCACAACAGTTGGAATGCAAAAGCTATTCGTCAAGAAATTATATCGAAACAAGATATTGAAAATAAACGTGGCTTACCCGTTATCAAAGTATTGATAGCACTCTGCCCACTACTCGGTTTACTCGGGACGGTAGTTGGTATGATCCAAGTTTTTGATATTTTGGCCGTCGTTGGAACCGGGAGTCCTCGTGCTATGGCATCGGGTATTTCAAAAGCAACAATCCCAACACTTGCTGGCATGGTGGCATCGTTATCTGGACTATTTTTTAGTACCCGCCTTGATCATCAAGCAAAAATGACGACACAGAAGCTAGAAGACCAACTTAAGCATATTGCCTAAATTCAAAGGATTGAGAGGTATAGGTCATGAAAAGACGCTATAGCAGTGATAGCAGCGATGAAGCAGCTATCGATATGACACCCATGCTCGACATCGTATTTATCATGTTGATTTTCTTTATCGTTACAACATCGTTTGTAAAAGAAGCGGGTATCGAAGTCAGTCGACCAAGTGCAAATTCCGCGCAAGTGGTTAAGAAAGGTAACATCATGGTTGCCGTTGGTGCCGCAGGTGATGTTTGGGTCGATAAACGCCGTATTGAAGTTGATGCAGTGCGAGCCAATATTGAACGTCTACGTGCTGAAAGCCCTGATGGAGCGGTAGTCATTCAAGCCGATCAAGAAGCCAATGCTGGCGTGGTTGTAAAAGTCATGGATCAAATAAAAATGGCAGGTGTTGAAAATATCTCCATTGCCGCAACGAATAAGGATTAAGCCTATGCGGTATTTGGTCTCTATTGCACTGGCGCTCGTTGTCTCCCTCGGGTTGTTCTGGGGGATGGACAAGCTAGTAAATAAAGAGCGCCACGAGCTGACGTCGGATGAAGATCTTCGTATGGTTGACTTCATCCACGTTAAACAAAATGAAAAAATACAGGAGAAGAAACGCGAATTGCCAAAACCTCCGCCACCACCAAAACGCCCGCCACCGCCACCAGAAATGAAGGTAACGGCAACGGTAAAACCGGTGATGGAACAAATGCCAATGGACACGCCGCAGTTAAATTTACCCGTTAATGTAACTGGTGGTTCCGTGCTAGGGCATTACTCTCAAGGCGGTGGTGCACAAGCGGTTGGTGGTAACAATGGTCCAATTCCACTAGCAACATTTCAGCCTCAAATGCCTCGAAAGGCTGCACGTTCAGGGCTTGAAAAAGGGGTCGTGTTACTCGAGTTTGTGGTTAATGAGCGCGGCGCGGTTGAAAACGTAAAAGTTCTCAAAGAAACACCTCGTAAGCTTGGCTTAGGCAAAGCTGCGAAAAAAACTGTTTCTAAATGGACCTTTAAGCCCAAAATGGTTGATGGTAAACCAGCGAGTGCGAAGATGTCTCAAGAGATCGAGTTCTCAACCAATTAAGGAGTCAAACATGATGAAATCAATAAAACACATGCTGGCTTCTCTCACGCTTGCTGCGGGTGTGCTCTCTGCACCCGCAGTAGCCAATGAGAACCCGCAACTTTCAGATCGTACTTTTCGTACTGTGAACAAAGTTCAAGAACTCATTGCAGAGGAAAAGTACAACGAGGCCATTAGCAAACTAAATAAATCGTTAAGTAGTTCAAATAAGAAGAAGTATGACCGTGCCGTGTTATTGCAACAAATGGGGTTTCTTTACTCTTTAAAAGATAATTACCCGAAGGCTGCCAAATATTTTGCTGACGCATTGAAAATGGATGCGCTACCAGTACCGGTGGCACAACAAGTTCGTTATAGCTTGGCACAGTTATATTTAGCAGAAGAGCAATACAAAAACTCGGTCAACACCATGAATACATGGTTTAAAGTTGCTAAAACGACCAAAGAAAAACCACCCGCGCATGCTTACATCACACTGGCAAGTGCTTATGTTCAAATGGGAAATTATAGAAACGCAATTGCACCTACAAAAAAAGCGATCTCAATGACGAAATCGCCGAATGAATCGTGGTACTTATTGCTAGTTTCATCCCATTACGAATTAAAGCAATACAAAAGTGTTGCGAGTGTCCTGAAAACCTTAACGAATAAGTATCCAAAGAAAAAACGTTATTGGATGCAACTATCTGGGGTTTATATGGAGCTCAACCAGAATAAAAATGCGCTAGCGACTCTTGAAGCTGCTTACAAATTAGGTTTGTTAGAGGGAGAAAAAGAACACCTTCGCTTAGTGAACTTTATGGCATACCAAGGTATTCCCCACAGAGCAGCGAAGATAATGGCGCAAGAAATGGCAAATAATAACATTGCTCGTACTCATGCAAATATTGAGAAGCAAGCCAGTTTTTATCATCAGGCAAAAGAGCTAGATGAAGCCATCAGTACCTATAAGCAAGCTTTTAAAATTGCTCCTTCAGGTAAACAACAAATCCGTATCGTTAAATTAATGATACAGGATAAGCAATTTAAGCAAGCAACTGCTTTTGCTAACAGTTCATCCAACGCTAAACGCGATGAAAAGGCTGAACTCGCTTACCTTAGGGGCATGGCTTACTTTGAATTAGATCAGCATCAAAATGCTTTAAAGGCGATGAAAACAGCTGCGCAGTCATCTTCGATGAAAAGCAGTGCTGAGCCATGGATTGCATTTTTAGAAGACCAAAGCTAAAGGTACCATCACCTTTCACTGTCGTGATCTTGTGTGAGTCAGTCACACTGTTTGGGGAAGTATTTATTACTTCCCCTTTTTTATCTCGTTAAGCACCGCATTTTGTGTGTCTGATAATGTTTGTTTCAACGTCTCAGCATTTTCTTGCTCAATGACAGCAACGACATTTACTTGCTGATCTGCAATTTGATGAAATTGAGAGAGATACCAATCACCACTCTCATCTGGTTCATTCGCATTAGTACTAAACGAGCTCACAACACTTATTGAAATTACAGCCGTTTTTATAGCATTAATAAGTACACGCCACATCATGAATAAATCCCCCTAAGAGCATTACTAATCAATTCATTCTGTAATCTGCAGAAATTGTACCAATCTTAAAAATGTTATTATTTCTAATGTTTTTGACAAAAAACGGGCTCAGTTAGTCTAACTCACTAAGCTAAATCGTTAACTTTTCGTTAAAACGACCAGTTATAGAGACAAAAAAAGGCCGTTTAATAACGACCTTTATATAAGCACTCATTTCTATTGAATTGCTAACCACTCTGGTACATCAGCAATACTGTCTAACACCACGTTTGCTAACGCTTCACCTTCATCCGTGATCGGCTTACCTGTACGTACGAGCACTTTTAAAGCAACATCAGCAGCTGTGGCTGCTTTCATGTCGTCCGCTTTATCACCAATCATCACAGATTGCGACATATCGATTTTCAAGAAATCGCGAGCTGAAATAAACATACCTGGTTTGGGTTTACGGCAATCACAATCTTGCAAGTAATCACCCTGCCCTTTTGTTGCATGGTGCGGGCAGTAGTAAATACCATCAAACTCAACGCCATTATCTACAAAGTTCCAGTCCATCCACTCGGTTAATGAAGTAAATTCATCTTCACTAAACATACCGCGAGCGATACCTGATTGGTTAGTCACCAGTACGAGTAAATAACCCATTTCTTTGAATTTTTTACATGCTTCAAATACACCTTCAATGTATTCGAAATCATCAACGGTATGGACATAGCCGTGATCAACATTAATCACGCCATCACGGTCAATAAAGACTGCTGGTTTGGCCAAAAGGATAGCCCTCTTAAATCATAAATTTTTTAGATTATGGCACGAGTTAATAATGAAGAGTACTCGTTATTGATTAACGCTCACAACATAGCCGTTTGGACGTCTAGATGTAAAAATAGCTATTGACAGCTTTTATAATAGAACATAGCATCACAATTTCAGGTTAGTTACTTATTTAACCCTAATAAAACAAATAACCATAAATTTATACAATAGTTTTTCAAGATCATACAATAGTTTTATCTAGGAGCAGGACGTTCAATGATAGAAATAAAGCAACTCAATAAAGTCTTCTATCAAGGCGATAAGGCTATAAACGCATTAAGCGATATAAACCTTACAATTAAGCAAGGTACTATCTTTGGGGTTATTGGCTCATCTGGTGCAGGGAAAAGTACCCTCATTCGTTGTGTTAATTTGTTAGAGCGCCCTTCTAATGGTCAAGTGATTGTCGATGGTATCGATCTTACTACTCTATCGAACCAAAAACTCACTTTGGCTCGTCGTAAAATAGGCATGATTTTCCAACATTTTAATCTCCTTTCATCTCGCACAGTTTTTGATAATGTTGCTTTGCCTCTTGAATTAGCCAATACCAATAAAGCGATAATAAAAACAAAAGTGACAGAGTTACTGACTTTAGTCGGTCTTGAAGATAAACACCAAAGCTACCCAGCAAATTTAAGTGGTGGACAAAAGCAACGTGTCGCGATTGCTCGTGCGTTAGCCTCTGATCCCAAAGTGTTACTCTGTGATGAAGCCACCAGTGCATTAGATCCTGCCACCACGCATTCGATTCTGGAGCTACTGCAAGAAATTAACCGAAAGCTAAACCTAACTATTTTGCTTATTACCCATGAAATGGATGTCGTGAAACGTATCTGTAGTGAGGTCGCAATTATTGGTGACGGTAAATTAGTTGAACAGGGATCAGTCGGTGATATTTTCTCACACCCCAACACCGAATTAGCCAAAGACTTTATTCGTTCAACATTGGATTTGTCGATTCCAGCTGATTACCAAGCTCGTATGACGCCAACACAAGTTGAAAACTCATACCCTCTTATTCGTTTAGAGTTCACCGGTGCTTCTGTTGATGCGCCACTGATAAGCCAAGTAACACGTAAGTTTGGTTTAGATATCAGTATTCTCAGCTCGGATATGGATTATGCGGGAGGAGTAAAATTTGGACTGATGTTAGCAGAGTTTTTTGGTGATCAAGACTCTGTTGAGAATGCGGTCAATTTTCTACGTCAAAATAAAGTAAATGTTGAGGTGCTTGGCTATGTCGCTTAATGATTTAACCCTGTGGTGGCAACAAAATACCCGCCTGATTGATTTACTGATTGAAGCATTAGGACAAACATTAACCATGGTGTTTGTATCAGGGCTAATTGGTTTTGTTATTGGTATTCCTTTGGGTGTCACCCTTCACTTAACGAAGAAAAATGGCTTATTAGAAAATACCGTTGTTAATAACATCCTTGGCATTATCGTTAATATTGGCCGCTCTATTCCTTTTATTATTCTGCTGGTTGCGATCATTCCATTTACCCGCTTTGTCGTAGGTAGCTCAATTGGTACTGCTGCGGCGATAGTTCCTCTTGCTGTAGGAGCAATTCCTTTTATTGCTCGTTTAGTTGAAGGGGCATTGTTAGAAATTCCATCAGGCCTTGTGGAAGCAGCACAATCTATGGGAGCAACACCACTACAGATCATTAAGAAAGTGCTATTACCAGAAGCATTACCAGGCATCATCAATGCGGTAACGATCACCCTTGTTACCTTAGTCAGTTATTCCGCGATGGCGGGTACGGTTGGCGGTGGCGGTTTAGGTGATGTCGGTATTCGTTATGGCTACCAACGTTTCGATGGCACCGTTATGGCTATCACAGTCGTCGTTCTAATAGTACTGGTCCAAATTATTCAATCTGTCGGTGATTACCTCGTAAAACGTGTTGATCATCGATAATCAAAACACTTTAAGGAAAACCCCATTTTAAGGAGAAGTTGTATGGCGTTTAATCTAAAACATGTTTTTGCTCTTGCAGGTGTTGCTGCAGCCCTATCACTAACAGGCTGTAGTGAAAAAGAAGCCGTAGTTGATAATAGCAAGGTAAAAATTGGCGTCATGGCAGGAGCCGAAGAGCAAGTTGCTGAAGTTGCTGCAAAACAAGCAAAAGAAAAATATGGCTTGGATGTAGAGTTAGTTTCTTTTACTGATTACGTATCACCGAATGCGGCATTAGAAGAAGGCTCTATTGATGCTAATGCTTTCCAACACAAACCATATCTTGATCAGCAAATTAAAGATCGCGGTTACAAGTTTGCGGTAGCGGGGAATACATTTGTTTACCCAATTGCAGGTTACTCAAACTCAATCAAATCTGTTGATAAGCTAAAAGATGGCGATAAAGTGGCAGTACCAAACGATCCAACCAACCTTGGTCGTTCACTCTTACTTCTTCAACAGCAAGGTTTAATTAAACTAAAAGATGGTTCAGGTTTAACTGCAACAGTATTAGATATTGTTGAAAACCCTAAAAACTTAAAGATTGTAGAGCTAGAAGCGGCACAATTGCCACGCTCTTTAGATGATGTGGCACTGGCTGTTATTAATACCACTTACGCAAGTAGCATCAACTTAACGCCTGAGCGTGATGGTGTGTTTGTAGAAGATAAAGAATCACCATATGTCAACCTGATTGTGTCTCGTGCAGATAATGTGAATGCGGAAAACGTGAAGAAATTTGTTCAAGCGTACCAATCTGAAGATGTATATAACTCTGCAAAAAATATCTTTAATGGTGGTGTGGTAAAAGGTTGGTAATCCCTACTTTCCTGTAACCATATACTTATCGGGTAGGTCTCAGCACCTACCCTTTTTTATGCTATATTCTTAGCTCTTTTGGCTTCTTAATTGGCTTCATTCCATGTCTTATAACATCGAACCTATCGGCATTATCCACTCTCCCTATAAAGAAAAATTTGCTGTTCCTCGGCAGCCTGGGTTAGTGCCAAGTGCGCGTTCTGAAATTATTTTACAAGGTGCTGCAAATTCATTAGAAGCGGTAAGAGGCATAGAGCAATTTAGTCATTTGTGGTTATTATTTTTGTTTGATCAGAATTTAGATGCCGGATGGCGCCCAACCGTTAGACCGCCTCGATTGGGTGGTAATGAACGTATTGGTGTGTTTGCCAGCCGTGCCACATTCCGCCCTAATGGGATTGGCATGTCTGCGGTCGAATTAAAAGGCATTCGCCATGAAAACGGTAATGTGATCATTGAACTCGGTGGTGTTGATCTCGTTGATGGTACGCCTATTATCGATATTAAGCCTTATATCCCTTATTCAGACAGCTTGCCACAAGCACAAGGTGGATTTGCTTCTAACACACCGGATCTAATGCCCGTGTGTTTTAGTGAAACAGCGCTCAATCAACTACCAGCAAAAAACAAAAGCTATTATCAAACCGTGATCTGTGAAATTTTAGCGCAAGATCCACGTCCTGCTTATAAGAAAGGTAAGCCCGATCCAAAACAATATGCGGTGCATTTATTTGATTTTAATGTTCACTTCTCAGTAACAGAGCAACAAATAACCGTTAATCAGATCGAGAAAGTTAATCAATAGCAGATCTTATACAGTTATCTTTGGCGAATAGCGTGTAGGCTGGTAAGATATTCGGCTATCGTCAGATCACTGACGGGCGGGATTTATCCCTTCTTTTTTAATCTAATTAATCAACGGATACCATCAATGCGTACCAGTAATTATCTTCTTTCTACTCTGAAGGAGACTCCAAACGACGCAGAAGTTATTAGCCACCAGCTAATGCTACGTGCAGGTATGATCCGTAAGCTGGCTTCAGGTCTATACACCTGGCTACCTACAGGTCTGCGTGTTCTGCGTAAGGTCGAAAACATCGTTCGCCAAGAGATCGACAATGCAGGCGCAATCGAAACCTTGATGCCCGTTGTTCAGCCGTTTGAACTATGGGAAGAAACAGGTCGCTCTGAGAAAATGGGCCCTGAACTACTTCGCTTTACTGACCGCCATACTCGTCCGTTTGTGCTTAGCCCAACAGCAGAAGAAGTGATCACAAGCCTAGTACGCAACGAAGTAAGCTCTTACAAGCAACTTCCGTTGAACCTGTACCAAATCCAAACTAAATTCCGTGACGAGCGTCGTCCACGTTTCGGCGTAATGCGTGCACGTGAATTCTGCATGATGGATGCTTACAGCTTTGACATTGACAAAGAAGGTCTACAAAAGTCTTACGATGCAATGCACGACGCTTACTGTAAAGCGTTCGATCGCATGGGTCTTGAGTACCGTCCAGTATGGGCCGACTCTGGCGCAATCGGTGGTAATGGCTCTCAGGAGTTCCACGTATTAGCAGAAAGCGGCGAAGACTTAATTGCATTCTCAACTGAATCTGACTACGCAGCAAACATCGAAAAAGCAGAAGCACTAGCTCCTGCTCACGATCGTGCAGCACCAACAGTGGAACTGTCTGTTATCGATACACCTAATGCGAAAACTATCGATGAGTTAGTTGAGCAACACGGTATTGCTATCGAGAAAACGATCAAGACCTTATTTGTTAAAGCTTCTGATGAAATCGATGCGCCTATCGTAGCGCTATTGGTTCGTGGTGATCACGAATTAAACGAAATTAAAGCTGAAAACCTAGACTGGGTTGCTTCTCCACTTGAAATGGCAACTGAAGAAGAAATTCGTCAGTTCGTTAACGCAGGTCCTGGCTCACTTGGTCCTGTCGGTCTTGAGCTTCCATTTATCGTTGACCGTACTGTTGCTGTAATGAGCGATTTTGCTGCAGGCGCAAACATCGATGGTAAACACCATGTTGGCATCAACTGGGGCCGTGACGTTGAGCTAGATCGCGTTGAAGATCTACGTAATGTAGTTGAAGGTGATCCAAGCCCATGTGGCCAAGGTACATTGATGCTAAAACGTGGTATCGAAGTGGGTCACATCTTCCAGCTGGGTAATACATACTCTGAGAAGATGAACTGTGGCGTGCTAGATGCTAACGGTAAAAACACCATTCTAGAAATGGGTTGTTACGGTATTGGTGTATCACGTGTTGTGGCATCAGCTATCGAACAGAACCATGACGAAAACGGCATTATCTGGCCAGATGCGCTTGCACCATTCCACGTTTCTATTGTTCCTATGAACATGGCGAAATCAGAAGAAGTAAAAGAAGCGGCAGAGAAGCTATATGCCGATCTAACTGCTGCTGGTATTGAAGTACTGTTTGATGATCGTAAAGAACGCCCAGGAGTCATGTTTGCAGATCACGAACTACTAGGTATTCCACATACTATCGTTATTGGTAACCGTAGCCTTGAAAACGGTGAGATGGAATATAAAAACCGTCGCACAGGTATCAAAGAAGCCGTTGCTGTAAATGATGTTGTTGCGTTTATTAAGCAAAAAATGGCTTAAGTAAAAAGCTAATAACATATTGAAAAAGCTGTCGTTATGGCAGCTTTTTTTCTATTCTTTATTTTAAAAAAACATTTTACTCACTCCCATTTTTTTATGTAACAGTAAATATCCGTTACAATCTTGCCGTTATCATTGATCTGCTCAAAATATGCCCTATAGTGACAAATCAAATAGTTATTGATCTTGTCGTAATGGAACAGGCTTTATTTAATCGATCTCATTCCTCACCTTCCCCTAAGCTAAAGCAAAAACCTTTAGCTGCGGATCAACGTCTGTTGATCCTGCAAAAACTTCAAGGGAAGCTGGAGATCCAAGCGTTATTTCAACCTCTCTGCAGAGAGCTAGATAAACAAATTGATATCGCTCGTTTAGTCTGGACCCTTGATGAAACTACAACATTGATCCGCCAAGGAAAACCGACACCTCATCAAAACAGCTTTGCTTTACGCTTTGGTGATAACTCTTTAGGCTCACTTCATTACTCCACTCTTTATCCGTTAGATAACGACGAAATAAGCCTATTACATACCTACCACCGTTTATTTGCAGGCCCTCTATTTAATGCGATTGAATATCAAAAAGTAAAACATATGGCACTGAAAGATAAACTTTCAGGGCTATGTAATAGAATGTGTTTTGAGCAAGATATTCATCATGCTATTGCGATGAGCGAAAAACGAGATGTGGAGTTGGTACTGTTTATTTGTGACTTAGATAATTTTAAACAAGTGAATGATAACTTTGGTCATCTTGATGGCGACAAAGTCATTAAAGATTTTGCTAATGCACTGAAGTTTGCAACGCGCACTTCAGATCGTTGTTATCGCATTGGAGGTGATGAATTTATTATTTTACTTCAACCTGCCAGTGCTCGCTCTGAAATAAAAGTGGTATCACGGATCAACCAATATATTCAACAAAGCCCAATCTTGGGTATCTTAAATATTGGATTTTCTTATGGCACAGCGACCTTTAATAAAGGTGATTCTATGCTGTCTTTGATTGAACGTGCCGATCGTAAACTTTATCATCACAAGCGTAATAAATAATCATCTCGTTGCGCTAAGCACCATAAATCCTACGTTTTTATTTTATTTAACGCTATGATGATCCACGTTAATAGTGAGTATATTCGAAGTGAGCCCCTACATTCTCTTCGAATACTTTCTAGAAAGGATGAATGATGCAAATTTATCAATGCTGTGAGCTTATCCGAGCAACTTACGCGCAAATTGGTAGTGGTGATCAAGGTTATATTCCTGCGGCTATTAGCTGTGCAATTAAAACCTTCAATGATATTGCCGAAGATACCAATTTACCGCTTGAAGTCCGTGAGCGTGCAGCGTTTGCTGCAGCAAACTTATTAATCAGTGATCATGAGGACAAATAATGGATTTAGCTAAATTTGAAAGCATGGATCCCATCATGTTAATGAGTATTGTCAACATGAAGATCCGTGATGACTTTCAAGATCTCGATGAACTCGTTAAATTCTACGAGATTGATCGCCAAAAGCTGATCGATAAACTTGCAAGTGCTGGCTTTGAATACTTGCCTGAAGTTAAACAATTTCGCTAAACAAAAAACGGAAGCTTAAAGCTTCCGTTTTATTTTTAGGTTAAACCCGTATTAGCCTTTAAAGATCGGCAGTAAATTTGCCATCGCCATAATGTGGAAGATTGCGGTCACCACACCAAAGCCAATCACAACATATACCGTCACATTACCGCCAGGCACAACAAACCCATCTTTCTTTTCTTTGCATTGACGAGTCTTTTTCGCTAATAAAGCAGGAATAATACACGCCCAAATCGTTGCAGCAGCACCGGCTAAACCAATCGCAGACAAGAAACCCAGTGGTGCAAATAATGAAAGGATCAGCGGTGGTAAGAAAGTGATAGCCCACGTCTTCAAGCGTCCTTGTTTTGAATCTTCAAAGCCAAATAAATCGGCCAAATAATCAAAAACCCCCAAACCAACTCCGATAAACGAAGAAACAACAGCGGCAATCGAAAAAATACGGATTGCTTGTTTAATGCTGTTTGAGTCAATAACGCTATCAAGTGCTTGCGTTAAAGCATCAATACCACCACCAGCCGAAACCACAGGACCAAATGCATCACGAGGTAAGTTGCCAAAAATACAAATCACCCACACTAAATAGAAACCTAACGCGATAAATGTGCCACCTAGAATCGCATTTTTAGCTTGGTATTCATCGCGGTAATAGTCGCGCATTGTGCTCACCGAATGGTGGTAACCAAAAGAAGTTAATGCTACAGGTAATAGTGCTAACGCATAAGGAGAATAGCTGGCATGTAAGTGAGTTGTATCCAGTAAAACAGGAACTTTGATATGCGTCGCTAGTCCTGAAATTCCAATTAAGAAACTCACCAACATAAAAACAATCAGTAAAATAGAAATACGATCAACCGCACGCGTTGAGTGCAGAACAAAGGTTGAACTGATTGCGACAAATAAAATAGAAGCTAACTTACTATCAATCCCTAATATATTACTAAAAATCATACCTGATGATGAAATATAGGCATAAAGCAAAATACCACCAACAAAGTATAATGACAGATTATTAATAATATTAATTTTAGTATTAAGTACATCTTTTGTGATGGTATTAAAAGACACTTTAAAATCATAATGCTTAAGCGCTTCTAATAATAACCAGCCTGATAATGTCATCATAACCATGGTTAAAGATATTGCAATAACGCTCCAGAATGTCCATGCACCCGCCCCAGCACTCGGTAAACCTAACATGCCCGCGCCTACACAAACGCTTGCAATAATACACGCTCCGCCAAGTGTCGATGGTTTGCTCATTTCTTTCCCTTCCAACTATCGTATCAGTAGACTAGTACACTAATACCTTTTGTATTTTATCGCAATAAAAAGTTACTAAGCAGGCTAAAAAAACAACATAATAAAAATTAGCTATATATCCTTCTTCACAAAACATGATTTAAAAGCATAAAAAACACCGTAATAAATAATATATTACGGTGCAAAGTAAATAATATTTCGATGAAAGATAGGGTGCTTGAACTTACTAGGAAAATAATGCCCTATTTGTCTTTTTTAAGAATTAAGATCAATCGTAATATCATGACCAGAAAACTCAGAGACGACAAAATACCCCACGACAGCAGCAAGTTTATCGCCATAAAAGATAAGAGGCGTACGGCTGCGTAACCAACTTGGTACATTATATTCTTGATAAAGTTTTTTTAATTTTCTGCTACCACATCGTCCTACAGGCTTAATAGCATCACCTTGATAGTGAAAACGCACGGTTATAATCTCATCAGATTCTGGCTGTCTTAATAAAGGATAATCACCCTCTTGGCTTAAAACCAGCGTCCCTAAGTTTTTCGGTAGCTGGCAAGGAGAATCTAAATCAATATTGTTTTTCCACTGGCTAATATCATCCCACTGCCGCAGTAAATATAACTTCTTTTGATAGCGACGCAGTTCAACATTTGCCCAACACAGTTTAGGATTCGCATCTTCTTTTGCCTGAACTACGTTAAACCAAATCTGTTCAAGCTGTGCTAATGATGGCATTAAGACTGATTGTTTTTTTAACCATTGACGAATTAACGCCATACCGACACGTTGAGTCACATAAGAAGCAAGCAGTAAGCTACCATCAGCTTGGATCGCTTGAGCAAGTTGGGTGGCTAATAACTCAGCTAGTAATGCTTCTTGCTCACCGCACAATGCGCTACTTCGTGCGACTGATTTATGAATACTTGGCCAACGTTCAACTAAACGAGGCGTTATTTGGTGGCGAATAAAATTGCGATCATAACGCTCATCTTGGTTGCTTTCATCTTCAACCCAAGAGAGTTTATGCTTCAATCCGTATTGCTCAATATCAGCACGAGTAATATTGAGTAATGGTCTTAAATGCATCCCTTTAGCAAAAGGGAGTATCATCGGCATCGCTGCTAATCCAGCAGGGCCACTCCCGCGCTTTAATGCCAATAGAAAAGTTTCAATCTGATCGTCACTGTGTTGAGCGGTTAATAGCATGTCCCCGATGTTGACGTGTTGCGCTAAAATGTTATACCGCGCTTCTCGTGCAGCTTGCTCAAGGCTAATTCGGTTTCCTGTTAGCACTTTTACACGTTCAACATCACAACTAATGCCGGCACTTTTAGCCCAAACCACACACTTATCAGCCCATATATCAGCATTCGTGCTTAATCCATGATGTACATAAACGGCATGACAGCTATATTCTGGATTTTGTGTAATAAATCGCGCCATTAAATCAAGCAATACACGAGAATCGAGCCCACCACTAAAGGCAAGAACAAACCGTTTACTTGCAGGGAGATGAGTCAATAATTGACGACAAAAAGCAGAATACAACATAAGATCTTTCAACATTAAGAGAAAACTATAGTCTATCGCAGCCTATCAAAGCACTAAATGGGAAAAACAAAAAAGGCCAGCTTAATTGCTGACCTTTTACTAAACGTTACACCAACTTTTTAGCAGTAACCATAACTCATTAGACGCTGATAACGACGTTCAAGTAACGTCTCAGTATCTAATTCATCCAGTTCAGCCAATGTTGCCTTAAGTTGTGCTTTTAATGTATTTGCCATTAGTAACACATTACGGTGAGCGCCACCCAGTGGCTCTTCAATGATGTTATCAATCAGCTCCAACTCTTTTAAGCGAGGAGCTGTCATACCCATTGCTTCAGCCGCTTGCGGTGCTTTGTCTGAATCACGCCATAAGATTGATGCACAACCTTCAGGTGAAATAACAGAGTAGGTTGAGTATTGCAGCATATTAACGCAATCACCCACACCGATCGCTAATGCGCCGCCAGAGCCGCCTTCACCCACCACATTACAGATAACAGGCACTTTCAAGCCAGCCATAACTTTTAGGTTCATCGCGATAGCTTCTGATTGACCACGCTCTTCAGCGCCGACACCAGGATATGCACCAGCTGTATCAATGAAGGTAATCACAGGCATATTAAAGCGCTCTGCCATTTTCATTAAACGTAATGCTTTACGGTAACCTTCTGGCTTAGGCATGCCAAAGTTACGCTTCACCTTCTCAGTCGTACCACGGCCTTTTTGATGACCAATCACCATAACAGGACGGCCATCAATACGGGCAATACCACCGACTAACGCTTTATCATCAGCAAACGCGCGATCGCCTGCCAATTCATCAAACTCTTCGAACATGTGCTCGACATAATCAAAAGTATATGGGCGCTGAGGATGGCGTGCGAGTTGCGCAACCTGCCATGCACCAAGATCACCAAAGATTTTCTTGGTAAGCTCTAGGCTTTTCTTTTCTAGTTGCTCAATTTCTTTTTCTAGATCAACCGAATTAGACTCATCACGACGAGATACATCACGTAATGCTTCAATTTTTGCTTCTAGCTCTGCAATCGGTTGTTCAAACTCGAGGAAGTTCAGGCTCATACCACTTAAAATCCTTTTGCTTATGATGATGATAGGGACTTAACTACCCTATCATAAACATTAAGCGCATTTAATTAAACTCAAGCTCGACCTGCTTATCACCTAGGAGTGTTTTTAGATCCGATATTAATTGATCGGCTGGCGTTATTCGCCATTCTGTTCCTAAAGTGAGTTTGGCACGGGCATTCGAGCGCTGATAGTACACATTAACAGGCACAGTACCTGCTCTGTGTGGTTCCAACACTTGGCTGAAACGGGCAAAAAACTGCTCATCAATCTGCTGTTCTGTTACAGATATAGCAAGACCACGGAGATGCTTTTCTCTCGCTTCTGATATATCGAGCACTTCACGTGCAGACATTCTAAGGCCACCATTGAAATCATCAAAGCTGACCTGTCCTGATATCACCACAATTTTATCTTTTTCAAGCAGATCAATATAACGATCTAAGGCATCAGAGAATAGCATGACTTCCATTCGACCTGAACGATCATCAAGCGTCATTAAACCAATTCTGGTCCCACGTTTGGTTGTCATTACACGGGCGGCAATAACAAGCCCAGCAACAGACGCTACCTTATCACGTCCTGTTTGCTGCGCATCTTTTAAACGCCATGTGGTGTAATGTTTTAATTCTGAGAGATACGCATTTATAGGGTGACCTGTTAGGTATAAGCCTAATGTTTCACGCTCCCCTTCCAACCAGACTTTATCTGGTGCTTCAGGGATATTAGCATACTTATTCTCAACTTCTTCAGGGGCGGCCGTTAATACGCCAAACATGTCGGCTTGACCAAAGGCTTCGGCTTGGTGGTGCTGACTCGCGGCTTTTATCGCATCATCTAAAGTTGCCAGCATCGCTGCACGATTAGGCCCTAAACGATCCATCGCACCCGACTTAATCAGTTTCTCTAAGACACGTTTATTGACTTTTTTAGTATCAATACGGGCACAGAAATCAAATAAATCTTTAAAGTGGCCACCTTTTTCACGGGCACTAATAATATTTTCAATCGGGCCTTCACCGACCCCTTTTACCGCACCGATACCGTAAACAACGGCACCGTCTTCATCAACATTAAAACGATATAGACCTTTATTAACATCCGGCGGCAGCAGCTTTAGCTTCATACGGTGACATTCGTCAACCAAGCTAATGATCTTGTCCGTATTATCCATGTCGGCTGTCATTACCGCTGCCATAAATTCGGCAGGGTAATGTGCTTTTAACCATAAGGTTTGATAAGACACCAATGCATAGGCGGCTGAGTGCGATTTGTTAAATCCGTAACCGGCAAATTTCTCTACCAAGTCAAAGATTTTCATTGATAGCTCGCCATCGACGCCATTTTTTATCGAGCCCTCTTCGAACACGGCTCGCTGTTTCGCCATTTCTTCAGGCTTTTTCTTACCCATCGCACGACGAAGCATATCCGCGCCGCCAAGGGTATAACCCGCCAGCACCTGCGCGATCTGCATTACCTGCTCTTGGTACAAGATAATGCCGTAAGTCGGATCGAGAATTTCTTTTAATGACTCATGCTGCCATTTTTCATCAGGATAAGACACCGCTTCTCGGCCGTGCTTACGGTCAATAAAGTTATCTACCATGCCTGATTGGAGCGGACCGGGACGAAATAGTGCCACCAGAGCGATCATATCTTCAAAACAGTCGGGTTGAAGACGTTTGATCAGATCTTTCATACCACGGGATTCGAGCTGGAATACCGCGGTTGATTCTGAACGCTGCAACATCGCAAAGGATTTAGGATCATCCATTGGAATCGCGGCGATATTTATAGGCTCTTTGCCTTGTTCAACCAAACGTGGGTTAATTAGCGCTAATGCCCAATCAATAATGGTTAATGTACGTAAACCTAAGAAGTCGAATTTAACTAAACCCGCAGTTTCAACATCATTTTTATCAAACTGAGTAACGGGGTTATTACCCTCTGCATCACAATATAAGGGAGCAAAGTCGGTGATGGTTGTTGGCGAGATAACCACACCACCAGCGTGTTTACCTGCGTTACGCGTTACCCCTTCAAGAATGCGACACATATCAATCAAGTCGCGAACTTCTTCATCCGCATCATAGGCTTGACCTAATTGAGGTTCGGCATCAAACGCTTTGGCGAGTGTCATCCCAGGCTCTGCTGGCACTAACTTTGAAATGCGATCAACAAAACCATACGGGTGACCTAGCACACGACCAACATCTCGAATAACCGCTTTGGCTGCCATGGTACCGAACGTAATGATCTGTGATACCGCATCACGACCATACATTTCAGCCACGTGATCGATAACCAAATCACGCTTATCCATACAGAAATCGATATCGAAATCGGGCATGGAAACACGTTCAGGGTTCAAGAATCGCTCGAAAAGTAAGTCAAACTCCAGCGGATCTAGATCGGTGATTTTCAGCGCGTAAGCAACCAATGAGCCCGCACCTGAACCACGGCCTGGGCCTACTGGTACATCGTTATCTTTCGACCACTGAATGAATTCCATTACGATCAAGAAGTAACCTGGGAATCCCATTTGGTTAACAACTTTTAATTCGATATCTAGACGCTCATCATATTCAGGACGACGAGCAGCACGCACTTCTGGATCGGGAAATAAAAATTCTAAACGTTCTTCGAGTCCTTCTTTGGATTTAACAATCAAGAAGTCCTCAATTGTCATATCACCCGTTGGGAAATTAGGTAAGAAATACTCACCTAATCGAACGGTTACGTTACAACGCTTTGCGATTTCAACTGAGTTTTGTAGTGCTTCTGGGATATCAGCAAATAACTCGCACATTTCTTCTTCACTACGAAGATACTGCTGTGCGCTATAAAGTTTCGGACGGTTGGGATCGACAAGGGTATAGCCATCATGAATAGCAACGCGAATTTCATGTGCGTCAAACTGATCGGCAGTGAGTAAACGAACATCATTGGTAGCGACAACAGGTAAATCGGCTTTTTCTGCCAGCTCAATCGCAAAGTGAAGGTAGGCTTCTTCATCAGCACGCCCTGTGCGTACTAATTCCAAATAATAACTATCTGGGAAATGGGTTTGATAAAAAGCAACCAAGCTATCAACCATGTTCTGGTTGCCTTTTAATAAAGCTTTACCCACGTCACCATTTTTACCACCGGATAGGATAATAAGCCCTTCACGGTGATTCACGAGCCACTCTTTATCAATAACAGGCTGATGCTGTACATGACCTCGTTGGTAGGCTTCAGAAATCAATAACGTAAGATTTTTATAACCTTCATTATTGGCAGCAAGAATGGTGAGTTCAAATAGTTCATCGCCCATCTCTGCTGACTGTACTTTGAAATCAGCACCGATAATTGGCTTTATTCCGGCATCATGAGCAGCAAAGTAAAACTTCACTAAACCACATAGGTTAGTAAAGTCTGTCATTGCGAGTGCAGGCATACCAAGTTCTGATGCCTTTTTAACGATTGGCTTTACTTTCGCCAAACCGTCAATCATCGAATAATCACTATGAACACGAAGGTGGATAAAACGTGGTTCTGCCATGACAACCTAATTTATTACGTAACTTAATTATGAAAATTATACCTGAAACAAGGTATGAGAGGTATTGAGCAAACAAAAAAATGGCATAGCGAATAGCTATGCCATTAGTCTGTAAAAAGAAAAATCGTTTAGTCTAAACCCAATACTCGCTTTACGGGTTTAAAGCTCTTACGATGCTGATCTATTGCGCCGTATTGCTCTAATGCTTCAAAGTGTGCTTTGGTTGGATAACCTTTATGTTTAGCAAAACCGTACTGCGGAAACTCAGCATCTAATATTTCCATTTCACGATCACGGGTCACTTTAGCAATAATGGACGCGGCACTGATCTCTGCAACACGTAAATCCCCTTTCACCACAGCCTGTGCCGCCATCGGTAATTCAGGTACTTTGTTACCATCAATAAGTACGTAATCTGGCTTTACACTTAAGCCTGCTACTGCGCGCTGCATCGCAACCATCGTTGCTTGCAAGATATTCAACTTATCAATTTCGTCCGCTTCACAACGACCTAATGACCAAGACAACGCTTTTTCTTTGATTTCATCAAACAACAAATTGCGTTTTTTCTCGGTCAATTTTTTAGAATCCGTTAAACCTTCAATGGGATTATTCGGATCTAAAATCACAGCCGCAGTCACCACTGCGCCAACTAATGGCCCACGACCGACTTCATCCACCCCAGCAATACAATTTGCTTGCGGGTAAACAAAAGGTTCAAACTCTTTTTTCTCAGCCATTTTACGCTCTATCAATCAAGGCAAGGACGGCATTTGCTGCTTGCTCATCAGCATTACAACGAATGGTTTTATGCATCTGCTCAAATTTCAACATCAGCTCAGAAGTGTCACCATATAGCATTTTATCCACTTCATGATAGAGCTTCTCTGGCGTGCAATCTTCTTGTAAAAGCTCGGTGACCAACTCTTCATCTGCGAGAATATTTGGCAATGAAACATACTTAGTTTTAAGCATTTTCTTAGCCAGCCACGCCGTTAATGGTTTCACTTTATAGCCCACCACCATCGGACGCTTCACTAACATACATTCTAATGCAACTGTACCCGATGCGAGCAATACAGCATCTGAAGCAATCATTACATTACGAGCAGTATCATCCACCAGCACGAAATCAAGATCCGGTGCCGTTTGTTGCCACGCTTGCTCAAATTGTGCTCGACGTTTTTGATTAACCAGTGCAACGACAAAACCTAAATCAGGATGTTTAGCCTTAAGCTTTTTACACGTTTCGATAAACGGTGGCGCGAGCATTTCCATTTCGCTACCTCGGCTACCGGGTAATACCGCAAGCCATCGTTTATCAGGATCTAAGCCTAATAATGTTTGTGCAGCACCTTGGTCGGTTTGCAATGGAATAGCATCTGCCATGGTGTGCCCGACGAACTCACAAGGCACATTAAACTTATCGTAAAACGCTTTTTCGAATGGCAAGAAAGCAAGCACAAGGTTGGTGGCAGCTTCGATTTTAAAGATACGCTTTTGGCGCCATGCCCATACCGATGGGCTGACATAATGCACGGTTTTAATACCGCTTTCTTTTAAATCTTTTTCTAGGCGTAAGTTAAAATCAGGGGCATCTATACCAACAAAAACGTCTGGCGGGTTATCGCTAAAGTATTTAACAAGCTCTGCTTTGACCTTAAATAAGCGAGGTAAGCGACCTAATACTTCAACAATCCCCATCACCGCGAGCTCTTCCATATCAAACAGCGCTTCACAGCCTTCTGCCTGCATACGAGGACCTGCAACACCAACAAATTCAGCATCTGGGTATTTGGCTTTAACAGCTTTAATAAAACCTGCACCTAAAATATCGCCGGAGATTTCTCCGGCGACAATTCCTATTCGAAGTGGCTTCGTCATTAGCGAATAATACCGCGTGTCGAGTTTTCAAATAGTTTCAGGAATAAGCCAATTGAAGGATAATCTTTACTCATTTCTTCAAGTACAGGTTTTACTTCAGCTAGCGTTTTACCTGAACGGTAAATTTCTTTATATGCACGACGAATAGCATGTAATTCTGGTTTTTCAAAACCACGACGCTTTAAGCCTTCGATATTAATACCGAACGGTTTCGCGTGGTTACCTTGCGCCATTACAAATGGTGGCACATCTTGAACAACAATAGAGCCGCCGCCGATAAAACTATGTGCGCCGACAGTACAGAATTGGTGTACTGGCGATAGTGCAGAAATAATCGCGTAATCTTCAACTGTTACGTGACCTGCTAATGTCGCGTTATTGCCCATGATAATGTTATCGCCCACAACACAATCATGCGCAATATGTACATTGACACAGAAAAGGTTATCACTACCTACGATAGTCACACCTTTATCTTGTACTGTACCGCGATGCATTTGAACACTTTCACGGATCACATTGCGATCACCAATCACAAGACGTGTTGCTTCGCCTTGATATTTCTTATCTTGGCACTCTTCACCGATCACGGCGAATGGGAATATACGGTTGTCTTTACCGATCACCGTTGGACCTTTAATCACAACGTGTGACATCACTTCAGTGCCTTCACCAATTTCAACATCAGTGGCAATATAAGTGAAGGGACCAACTTTGACATTAGCGCCAATCTTTACACCGTCTTCAATCACTGCTGACGGATGAATTTGTGCGGTTTCATGGATCATGAGAATACTCGTCGTGCACATTTAAGTTCAGCTGAGCATACCACTTCGCCGTCAACTGTTGCTACGCCATTAAATAGCGCAATACCGCGACGCTCTTTGATAAATTCAACATCTAAAATAAGCTGATCACCAGGACCTACAGGCTTACGAAACTTTGCTTTATCGATACTTGCAAAGTAGTACAGTTCATTTTCAGCAGGTGCACCAAAGGTTTTAAATGCAAGTAGACCTGTTGCTTGTGCCATCGCTTCTAAAATCATTACACCTGGAAATACCGGCATATTAGGGAAATGACCAGTAAATTGAGGCTCATTGACAGAAACATTTTTGATTGCTGTTAACGTTTTGCCTTCATCATAATTAGTAACACGGTCAATCATTAAGAAAGGATAACGATGAGGAAGCAGTTCCTGAATTTCTGTGATGTTTAGCGTCTTATTTTCGCTGGTCAAAACTAAATACCTGTATTAGAAAGAATAAAATAATATTCAATATCAATGCAAAACGGCCTACACAAGGTAGGCACATCAATTAAACGTAAAAACTTACTTACCTTTCGCTGCGAGTTCTTTTTCAACAGCTTTTAAACGTTTGTTCATATCATCAATACGATGAACACGCGTTGCAGTTTTACGCCATTCGCGGTTTGTTTGTAATGGAATACCTGAAGAGTACATGCCTTTTTCTTCAATACTTCGCATTACCATACCCATACCAGTGATGGTTACACCATCAGCAATGTTGATATGGCCATTTAATACTGATGCACCACCAATAATACAATATTTACCAATTTTGGTGCTACCAGCGACAATTGTACCACCCGCCATCGCTGTACCATATCCGATCTGCACGTTATGGGCGATTTGCATTTGGTTATCAATGATCACATTGTCTTCAATAATGGTGTCATCGAGTGCACCACGGTCAATCGTCGTACATGAACCAATTTCGACACGATTACCAATACGCACAGAGCCCAGTTGAGGGATTTTTACCCACTCACCTTTATCATTCGCATAACCGAAACCATCGGCACCAATAACCGTGCTTGATTGCACTAAACAATCGCTACCTAACTTTACATTGTGGTAGATAGTGACATTGGCCCATAATTTAGTGTTATCACCAATGACCACATTTTTACCGATAAAACAACCTGCACCAATTTGCACGTTATTACCTAAGGTAACACCCGCTTCAATCACTGCGTTATGGCCAATAGCAACGTTATTACCAAGCATAGCCGTTGGATCTACAAATGCAGATGCCGCTATCTCGGTTGCTGCTGCTGGCGTTGTATCTAATAGTTGTGCAACTAATGCGTAGCTTAAGTAAGGATCTTTTACAACCAGTGCATTACCTTGGAAGAATTCGACATCCGCTTCTCGTAGCATTACTGCATCAGCCTTGCAATCAGCAAGTTGCTTACGGTATTTGCTATCAGAAAGGAACGTTATTTGACCTTCCACTGCCTTGCTCATCCCAGCAATAGAATGAATTTCCACCGAGCCGTCGCCTTGAAGCTCTGCACCTAATTTTTCAGCTAGTTTAGCAAGTGTGATTGCAGCCATATTTACCTTATACCTATTGTAACAACAGCCACAAAAGTGGCTGTTAGATACACTAAAAACTGGTATATCGTGAAAATAACGATATACCAATCATTATTGCTTCATATTACTGATTATTTTACCGCAGCAATCACTTTAGAAGAAAGATCATCTTTCTTATTTGCGAATAAAACAGCTTGTGCATCTAGCACGATGTTATAACCGTTTTTCTCTGCTACTGTATCAATCGCTGTACGGATTTTCTTAACAAGCTTCTGCTCTTCTTCCATACCACGACGGCGTTGATCTTCAGCAAGTGCTTGTGCTTTTAGTTTGTAATCAGAATCAAGTTGAGCAAGCTCACGTTGAAGCTTTTGACGTTGATCTGAACTCATTAGTTCACCATCACGCTTCAATTTATCAATCTTGGTCTTCATCTTAGTTTCGATAGAACGTAGAGCCGCAACACGACCACTGAATTCTTTCTTTAACTTCTCTTGAACCTTGTAACGCTGAGCTAACTCAGACATTGCTTGACCAGTAGATACGTAACCAATTTTTTGAGCAGCTTCCGCTGCATTTGCGTACATAGACGAAGATAGAATTACCAAGCCAAGACTTGCTGCTTTAATCCATTGTTTCAAAAGTTCTCTCCTCAAAATTAGAATGTCTGACCAATAGTGAATGTGAAGAATTCCTCATCATCCCCTTCATATTTCTTGATTGGTTTCGCAATCGAGAATACAAGTGGACCCATTGGCGACATCCACTGTAAAGCTGCACCGGCAGAAGCGCGGATCATACCTGGATCTGAGTAATTTGCCAGTTTTTGACCATCGCTGCTCTTATAATTCAGGTTATATTCTGTATCCCAAACAGAACCAGCATCAACAAAGAAACTGGTACGGATTTGGTTTTTCAACTCACCAGAAGCAAATGGCGTTGGAACAATTAGCTCCATACTTGCAAGCGCAATGGCATTACCACCTGCTGCATCATCAGTACCTGTCGCACAGTTGTTATTACCTTGACCATTAACGCCACAACCACCAACAAATACCGCTTTTGGACCTACAGTATTTGAACGGAAACCACGAATTGAACTAAAGCCACCGGCATAGAAGTTTTCATAGAATGGCATTAGCTGATCGCTACCATTATCCGTTTTACCGTAGCCATTACCGTAACCCAACTTACCACGTAGTAATAAGCTAAAGTCTTGGCTCTCTGTTAATGGTATGTATTGACGAACGTTGTACTGCGCTTTGAAGTACTGTGAGTCAGAACCAGGAATTGTCATCTTAAATGAGAAGTCTTGGCGGTTACCAGAGGTTGGGAAGTAACCTCGGTTTAAGTTGTTGCGTGTCCAGCCAAATGTCCAACTAAAATCATCAAGGGTGATCGCACTATCGCTATCGAGATCAAAGCCATGAATCTTTTTAAACTGCTGAATTTGGTAATAATCTTGAGTGTTCGAAATCTTATTGTGATCGTAACCCAAACTAAAGTTAAAGTAGTTCAACTCATTAAATGGGAAGCCCCACGTTAAGCTTGTACCGTAGCTTTGGTTGGTGTAATCCGAGATATTGGCATCAGAAGCTTTAAACTCGTTATAGTAAATCTTACCACCCAAGCTTACGTTATTTATCGTGAAGTAAGGATCATTGTACTCAAGACTGATATTTTTCGAATAATCGTTCGTCATCGCATTGATACCAAAACGATTACCCGTGCCTAAGAAGTTATCTTGAGTTAAACCGGCTTGGAAACTAATACCTGATTCAGTACCGTAACCAACACCAAAGTTAACACTACCAGAATTGGCTTCTTTCACGTTGTACTTAATGTCAACCTGATCATCAGAACCAGGTACTCGTACCGTTTGTACATCAACATTTTCAAAGAAGCCCGTTCGGTTTAAACGTGCTTTACCTGTTTCAATCTTCTTCGCATTTAACCAAGTACCTTCCATTTGACGCATTTCACGGCGTAAAACTTCATCTTTCGTATTGGTATTACCACGGAACTCGATATTACGAACGTAAATACGTTTGCCTTGTTCAACATTAACAACCAATGATACTTCATTGGTCTTATCATCAAACTCAGGGTATGTCGTTACTTTCGGGTAAGCGTAACCTTCTTCACCAAGCTTACGCTTAATCGCTTCTTCTAGCGATGTAACTGCAGCGCCGTTATATACAGAGCCATTCTTAAATGTTACCAGCTTATCGAACTCAGCAACGCGACCTGCAACATCACCACGGAACTGTACATTCTTAACTTTATATTGATGCCCTTCATGGATTTTAAGAGTGATATACACGCCTTTTTTATCCGGAGAAATAGACACTTGTGTATCATCAAGTCGATATTTCAAATAACCATTATTCAAGTATTGAGAGCGCAGTGTTTCTAAATCACCTTGTAATACTTGTTTCTGATATTTTTCATTCGCCATGAAGTTCCACCAAGGCACATCGTCCTTTAGTTTAAACTTGCTGCGTAATTCGTCATCACTGAAAACATGGTTACCTAAAATGTTAATCTGCTTAATTTTTGCAGACACACCTTCAGTGAAAACAAATTTAATATCAGCACGATTACGAGGCAGAGGCGTAACAACAGCTTCTACCGTTGCGTTGTATTTACCAACACTGTAATAGAAATCCTCTAGCCCTTTTTCAATTTTTCGTAACGTCGTACGATCAAGTGCTTCACCCACTCGTAAACCTGATGCTTCTAAATTTTCTTTTAGCTGCTCAGCTTTGATTGCTTTGTTACCTGAGAAAGTAATATCAGCAATAGTAGGACGCTCTGTTACATCGATCTGAAGCGTATTGCCGTCACGATATACTCGAATATTTTCAAAGTTGCCTGAAGAATAAAGTGATTTTATTAGTTCTGAAATATCCTGTTGATCAACAGTATCTCCAACGCGGACAGGCATTTTTAACAATGCCGCACCTAACGTAACACGCTGAAGTCCTTCAAAACGAATGTTATCAACTACAAATTTATCTTCCGCACTATGCGCAACGCTACTGGTTAAAAGCAGCGATGCGACCAACAGTTTTTTAATCGCCATTACTGTTCTGATTATTCCTTGCTAAAAACGCATTATTAAAGACGGGTAAAATCATTGAATAGCGCAACGGCCATTAACGCAACCAAAACGGCTGATCCCACTCTATAGCCAATATCCTGAATTCGTTCTGATACAGGACGACGGGTTACAGCTTCAATGGCGAAAAACATTAAATGTCCTCCATCCAACACCGGAAGCGGTAACAAATTAACTATACCTAAATTGACACTTATCAGTGCTAAAAATCCAAGAAAGTAGACCAGACCAAAGTCGGCGGTCATTCCTGCACCTTTTGCAATGGATATCGGTCCACTGAGGTTTTTAATTGCAACATCACCTGTAAACAGTTTAGTGACCATATCAAAAGTTAGCGTCACTAATTGCTTAGTTTTTTCTGTTGCTTTAACCGCAGCTTCAATTGGACCAAACTGCAAGTTTACTTTATAAGATTCAGGCCACGGTTCAATCGCAGGTGCTAATCCTACATAGCCAACTTGATTACCATCTGGTTCAACCTTGCTACGAGGAACTAATGATAACATCACTGGTTCATCATCTCGCAACACTTCAACTGAAAGCGGTTGCTCAGGGTGCGTACGCACCGCATCAACAAACTGCTGCCATTCAGTTACAGGCTTTTTATCAATTGCTACAATCTTATCATTTAATTTAAATCCTGCATCTACTGCAGCACTATTATCAACCAATTGCGCGACATTTAACGTAATTTTAGGCCGATAAGGCGTAATACCTAATGTTTTTAGTACTTGCTGAGACTCAGGATCATAAGACCAATGAGATAGATCTAAAGTGCGCGTCACGATGACATTACTGTCAGGCTCTGTCGCTGTGATCACCATGCTCTTATCACCAATATGAGAAACCATTGCCATATTGGCTGATTCCCAATCTGATGTTTCGATTCCTGAAATAGATTTAAGTTCCATTCCAGGTGTAATTCCTGCTTGTGCCGCGATCGATTGTGGAGCCACTTCACCAATAAACGGCTTTAATGCAGGAACCCCAATAAGATACACAACCCAATATGCAAAAATAGCAAAAATAAAGTTAGCAAAAGGACCGGCAGCAACAATTGCACTTCGTTGCCAAAGTTTTTTGTTATTAAACGCCATATGACGCTTTTCTGCAGGCACTTCTTCTACCCGCTCATCAAGCATTTTTACATAGCCGCCCAGCGGGATCATTGCCAATGTATATTCTGTTCCGTCTTTTCCTTTACGACGAAAAAGTGCCTTACCGAAACCAATCGAAAAGCGTTCAACATATACACCACAACGGCGAGCAACCCAAAAGTGACCAAATTCATGGACAGCAATCAATATTCCTAGAGCAACTAAAAAAGCACTTAAATTGCGGATAAATTCAATCATGCAAATTCCTTGGTGATGACATCTGAAGCAAGTTGACGAGCTTGTTTATCTATTTCCATTACCTCTGCAATATTGTGAGGTTCAACAAGCACGGCTATTTCTAGCACTTTTTGGTTCACTTTAGCAATATCTGTGAAGCAAATTTCACCTGCTAAAAATGCCGCAACAGCCATTTCATTAGCAGCATTCAAAGTCGTTGTTGCCGCTTGCCCTTGATAGCACGCATCAATAGCGAGCTTTAAACATGGATAACGATCAAAGTCTGGTTTCATAAAAGTAAATTCACCAATTTGACTAAAATCAAGCGGAGCAACGCCTGCATCGACACGCTCTGGGTATGCCATTGCACAAGCAATCGGCGTACACATATCGGGTAACCCCATTTGTGCAATAACAGAACCATCTTTATATTGCACCATTGAGTGAATAACAGACTGCGGATGAATAATGACATCCATTTGCTCACGACTGGCATTAAATAACCAGCGTGCTTCAATATACTCTAGACCTTTATTCATCATTGTGGCTGAATCCACAGAGATTTTTGGTCCCATTGACCAATTAGGATGAGCAATCGCCATCGCTGGTGTCACATTATCTAACTCTGCAATATCAGTGTATCGAAACGGACCACCAGACCCCGTCAATAGCACTTTACTCACGCCTGATGCTGATAAATCACAACGTCCCATACACTGCTGAATATTGGTCGGCAACGATTGAAAAATTGCATTATGCTCACTATCAACAGGTAATAATTCAGCGCCATACTGTTCACAAGCATCAATGAACATTTGCCCAGTCATCACCAGCGCTTCTTTATTAGCAAGTAAAATACGTTTACCTTTTTTCACTGCAGCCATTGTTGGTAATAAACCCGCTGCGCCAACAATCGCCGCCATTACAGTGTCGGCATCATCAAGTGCTGCGACTTCACAAACACCTTGCTCACCACTAAGCACTGTTGTAGCAATTTCTTGCTGCTTTAATAAGGTCGCCAATTCTGCTGCAGCCTTACTATCAAACATTGCGACAAATTTCGGTTGCCATTGCTGACAAAGCGCAAACATTTTTTCAACATTTGAACCAGCAGCAAGTGCTACTACTTCAAATAGCTCAGGGTTTTTAGCAACGACATTTAAAGTACTGCTACCTATTGAGCCCGTCGCTCCTAGGATCGTTAACTTACGCATAAAATCACTTACATTTACAAAAAAGGCAGCGTAATGGCTGCCTTAGAAAAGAGGTGGCTTACATTAACCAAAGATAAAGTAATGCAAAAACAGGTATTGCTGCGGTTAAGCTATCAATACGATCTAATATGCCACCATGTCCGGGTAATATGTTACCGCTATCTTTAACGCCAGAAGCACGTTTAAACATGCTTTCAACTAAATCACCAAGCACAGAGATGACAACAGTAATAATAGCTATCGATAACAAGCTTGAAATTGAGACAAACGGGATAGAAAGAAGTTGGGCCATTAGCCAAGTAATAATAACAGCTAAAATTACCCCACCGACTAAACCTTCAATCGTTTTATTTGGGCTAACGGCTGGCGCCATTTTATGCTTACCAAAACGCTTACCTGAAAAGTATGCGCCAGTATCTGCAGACCAAACTAAGAAACAAACCAATAGAACAAGTTTAGCACCATGATACGAATCGATGCTGTAATCTACAGCACGTAACATTAAAATACTCCAAAAAAACGGGAGTAGTGTTAACAAGCCAAAAATCTGTTTAACAAAAGAATTAGATGCCCATAACTTATCAGTTTTAGGATATGTAATCGCTAATATAGATGCAATTAGCCACCATATTCCGCCTACTAATAACATGCCATGTAACCCATTACTCATCGCCGAAAGAGACGCTGTATCTACTGGTAATAACACTAGGCTAGCACCTAATGCAATCACAGGTAGAATCATTGCACGGATGCGAGATGATGTATTAATAAACTGTGTCCATTCCCAAAAACCCAATAATGTTATTGCCGCAATGGCTGCCACAAAGGCTGGAAATGGTAAGAAAAAGATCCCCGCAATAACAAGTGGTGCGAGGATTAATGCGGTAATAATTCGTTGCTTTAGCAAACTGCGTCCTCTATATAATTATTGTATAGGCAAAGGCCATATTTACTGTAAATAATAACGCCAACACACATCACTGTGCATTGGCGAAAAGTAATAACTCTTATTTTAACAATGCTTGTATTTGTTCGCCAGTACAGCCAAAACGGCGTTCACGAGTCACGAACCAAGCAATAGCATTCAATAAACTTGATTCATCAAAATCAGGCCAGTGCTCTTCTGTGAAAAATAACTCCGCATAAGCTACCTGCCATAACATAAAGTTACTAATTCGGCACTCACCACTGGTACGGATCAATAGATCAACCTCTGGTAACCCATACGTTGAGAGCCCTGACTCTAAATCTTGTTCCGTTACGGTTGCGAGATCAAGTTCATTATCAATAGCCTGCTGAGCTAGCTTTTTAGCCGCTTCTAAAATATCCCATTGCCCGCCGTAATTTGCTGCAATGTTCAATACCATACCGGTATTGTCAGCGGTTAATTCCTCTGCCGCTGAAATTTTATCTTGTAAGCGCTGACTAAAACGACGCTTATCACCAATAATACGTAATTGAATATTATTCTTATGTAATCTTTTTACTTCACGACTTAATACCGTCATGAAGAGCTCCATCAATAGTGAAACCTCCGCCTCGGGACGACGCCAGTTTTCACTACTAAAAGCAAATAGTGTCAAAGCTTTTATACCAAGACGATTAGCAGTAGAGACTGTTTTTCGCACGGCTTCTACGCCAGCCTTGTGACCAAACACCCGAGCTTTGCCTTTGGCTTTTGCCCAACGACCATTACCATCCATAATCACAGCAATGTGTTTAGGAAGACAATCTGCCGAAAGCCCAGCCTCGATTGAATGCTCTGCCATCTCTATCCCTCAAAAAAAAGGCGCTGTGCTGCACGCACAGCGCCTCTAGCCATTTAAAACCTAACGAATATAGTTTTAAACTTCCATTAACTCTTTTTCTTTTACTTCAAGAACTGCATCGATATTCTTAATAGCATCGTCGGTTAATTTCTGAATTTCATCTTGTGCACGACGATCATCGTCTTCAGAAATTTCTTTATCTTTTAGTAGACCTTTAACCGTTGCATTTGCATCGCGACGAATGTTACGAACAGCAACACGGCCTTGCTCAGCTTCTGCACGTACAATCTTAACAAGATCGCGACGACGCTCTTCTGTAAGTGGTGGAAGAGGAACACGGATCACAGTACCTGCAGACATTGGGTTTAGACCCAAATCCGACATCATGATCGCTTTTTCTACTTTTGGTGCTAGTTCACGGTCAAATACAGTGATAGCAAGAGTACGAGCATCTTCAGCAACCACGTTTGCCACTTGGTTTAACGGAGTGTTCGCACCGTAGTACTCAACATGAATCGTATCAAGTAGGCTTGGGTGAGCACGACCTGTACGGATTTTTACTAGTTGATTTCGTAGTGCATCAACACTCTTTTCCATGCGCACTTGCGCGTCTTGTTTGATTTCGTTAATCACGATAAATACCCTTGATAATTCGGTCACAGTAAAAAAGTAATCGTACTTTTTTCAATTAATCAGTTGCCCACTTTTGCTTAAGCGCTAGTGATTAGCGTACCTTCTTGCTCACCCATCACTACGCGACGTAGTGCGCCTGGTTTATTCATATTAAAGACACGAATTGGCATATTGTGGTCACGAGCAAGTGTAAAGGCCGCTAAATCCATTACCTTTAATTCTTTTTCAAGTACATCTTGGTAGCTTAGCTTATCACAAAGTACTGCATCTGGGTTCTTAACTGGATCATCTGTGTAAACACCATCCACTTTGGTCGCTTTTAGTACAACATCAGCTTCAATTTCGATACCACGTAAACATGCTGCAGAATCAGTAGTAAAGAATGGGTTACCAGTACCTGCAGAGAAAATTACGACACGGCCCTGGCGTAACTGGCTAATTGCATCAGCCCAGTTGTAGTTATCACAAACACCATTGAGAGGAATAGCAGACATCACTCGAGCGTTCACATAGGCACGATGCAAAGAATCACGCATTGCTAAGCCGTTCATTACAGTTGCTAGCATACCCATGTGGTCGCCCACAACTCGGTTCATACCTGCTTCTGCAAGGCCAGCACCACGGAATAAGTTACCACCACCAATAACTAGGCCTACTTGAACACCCAGTTCAACGAGTTCTTTGATTTCTTGAGCCATACGGTCAAGAACTTGTGCGTCAATGCCGAAACCTTCTTCGCCTTGTAGTGCTTCACCACTTAGCTTAAGCAAAATTCGTTGATAAGTTGGTTTTGGGTTTGTGGTCATGTGTTTTACCTTCCAGGCTAACTTGAGATATGGAGTTGTAAAAAGACCGCAGCCTTGGCTACGGTCTTTGGCATTCTTATAAAGAAGGATTAACCCTTCTGAACAGCTGCTACTTCTTCTGCAAAGCTCATTTCTTGAGCTTTCTCGATACCTTCACCAACTTCTAGACGAATGAAGTTAGTTACTGTAGCACCAGTTTCTTTCAGTACTTCACCAACAGTTTTCTTTGGTTCCATGATGAAAGCTTGACCAGTTAGAGAAACTTCGCCAGTGAACTTCTTCATGCGGCCTTCAACCATCTTTTCAGCGATTTCTTTAGGCTTGCCTTCGTTCATTGCGATTTCAACTTGAACTTCACGCTCTTTAGCAACTACGTCTGCTGGTACGTCAGATGGGTTAACGTATTCAGGCTTAGATGCAGCAACGTGCATTGCGATGTGCTTTAATGTTTCTTCGTCGCCGTTACCAGCAACAACAACAGCGATACGAGCACCGTGAGTGTAAGCAGAAACTTTCTCGCCTTCGATGTAATCTACACGACGGATAGAGATGTTCTCACCAATCTTAGCAACTAACGCGATACGTGCTTCTTCAAATTGTGCTTGAAGCTCTTCGATAGACGCATGGTTCGCAAGTGCTGCATCAGCAACTTCGTTAGCGAATGCTAGGAAGCTACCGTCTTTAGCAACGAAGTCAGTTTGGCAGTTAACTTCAACAAGAGCAGCTTTACCAGCAGCTTCTTTGATGATGATAGTACCTTCAGCTGCTACGTTACCTGCTTTCTTAGCAGCTTTTGCAGCACCGCTCTTACGCATGTTTTCGATCGCTAGCTCGATATCAGCATTAGCTTCTACAAGCGCTTTTTTACAATCCATCATACCTGCGCCAGTACGCTCGCGCAGTTCTTTAACTAGGGCAGCTGTAACTGTTGCCATTGTCATAATCCTCAGATTTAATTCTTCGAGTAAAAATCAGGGGCCCTATCGGCCCCTGGTAACCATTCTTAGTTTACACAAGGTAACTTAAGAGGCTCGGTAAGTAACAAGTACTTATTAAGCTTCAGCTACGAAACCGTCTTCTTCAGCTTGAACAGCGATATCTTGGTTACGAGCTTCTTTAACAGTTTGAGCTACAGCACCAGTGTAAAGCTGGATCGCACGGATTGCGTCATCGTTACCTGGGATAACGAAGTCAACGCCGTCTGGATCAGAGTTAGTATCAACAACAGCAAATACTGGGATACCTAGGTTGTTAGCTTCTTTGATTGCGATGTGCTCACAGTCAGCGCCGATTACGAACATTGCGTCTGGTAGGCCGCCCATGTTCTTAATACCACCTAGTGACTTCTCAAGCTTTTCCATTTCACGAGTACGCATTAGCGCTTCTTTCTTGGTTAGCTTGTCGAAAGTACCATCAGTAGATTGAGCTTCAAGATCTTTAAGACGCTTGATTGATTGACGAACAGTTTTCCAGTTAGTCAACATACCACCCAACCAACGGTTGTTTACGTAGTACTGATCACAGCTGATTGCTGCTTCTTTGATTGATTCGCTAGCTGCGCGCTTAGTACCAACGAAAAGAACTTTACCCTTACGAGCTGCAATTTTTTCAATTTCAGCTAGTGCTGCATTGAACATTGGTACAGTTTTTTCTAGGTTGATGATGTGTACACGGTTACGAGCGCCGAAAATGAATGGCTTCATTTTTGGGTTCCAGTAACGAGTTTGGTGACCAAAGTGTACACCAGCCTGAAGCATGTCGCGCATTGATACAGTTGCCATTGAATAATCCTCTATGGGGTTAGGCGTCCACATATCCCACCTTAAAACCGACCCGATAATAACTATATAAAGCTATTGTTACCTTATTAGGTAACCGAGCACCCCGGCAGATGTGTCGATATGTGTGAATAATAAAATAAGTATGTGTGACTCAATCAAGTCGCACCTTCGTATCTAATATTAGTGCTTACGCAAAAACATATGTTATCGAAAGAAACAAAATTACCGATCACGGCGCGCTTTATACCACATATTTAGGCGCTAAATCTAGTCAAATCTGGTTATGAGAATGAATCTTATCTTTCCATTAGCCCTAAGCGACTGGTAATATAGTGTTATAGCAAAACATACAAATAGAGACGATTATATGAGCATTAAGATCAAAACGGCTGAAGAAATTGAAAAAATGCGCGTTGCGGGCCGTTTGGCTGCTGAAGTGCTAGAAATGATCGAACCCCACGTTAAAGCTGGTGTAACTACAGAAGAGCTTGACCGTATTTGTCATGACTACATCACTAAAGATCAGCAAGCTATTCCAGCACCACTGAATTATCATGGTTTTCCAAAATCAATCTGTACTTCAATTAACCACGTAGTCTGTCATGGTATTCCAGCACTAACTGATGAAGAAGTACCAGAAGCAAATGGCAAGTACATTAAGCCTGCAGTGCTAAAAGATGGTGACATTATTAATATCGACGTAACCGTTATTAAAGATGGTTACCATGGCGATACATCAAAAATGTTTGAAGTAGGTGAAGTATCACTTGAAGACAAGCGTCTATGTCGAGTGGCACAAGAAAGCCTTTACTTAGCCATTAAAAAAGTAAAACCAGGTGCTCGTGTCGGTGATATTGGTACCGCTATTCAGAAGTTTATCAAATCTGGTAATAGCCGTTTCTCTATTGTTAAAGATTACTGTGGTCACGGTATCGGAAATGAGTTCCACGAAGAACCACAAGTAGTTCACTACAAAAACAGCGATCGTACCGTACTAAAAGAAGGCATGTGTTTCACTATCGAGCCAATGATCAACGCCGGTAAATTCGGTTGTGAATCTGATGATCAAGACGGTTGGACTGTTTACACTGTCGATGGTAAGAAATCAGCACAGTGGGAACATACCCTGCTAGTGACAAAAGATGGTTGTGAAATTTTAACACTTCGTACAGAAGAGACACTTCCACGCGTTATGCATAACGCATAACATACCGACTTCGTTAACACGATCATAAAAACCGACCTTCTGTGTCGGTTTTTTTCTCCCTATACATGTTGTTCCTCACTGGTAGTCGTTATAGTAAAGATAAGATTTAGCAATAGCACGGACTGCCATGACAGATACCCTCTCTCTTCAACTTGATCGTTACCTTGATCAAGACATCACCCTCGATAATTTACGTAATGCATTAACCACCTTTGCAGAACAACAAAAAGAAAGTTTTTTTCAGCATGTCCCTATTGCCGATCTAGTTACCGCTCGCAGTAACTATATAGATCAACTACTACAACGTTTATGGCATTTTTATGGATTTTCACAGCAATCAGATTTAGCTTTTGTTGCCGTCGGTGGTTATGGCCGTGGTGAGCTTCATCCCCTTTCGGATGTCGATATTTTAATTTTAAGTGAACAACCCATTAGCGATGAGATTGGCACTAAAGTCAGTGAATTTATTACGCTACTGTGGGATCTTCGATTAGAAGTAGGACAAAGTGTCCGTACTGTTGCTGAATGTATTGATGTAGGCAAAAATGACCTAACCGTTGCAACAAACTTAACCGAAGCCCGTTATTTATGCGGCAATAAAGGCACCTATAATCACCTTATTGAATCCATTAATGATGGCGCATTCTGGCCAAGTCATACGTTTTATAAAGCCAAGTTAGAAGAACAAAAAAAACGTCACGCTCGTTATCACGATACCACCTACAATTTAGAACCTGATATAAAATCTAGCCCTGGCGGACTGCGAGATATTCATACTTTAAGTTGGGTTGCACGCCGACACTTTGGCGCCACCAGCTTATTTGAAATGAGTCGCCATGGTTTTTTAACTGATGCTGAGTATCGTGAACTGGTTGAATGTCAAAATGAGCTGTGGCGAATTCGCTTTGCATTACATATCGAACTTCGTCGTTATGATAATCGCCTTACTTTTGATCATCAGGCATCAGTGGCTAACAACTTAGGTTATCAAGGTGAAGGTAATCGCCATGTTGAAATGATGATGAAAGAGTTCTACCGTACGCTTCGTCGAGTAGCCGAACTCAATAAAATGCTACTACAGCTATTTGAACAAGCGATTATTACTCAACCAAAAGATACCGTACCCACGGTACTTGATGAAGACTTTCAAATTAGGGGGCATTTAATTGAAGCCACCAAGCCAGCGCTATTCCAAGCTCGCCCTGAAACTATTTTAGATATGTTCCTTCATGTTGCTAAAAACTCTGAGATTGAAGGTATTGCGGCGCCAACACTGCGTCAACTTCGCACCGCCCGTCGGCGACTGAATCTCTTCCTAATTGAAATCCCAACCGCTCGTGAAAAGTTCATGGAGTTGGTCCGACAACCCAACGCCTTGCAAAAAGCCTTTCGCTTGATGCATCGTCACGGCGTGTTATCCGCTTATCTACCGCAATGGAGCCACATTGTTGGGCAAATGCAATTTGATTTATTCCACGTTTATACCGTCGATGAACACAGTATTCGTGTGATCAAAAACCTGAATAAATTTAGCGATCCAGAAAATCAACAACGTCACCCGATTTGCTGTGAGATCTATCCCCGCATAGTTAAGAAAGAATTATTAATTCTAGCGGCTATTTTTCACGATATCGCCAAAGGTCGAAAAGGCGATCACTCTGAACTCGGTGCTGTCGATGCCTATGAATTTTGTATCCAACATGGGCTATCACGACCAGAAGCAAATATTGTTTCATGGTTAGTTAAAAAACACCTCCTCATGTCAGTAACCGCACAACGTCGCGATATTTACGATCCCGAAGTGGTCACTGAATTTGCTAAAGAAGTGCGAGATGAAGAACGTCTGGACTATTTAGTCTGCTTAACCGTTGCTGATATCTGTGCCACGAACCAAGACTTATGGAACAGTTGGAAGCGCACTCTCCTCTCCGAGCTTTACCACTCAACCCAAAAAGCATTACGTCGCGGTTTAGAAAATACACCAGATGTGCGTGACCGTATTCGTCACAATCAACAATTAGCCTCTGCTATGCTACGTAGTAAAGGTTTTCAGCCACGAGAAATTGAAGTGTTATGGCAACGCTTTAAAGCTGATTACTTTCTTCGCCATACCCACAAACAACTGGCGTGGCATGCTGAAGCATTACTCACGCACGATCATGACAAACCGCTCATCTTACTCAGTAAAAAAGCAACCCGTGGCGGTACTGAGGTATTCGTGTATAGCAAAGATAAAGCCAAGCTTTTTGCTATCGTCGTTTCAGAGCTAGATAAAAAGAACTTAAGTGTCCATGACGCGCAAATAATGAATAGTAAAGATGGTTACACACTTGATACCTTTATGGTGTTAGATCCTAACGGTAAAGCAATCAATGAAAACCGTCATACCACTATTCGACGCACGTTAACCAAAGCGTTAACCGTGATGAAATCTGAACGAAAAATCCGTCGAGCACCACGTAAGCTATTACACTTTAATGTAAAAACTAAAGTCAGTTTTCTACCGACCAAAACAGGCAAGAAAACGATGATGGAATTAGTTGCGTTAGACATGCCAGGATTATTAGCCAAAGTGGGAGCTGTATTTGCCGAACACAATATTAGTTTGCAAGCGGCCAAAATAACCACGATTGGTGAGCGCGCTGAGGACTTCTTTATTCTGGTTAATGATCAAGGTTGTAATCTTAGCGTTGAGCAGCAAGAAGTATTGGAAGCGTCGCTAATACGCACAATCAATCAACACGCATAACCGATAACGTATTAGGGTAAAAATAACAAAGCCTGCAATTACTGCAGGCTTTCTCTTTTATATCTGTGCAATAAAGGTGTCAAACCAACCTTTAGCGACATCTAACGGCTCAAAATGGATGCCCGCATCAATATCAAGGCGATCTTGTACAGGTTTAGCGCCTAACTCCACTAATAACGCATCAAATTGACGCCCAGCACCACAAAAGCGATCTTCACCATAGCTTGAATCCCCTAACGCTATCACACCAAATTGCTGTTGAGGTAAGAGAGGGAATTGATCTTGCAATGCAACATAAAGCGGTAACAAGTTTTCAGGGATCTCACCCTGTCCCGTTGTCGATGAAATGATCAGTACATTATCATCTTTGTAATCAAGAAAATCATCTAGCGTGGGGTCAAAATAGACCTGCGTTTCAATTGACGTCGCACTCTCTGCTAATGCTTCTGCCAGATCTTCCGCACCACCATAAACAGATCCGATAAAAATACCTAATCGAGCCATAATGCCCTCCATTGCCACTATAAACTATCACCAATGTGGCAATGATAAGCTTAAAAATCAAGCACTATGATCCGATATAATTAAACTTCAATTAGTCTCGCACTAATAGATTGGGGGACCAATTAAACGCAGTCATGACTTTACGCCACGTCTCATCAATATCTGCACGAATATCAATAGAATCACCTGTGATCGGGTGATCAAATTGTAATCTTGATGCATGCAGCATTAAACGGTGACAATCATAATGTTCACGGAACATACGGTTATGGCGTCCATCACCATGATTTACATCACCAATAATATGATGACTTAAATGATGCATATGTCGACGTAGCTGGTGCTTCCGCCCAGTTTCTGGTTTCATTTCAACTAAACAATAGCGACTGGTTGAGTAGCGCCCTACCGCAATATCTGTTTCAACCGTTGCTAATGGCTCGTAAGCCGTTACAGCTGGTTGTGCTTCTTTCTCTTCTGATGCATTTTTATCAGCGATCTTATCAAGCTCAACCTTCAACGGATAATCGAGCACTGCCGCTTCTTTTATCCAACCACGCACCACGGCATGATACGTTTTATGCATATCGCGCCCAGCAAAAAGTGGCATCATTTGTGATGCAATCTCACTGGATAATCCAAACAACAAAACACCCGATGTTGGGCGATCTAAACGATGTAATGGAAAGACATGCTGGCCAATTTGATCTCGCAATGTTTGCATCACAAAAACAGTCTCATGACTATCTAGCCATGAACGGTGAACCAACATACCGGCAGGCTTGTTAACCGCAATCAAATAGTCATCGCGATATAAAATTTCAAGTTCCATTACATTCACTCAGTGTTGTTTAAATAGTAAATCTAGCTGACGTGTGACCGATAAAATATCGTTAACACCTACTTTTTCTTTCATTGCTTCTTCAATATAAGGACTAATCTCAAACTGTGCTGGTAACGGTAATTGTAAAGCAATCAGTTGTCCGAATTTGGGAATAAAAATCCATTGTAACCATTGGTGGCAATCTAATGTATCAATTGCAAATGGTTCAGTGCTTGTAAGTAACTGCTCATCAGGAGGCGTTAACTGCCAATGAGAATGTTGACGTAGTACCAACTCTAATTCTTCAAGTAAACGTTGACTATGATGATATTTATCCATCTTCCCCCCTGATAGTAAGCCGCGCAGAATAGCACTTGAAACGAGATGCCCCAAGTAATTCAAGCGTCTTAGCATCGCGGTTATAAAACCTTTAGCCTACCCAATATAAATCCTTTAGTTAATAGGTATGCTTGGCTCACCGCAAAAGTTATACTGACTTTCTGACTTAGGAGCACAGATATGACCATGGATAAATTTCATACCCTGACCCAATTACTTGATAATGCAGGCTGCCAATACAACATTTTTGATCTCGGCCGCCGTGTGAATGAAATTGATGTTTCACAATTTAAAGCTGTCGAAGAAAATCGCCAGCCTTATCCATGGCCATTACAGCAACATGCGCATTTAGCTATTTCTTTTTGGCAACCTCAACATACACCGTGGATCTGGTTTCTTCGATTACCACTCGATGAGCGTGGCTTATTAAAACAAGCAGCTGTTGGTGATTTTATTAAGTATGTGATTGAAGCGATGGGCGCAACACTTAATAGCGAGCCGACTGAAGAAGAACAAGAAAAGCTAGCGGCTAATCCTTACACGTTTAAACCCACCGATGACAAGATGGCTATTTTTCACGCCCAGATCCGTCATCAATTGGATTTACCAGCAAGCCAATATTACGAACATGCTCAGCAATATTTATCCGGTAAATTAGATTGGCAACAGTGGCAAGGTGTTGGTTTACAAGGCATTGCCGATATTTGTGCGCGAATGAAGCAAGAAAATAATGCGACCTTTATTCGTAAAGCAATTGCAAACCTTCCTATGACGCCACTTTATGCCCTGCTTGGCTGCTTAGAGCACTGTACATTACCTGATCCTTTAAGTACTCGTATCAGTGAACATTTAAGTGCTGAAATCAATAGCCAAGATCCGGATCTATTTTTAGTTTCAGCGTTGATCCGTGCAATATCTGGCAGTGATAGCAAAGTCTTAAACCCTGCTCTTGAAAGTATTTTAGCCCAACCTGAATTGTGTCACCGCGAAGTGTTAATCGCTATTGCTGGTCGATGCTGGTCGGGGCTATTAACAACAGACAACGCTGCAAGATTTTTATTACGCCTTGCTGAGACAAACGATCAAGCACTGTTCAATCAATTATTTGCAGATTTAGTTATGCTTCCTGTATTACGCGGCACCATGCTTCAAGTATTACATGGTCAAGCTGAACCTGCTTTAGTCGCCGCGATTGAGAAATTACAGCAACATGCTCGTGGGCAATAAGAGAATAGGAATAAAAATTTGGACAATTTATTCGGAATACTGCTTATCGCTATCATCGGTTTTTTATTTTGGCAGCAAAGACGACAAACAGAGCTAGCGCAATATTTTATAGAGCAACGCTGTAAAAATATGGGACTGCAATTACTGAGCTTTGCGAGAGGAACACATAAAATCAAAGATCATCGTGGAGAATGGGGATGGCGTACTATCTTTGTCTTTGAGTTCTCTGCCGACGGGCATGATGCCTATCAAGGTTATTTAGAAATGAAGCGACTTAGAGCAAGCCATTTTTATATTCCCCCTCATCGTCTTCCTGAGGGTGAAGAGTATTAATTTTTTATAGTGATAAAAAGAACGGGCGCAACTTTCGTTGCGCCCTATGGCTTTACATGCAGCATTCCCGCTACTATGGTGCTCCTTGCCATCAATCCTTGATATACTTAAATCCCCAGTGTAGCTCCAAACTCTATCCTAGAGTTGCTCTTCGGTAGTTCCTTGACCCATCAATATTCCAATATTGACTCTCTCTTCCGTCCTGGAGGTGTCCTTTACTTCATCCTAAAGCTGTTCCTGACTTCATCAATGAAGATTAATCCCTACTCAATCCTAGAGTGTTCCACTCACTCCATCCTAGAGCGCTGTCCCTAAACTTCATCCTGAAGTGTTCCATGTCATCCAGACCAGTAAATATCCTATTTACCTCACTACATCCTGTAGTTTTCCCTGCACAATCCTTGTTAGATAGCTCCGCTATCTATCCTCATCCTGAGGTAGCTAATCCTTAGCTGTTCCGTTTCCTAATGCCGTTCCCTTTCGACAAGGTAGATATTACTAGATTAGTAATCATGAACAACACATATATAGATTATGAAAAATAAAGACTCTTTATTAAATCGCCAACCGCCAATCTAACTAATTGATCTTAAATAATAATCTATTTCCAATTACTATTTTTACGATTAAAAAAAAGAATTAATCCCACAGTGATGTAAGAGATCTCTTACAAAGTGAATAGATAAAAAGCGATGAAGCATAAAAATAAAGACAAAATAGAGAGAAGAGAGGCGTTGAATGTGAGATTAACGCATTAAAAGAAGTATAAAAAAGAGATATGAAAAGTTAGAAAGGCATAAAAAAGAGCGGGCGCGACTTTCGTCGCGCCCTTAGGTCTTACTTGCAGCATTCCCGCTACTATAGTGCTCCCTGCCTCATTCCTTTGACTGCCGATTCCTTCAGCATTGTCCTTGCGCTTCGTCCTGAAGTTGTTCCTTTGGTTATCCTAACCCGTCACCACATCCTGTTATGACTCTCTTCTCCTTCCTGGAGGTGTCCTTTACTTCGTCCTGAAGTGTTCCTTTTGTCATCCTGACTGGTAAACATCCTGCTTACCGAACTCTATCCTAGAGTGTTCCCTTCACAGTCCTTGTTTGATAAACCATCCTAGCTTATCAACCTCTCATCCTGAGACCACTACATCCTGTAGTATATTCCTGTTCCGTTCCGTCAGTTCCTTCCGACACCATTAATATTACGCCAATCACCTTAATAAACACAGACACCGAAATACATTTATTTTCTATTAAAAATAAACCAAACAGTCACAAAAAAATAAGGTAATAATAATCATACACTTAACAGCATAAGGAAGACATCAAACACTGCTTAAACGACAGATATCCTACGCCTTTGTAAGAGATCTCGCACAACGAAACAAGAGATTAACGACATAAAAACTGAAATATTCTTTTATATTTAATCTTTTTACGCATAAATCGACATATACGTTACGCTATAAAAACAACTTTCAGTATAAATAGGAGGAAAAGGAACAAAGATATTTTCCTTTAAACAAAAAGAGAGGGCGTGACTTTCGCCACGCCCTTAGGTCTTACTTGCAGCATTCCCGCTACTATAGTGCTCCCTGCCTCATTCCTTTGACTGCCGATTCCTTCAGCATTATCCTTGCGCTTCGTCCTGAAGTTGTTCCTTTGGTTATCCTAACCCGTCACCACATCCTGTTATGACTCTCTTCTCCTTCCTGGAGGTGTCCTTTACTTCGTCCTGAAGTGTTCCTTTTGTCATCCTGACTGGTAAACATCCTGCTTACCGAACTCTATCCTAGAGTGTTCCCTTCACAGTCCTTGTTTGATAAACCATCCTAGCCTATCAACCTCTCATCCTGAGACCACTACATCCTGTAGTATATTCCTGTTCCGTTCCGTCAGTTCCTTCCGACACCAATAAGATTACGCGATTTGCTTTTTTAAACAATAAAGCGCTAGCAATTATTTATAAAATATTTTTTGATAAAATAAACATCAATAAATAAGACATTTAAAATCAATAAGATAGTAAGTTAAGTAACGATAAGTGTTATGTTTGTAGGTTTGTTTTCTCACGCTGTTGTAAGCGATCTCTCACAACAGGAATAGTAAAAAAGACAGTTTGAATACACTATACTTTGCTTAATATCTCGGTCATGATTATGAGGAAGCGATGATGGAACAATTTCAGCACAATTTATCTCATTTATTCAGCCAATTAGGACTTAATAATTCAGATGAGTTTATACAATCATTTATCATCCAACATCAGCTAGCCCAACATCAGAATATTGCTGAAGCACCTTTTTTCTCAGTTATACAACGTCGATTTATAAAGGAATGCCAAGAACAAGATGCTGACTGGTGCGAAGTGATTGATCAACTTGATGCTTTACTGAGAAAGTAAATGCGTTGTTATATGTAGGATACTTAAAACAATGTCGACAATTACCCAAGAATTAGAAAACGCAATTAATTCTTTAATCTCAGAGGGAAAAGAGCCTTCTGTTGCATTAATAAAGTCACGATTAGCGAGCCCTCTACCGATCCCGGTTATTATCAAAGCGCTTCAAGCATGGAAAAAAAATGCCAAAGTGCCAACGATTGAAAAGCAAACCAAAGCGCTCACCGCTGATGAACGTATCACTCAACTCGAACAACAAATCATCACACTTTCAACTCGCTTAGCTAAATTAGAAGCTCAGCAATAATAACAAGGCTCCTTTGATCAAATCAGGAGCCTTTTATATTATTGATAGTTCCACGATAAGTTTGAAACTAATCGACATTTATCGCACTTGAAATGAAATAAACCATGTAAAGGATCCTCTACACGCCAATCATTATCACATTTAGGACATGTTCGGTTTATTTCACTCTCGAGACTTTCTCCACCCACACGATAGAGGTAGTAATAAGTAGGGATCTGGGTTGTTGATTCGATCTGTTCACGTAATTTCTCACCACGAGAAAATAGTTCACTATCAACCTCACCAATTTCATCTAGTGCCACTTTTATTGCAGGTTGGCTCTTATTTGCCATCTGAATTTCATCAAAGGCTTGCCATTCTGTTTGCCATTTAACCAGTGCTTTATAATCACCATCAAGATGGGCGCCTGTCTGATAGAGTGGGATCGGCAATAATGAATCACCACTACGTAACGGCGAACATGTATGTACATAAGTTGTATAAAGCACTTGCCATGATGGCTTACTCTGCTCAGCTGCCGCTTCTGAGTTTAAATCAACACCTAACACTTTTATTTTTGGTGTCAGTAAACAAGCATCACTCAACTTTTCAATGCAACGTGTCACTTGTTCACTATTGTACTTGGGATGCAGACTGTCTTTTTCAGGGCATACGGCACGTACACGAAAAATCCCATCATCAATCGTAATCGGAAACTCACGTCCTAGCACTTGACCGTTATAACGTAAATCATCCATTAATCCATTAATGGCACGATCCACACGTGATAGCGTTGTATTATCAAAACACTCAAACTGTAACTCTACAACGTACACTATTTATTCCTCTATTATTACGGGGGTTAACTGAGTTAAGAACTCTTCAACATTAACCGCTAACACTTCACGAATATCTTTACCTAGCGTTTCTCGTAAGACATTCCCCGTTAAATTACAGATAGAGATCACTTCAAACTCAGCTTCTAATGCGGCAATAAAGACGGTTGGCTTTAGTTTTAAACGGCGTTGTGTTACTAAGTGGCCTAAAATATTTTGTTGTAAACGATCTATATCATCTTCATTAAAAGCTTGTAGTAAATCCAACTCAATATCACCAAATTTTGCCTGCATATCACCACTAAACTGTGAGCAGTAAAACGCATGAATATCGTCATGCAATGTCAGTTCAATGCCTTTTTCAACCCCGTCTAAACGCCCCATTGGGGTTCTTAGTTCAGGTTTCCATGTCACAGCATCGCCAGAGTCATGAACAACGCAAGGTGAATCTAAGCCAACAAGATCCTGACTTTCTGGAAAACCGCGATCTGCATCACACCATGCTTGCAAATAACGAGAAGAAAAATCAGATAAAGCACAGGTAACTGGATGATTCATTCGCAACCTCATTAAAGATTCAGTAAACTTTAGACTTGAAAACCGTTTTTACAGACTATCAATTCTAATCCAAGAGTGTCATAGACAGTATGAGTAAATATAAAGACGCTAAAGAATTAGCTGGTTTAACCCTTGGTAAAACCACAGAGTATAAAGATCAGTACGACCCATCGCTACTACAAGCAGTGCCGAGAAGCCTAAACCGTACTGATCTCAATATTAGTGATGATGCACTCCCTTTCACTGGCTATGATATTTGGACGTTGTACGAATTGTCATGGTTAAATAGCAAAGGTCTACCACAAGTTGCCATTGGTGAAGTACGTCTACCAGCTTCAAGTCCAAACTTGATTGAATCTAAATCTTTCAAGCTTTACCTTAATAGCTTTAATCAAACACGATTTGAAAGTTGGCAAGGTATCGCAGACACACTGCAGATTGATCTGTCACGTTGTGCAGGTGCTGATGTTGATGTCACGATTCAACCGTTAGAAGATTTTAGCGAACAACCTATCGTGAACTTCTTTGGTACTTGTATTGATGATCAAGATATCGAAATTGAGGATTATGACTTCAACCCTGCACTACTTGAAAATGGTGTCGAGGAGGAAGAAGTAGAAGAAATCCTACATAGCCATTTATTAAAATCAAACTGTCTGATCACCAACCAGCCTGATTGGGGCAGTGTTCGTATTGCTTATAAAGGCAAACGTATTAATCGTGAAAAATTGCTACGTTATGTCGTTTCGTTCCGTAATCACAATGAATTCCATGAGCAATGTGTTGAGCGTATTTTCAGTGATATTATGAAATACTGTAAACCCGAGTTATTGACGGTATATGCACGTTATACACGCCGTGGTGGCTTAGATATTAACCCTTATCGTACCAATATGGGTAAATCACCTAGCGACAACTTCCGTCTCGCTCGCCAGTAATTAGACTCTGTTAGCGAAATCAACATTAAGTCCAGCAAAAAACCTGTCTTTGCTGGACTTGATGCCTTAAGCCAGTAAAATCAACCCTATTCTTTTTTTGTTGTATTGGGATGATATGTTTTTTCGCCGTTTGCTTTGCACTGCTCTCTTTGTGTTCTCAATTTCTTTCAGCCTGCAAGCAAAAACCTACACCGTCCCGATGCTTTCTGAAGCTAACAGCTTGCTACTTAGTCAGCCTGAGCGAGCACTTTCTATCACCCAAAAATACCTTAGCCAACGTCGCTTAAGTAAACCTCAAGACCCAGCTAGAGTGCATATCAATGAAGAAAGTGATCATACTATCCGAACACCATTAAATACGGTGAATGCACTCCAAATTCAAGCTAAAGCGCTCTCGATTTTACAACGTTCAGAACAAGCTATTGGTGTTATCAAAAAAGCTGAAAAAATCGCAACTGAACATCACCTTATTTATCCTTTATATGAAAGCCAGTTATTGCTAGCTACATTCTATTGGGAAAACCTTCGCAATAGCACTACTGCATTAAAAATGCTCGATAATATTGATACTGAAAGTCGTAAAGCTCCCTCACTCAAGCTAACGAAGCAACTTCAAGTCCTTAAATATCGTTCATTAATGTTACGTGCCAACATTGAATCAAGTATTGGTGCTGATGAAAAAGCAGAAAAACTGTATATCAAAGCCAAAGGTTATTTAGTGGCGTTAGATGATCAAGACGAGCTCATTAATTACCAATTGAAACTGGGGCAACATTATTTAAAGCATCACCACTATGATATGGCACTCGATCGTCTACTTAGTGGTTATTGGCTAGCGGTAGAAACGGATGATCAAGGACAAATAGCCCAAGCTAACTATTATTTAGCTGAATTATTTGATGAACGAAAAGTATTTGATAAAGCACTCGATCATGCCACCCAAGCGGGGGAGTTTTTCGAGCGCTATAAGCGCAGTCAGCAACTAGCTAAGACATTAACATTAATTGCTTCTATTTATGAACAACAAGGGCGTTATAACTTAGCGCTGGTTCACTATTTCAACGCGCTAGATCAAGAAAACCAACTTGACCACGATGTTCGCTCTGCACGGTTACGTCTAAATATTGCTCGCGTGTATTTGCATTTATACAACTACACCAAAGCAGAAGCTTATATCGTACAGGCACGTAACTTAGCGCTACAAACCGGTAATGAAAACATTGTAGCTGAAAGCCAAATATTACAAGGTCAATTAGAGCTTGCTGAAAACAAACTCGATGATGCGGTAACCTCTCTTCAAGCAGGTTTAATTTCAGCCAGTCGTATTGGCGCGGTCAAATTACAACTCCTGGGTGAATCCATTCTTTCTGAGGCCTTTGAAAAACAAAATGATTACTACAACGCGTTATTAAGTCAGCGCCGCTATGAACAGTTATATGCTGGCCAACAAGAAAGTATTGCAAGAAGTAATGTTGAAGTATTTAAACAACAACAAAAAATGATGGAACGCTCGCTTAAGCTTGAAGAGATGGAGCGTGAACAATTTGAAAGTGAAAAAGCCTTATATAAACAGCAAAAAATTACCATGGTTTTAATTGGGGTTTTAGCCTTTATGCTTCTGCTATTACTTCGCCGCCAACATCTGAATAAACAACTTAAACAACAACTAGCGCAACTGCGAACGGATTATTATACCCATCCCCGTAGTGGTCTACGTAATTTACGGATGCTCAATGCACGTTTAGCAAATTCACTTCAGCAAAGTAGTGCTAACTTTGAGCAGTGGCACTTAGGTGAAATCATCAATGAACCGCTAAGTGACCGATTACGCTTTGCGTTATTTGAAGTCTCTTGTTTAAAGCGAATTTACTTAGAGCAAGGCTATAAGCAAGGCTTAGATGCCGAAAAGGCCTTTGGTTTGTATTTACAAGAACAAGTGTTAGAACCGGCGAGGATCTATCACTTCTCCGATGCCATGTTCTTATATATAGAGCCGAACGCACGGTTAAGTTGCGATCCTAAACAATTAGCGGATTCATTACAGCAACTTGTTGATAACTATGCGCTTAAAAACAATCTCAATAATGATATTCAAATCGGTATGGCAGAGTACCCATTCTTGCCCCGCGCTTATACGGCGATTAATGATCAAGAGCTTATTGATATCTTATTGATGGCAGTCAATGCGGGAGTGAAAATGAATGACAGCGAACCGGGTAGCCATTGGGTACATTTATGCGCTATCGATGCCGCACCGGCAGCCAGCTTTGTCTGTGGTGACATTCGTCGATCTTGCATTGAAGGCATTGATAAAGGGCTAGTGAAAGTACGAAGCTCATCCAAATCCGATATTATCTGGAATAATGATCACAGTACTGACATAAATGTAAGTTAAGTTACTCAAGCTTTTTTTTTTAATGTCGAAAATAGTTGAGATACGTGTAAATTTAAGGGATTGAGGTAATAAACGCTCAATGAAGAAGATAGATATTAATGCTAATGATGAATACGTAATCCTGTGACAGATATTAATTCGGTTGTTTCTGAAGTGAGTAACTTGAAGCAGCGCTTAGATCAAGCTCAACTTTCTTATCGTGATGCCTCTTTAAAGTCACGCCGTGAAATCGTGATCTTAAAACGCCTCATCACACGATTAGTTATCGCTTGTAAAGGAATAAATTCTGAACTCGATGAGCGTTTAGAAAGTATTCGTCACGAGTTAGAACAACCGACAGATATCAGTAAACTTATCCCTCGCTTAGCTGTTATTGAACGTTTAGTTAATCAACAAGCTGATATTGTTCATAAACAGAATCTACGTTTAAATCAAAAAATTCATCAAGCGGGAGAAACGCTTTCTCGCCACCGTGATTTACCTGTTCAGTTACGACGTGATCTACGCGCCGTACTGAACCATGACTCAGGTGTTTTACTCGACAACCATCGCCGTATTTTACGTTTGTTAGAACTTTATGAGCGAACGATAAAACTAGGTTCTGCGACCAAAGTTACCCATCCAGCAGACGTTGTAGAAAAGTCGACGCATCATCTAGAGCTAGTTGCCGAGTTACAACATCTTATTACTGAAATAGATTTTAACGGTGAGCATGGTAATCAGCTGATTGAGATCAAATCTCAACTTAACAACGAGCTTGATACTCAACAACTGACAAAAATTCAGTTCCAAGTATTGCGTTTGATATTAGATGCCACGTTGTATGAACGCCAAGCTTCACAAAGCTTTCTTAATAATATTAATAGTGACTTAGCCGAACTGCACAAAGATACCCATCAAACAGCAGACAAATCGCACATATTACATCAACACAGAAGCGAGTTGGATAACGAATTATCACAGATTACCCAACAACTAAAAATAAGCTTATCTGATAACGCCAACCTTGAAGATAAGCGTCCAACGCTTCATGCTGCTGCAAACGAGATAGACAGCATTGTTGAAAGAAATATCGCACTTCAAGAACGAGAGCGAGCACTGATTGAGCAACAGCAACATAACGAAAAACAAATTCAACAGTTGATCCAACAAACCCATAATTATCGTCAACGTCTGCATGATCAAGAACAAAGCATGCTACGAGACTCATTAACTCTAGCCTATAACCGTAATGCATTTATGGATCGTATTGAGCATGAATATCACAACTGGAAACGTTATGAATATGCACTACCTGTTGCGCTTATTGATGTTGATAGTTTCGGTGAGATCAACAATAAATTTGGTCACCTTGCTGGTGATAAAGCATTAAAAATTATCGCTAAAAAAATTCAACAATGTTTATCTGACACGGATTATTTAGCACGTTTTAGCAGCGATGAATTTATGCTTATCATGCCAGATTGTGATGAACAAACTCGCAATAAAAAGCTTGCTAATATTCGAGAGGCTATCAGCCAACTCCCCTTCCGATTTAAAGACCAAAACCTGTCTATTTCGGTCTCTATCGGCGCGACCTTATTTGAAGGTAATGATGACCATCATGTTGTTATCGAGCGAACCGTAAAAGCATTAGCAAGCGCAAAAAGTGCTGGCACTAATCGCTTAATTTGGATCTCTTAAAACGCTAAGCAAACACTTTTGCTTAAATACCTTTCTTAAAACGTAATATGATAGTGAAAACAGACGTCTGATTTTTTTTATTAACATCTAGTCAAATGCATATTCACTGTGTATGGTAATAAAAACAAACACTATTTTAGTGCTTCCTCCAAACACCTTCTATCGTAGATATCTGATGGGGGAATAACCTCAAAATCATCAACATACTCTGCTTGATTTTCGCATATAGCAAGAACCAAACTGAGCTTTCATTGTTTCCAGGGAGGTTACTATGATCACACATATCAGTCCTGTTGGGGCTATGTCCCTGCTTTCCCAAATAGAAGTTGATAGCTTAAAAGCAACCGCTTCCAGTGACTTATACCGCCTATATCGTAACTGTTCACTGGCAGTACTGAATTCCGGTAGCCATACCGATAACTCAAAAGAGCTATTAGAAAAAAACAAAGATTTTGATATCAACCTAAAACGTCGCGAACGTGGTATCAAGTTAGAGTTGGTCAACCCACCTGAGCATGCGTTTGTAGATGGTAAGATCATTACGGGTATTCAAGAGCATATGTTCTCAGTATTGCGCGATATTATTTATGTCGATATGCATGTTGCTCGTCGTAACGATATAGATCTTAGTAGTGCGCCACACATCACTGATTTTGTCTTTAGCTTATTGCGTAATGCTCGTACCCTTCATGCTGGTGAAGATCCCAATATTGTTGTTTGTTGGGGCGGTCACTCTATCAACCCTACTGAATACCAATACACCCGTGAAGTGGGTAATGAACTTGGTCTTCGTGAGCTCAATGTCTGTACCGGTTGTGGGCCTGGCGCAATGGAAGGGCCAATGAAAGGCGCTGCTATCGGTCATGCGAAGCAACGCTATGGCAGCAGTCGTTTTATAGGGTTAACGGAACCCTCAATTATTGCCGCAGAGCCACCAAACCCAATCGTTAATGAATTAGTCATTCTGCCTGATATTGAGAAGCGCCTAGAAGCTTTTGTTCGCGTTGGACACGGTATTATTATTTTCCCGGGCGGCGCTGGTACTGCGGAAGAATTGCTCTATATTCTAGGGGTGCTGATGCAGCCTGAAAATGCCGAACAACCGATGCCGGTAGTATTAACAGGGCCGAAAGAAAGTGAAGATTACTTCCGTACGCTTGATGATTTTATTCAGAATACTTTAGGCGAAGAAGCAACCAAGCATTATCAGATCATCATTGACGATCCTGAACAAGTCGCAAAAGTTATGAAAACCGCCATGACCAAGGTTAAAGAACATCGTCGAGAAATCGGAGATGCTTACTGCTTTAATTGGTCACTCAAGATCCCTGCAGAATTTCAGATGCCTTTTGCCCCCACTCATGAAGCAATGGCAAATTTGGATCTGCATATGGATCAACCCGTTGATAAACTGGCAGCCAACCTTCGCCGTGCTTTCTCTGGCATTGTCGCAGGTAACGTCAAAGAAGAAGGTATTCATGAAATTGAACGCCATGGCCGCTTCAAAATTGATGGTGATAAATATTTAATGGATCGGATGGATAAGCTGTTACAAGATTTCGTTAAACAGCAACGAATGAAGTTACCCGGCAGCAAATATGAACCCTGTTATGAAATTATAACAGCCAATAAAGCAACAAAATAATCACAACATCGATGATTATAATTGCGTACAATAAGGAGCTTTAGTGCTCCTTTTTATTTACAAAGAATTTGTTTATGGCTATCCACCTTGTTGTTATTGATGCTCTTAATCTCATTCGTCGTGTTCATGCGGCTCGTCCCGGTGAACCTGATGTAAAAGCGACAGCTGAGACTTGTTGTCGAGCACTGAAAAAAATCATCAAGATCAGCCAACCGACCCATATTGTGGCAGTATTCGATCATCATGGTGATGAGCGTGGCTGGCGAGCTGAGCTTCTTCCTCACTACAAAGAAGGAAGAAAACCCATGCCTGATGAGCTCATGACGGGGATGGATATTATTCAAGATGCTTTTATGGAGATAGGGATTGATTCACTGCTCTCTGATGGTGATGAAGCCGATGATCTCGTCGCCACCCTTGCGCTAAAAGTCGCCTCTCGTGGTGAGCAAGTCACCATCATTTCAACGGATAAAGGTTACTGCCAGTTATTACAACCGACACTGCGCATTCGTGATTACTTCCAAGAACGCTGGCTCGATAGTGCTTTTATTGAAAAGGAATATGGCGTAGCGCCAGATAAGCTAACGGATTATTGGGGACTTGCTGGGATAAGTTCGAGTAAGATCCCTGGTGTTGCAGGTATCGGTCCTAAAGCCGCTGTAGAGTTACTCAACCTATACCCAACGCTAGAAACTATTTTGGCAGCAAATGATCTGCCTGCTAAATGGAAAAAGAAAATTGATGGTCACCACGATGTGGCACTTGCAAGTAAAGCGGTATCAAGTTTAAAAACTGATTTAGAGTTAGGTTTTAACCTACAAGATATTCGTTATATCATGCCACAATAAATAAAACATACTAAATATCATAAGCTATCATATTAATAATATGTGATAGCTTATGATTAAAGAATTATTATTCTTTACCCAGCTTTTCTCTAAGAGAGATAATTTTATCATTGATACTTTTGCTAGGTTTAATCTTATTATATGAT
>NZ_PYOB01000023.1:0-66726 GCF_003026165.1 Photobacterium sp. GB-1 | reverse complement strand
AATGCAAGAAGTCAAAAGCCGTATTCGTGTGCAGATAATAGAACCCGAAGGTGATGATGTTTACCCTACAGTCAGAGCTTTTCATGTTGGCGATGGTGACGACAAAGTACCTGTTCGGTATGTGGGTCAGAACGCACAAGGTCAATATTCAGTCGCACTAGAAGAAGGTGGCCCAACGATATATTGGTCACCAGACGAGACTGGAAATCAAGTGCCCCATACAACGCCGTCTCAAGATGATGGTGTGTCATTCGATGATATTTGGGTTAATCCACTCAGTGATGCGGTTAATGACTCATCGACTGTATTACCTATGCCTGCAGAGAGTGATTGGCAAGATAGAATTCTTGTGTTCCCTGAAGGTTCAGGGATTGAGCCTCTGTATCTGGTCTTTAAGACAACCGCTCGTAATGAGCCAGGAGTTGTTACTGGGAAAGGTGAAGATATAACAGGGATCTGGTTAGAAAAAGCAGGACAAGGATTAGGAGCACCAATACCGTCCCAGATAGCCGATAAATTAAGAGGCAGAGAGTTTTCAAGTTTTGATGTGTTTAGAAAAGCATTTTGGGTTGAGGTCTCTAAAGATGAATTTCTAATGAGTCAATTTAATAAACAAAACCAGAATCGAATATTATTAGGTAAGTCACCTAAAACAAGAAGTATTGATAAAGTTGGAAAGCGAAATTCTTTTGAAATCCACCACATTGAAGAAATACAATATGGAGGTGAAGTTTATAATGTTGATAACTTAAGAATAGTCACCGCAAAAAATCATATTAGGATACATAAGAATGAAATCTAAAATACAAGATTATACAGAAAGTGAGTTTGTTGAACTTATGGATCTGATTTTTAAAGAGAATACTGCTTTTAACGATGATAAGTTAGATACTTTGCTGGAGAAGTTTGAATTATTAACTGAGCACCCAGATGGAACAGATTTAATATATTACCCTGATAATGAAGCTAATTGTTCTCCTGAAGGTATTACGAAAATCATAAAAGAATGGCGAAAGTCTCAAGGCTTACCGTTATTTAAAGTTGAATAGAAACAAAGAATATTAGCACTACAGTAACTTCCGATTCAGTACGCATAAATACCTATACTGTTAAAAAGCCCTGCTTTGCAGGGCTTTTTAACACTTACCGCACACCTACAACGACGTATACAGCCCCGTCATTTCGGTAAAGTTGGCCACGCTTTTTACGAAAGCTGATCACCGTATAGGTATCACTCGAATCTAAAATTACCCGTAACCGTGTCACTTTGTTGGTTGCCCTTATATCCGTAGGTAAATCAAATTGCAGCCCTGGTTCGGTAAGGCCGACAAAATGTTTCGCACCGGTCATGGTAATAAAACGGTTACCACCGAGTTGGCTTAAAATGGTTTTGGCTATTGCCATATAATACGGTTGACTCATAGCGCGCCCTCCTGATCGTAACTTTCTACCGCTTCAATAAAACATTCCAGATCGTGACAAGTACCAATTACCGGCCCTAATGCGGGGTATTGTCGCAACACAAAATTAAGCGCATTCACCATATCCAATACGCTTGGGTTACATTCGCGCAGTCGGGTATAGAGTTGGTGCAGACGTTTATCAATGAGGTAATCGCAGGCTCTGTCGCTCATCGTTGTAGAGCCTGAGTGGTGCAGCGGTGATACGCTGCTCGGTTGATGTGACTTAGTGAAGCTTGGTGAGTGTGAGTTGGAATGTGCCATCGCTTTTCTCCTTATGGGGTTTCGCATCGCCGTTTTCGCCTAACTTTTTCGAGGCACTGCAGGTTCTTTAAAGCAAGGGCGCGTAGCGTGTATTTCACCCTTGTTTTAGAGGTTCTGCTGTGCAACGTTACAGCCCGTGAAAAAGCGATGAGAACAATAAGGAGAAAACAAAAAGCACATGGAAACGGCACACACCTTAGCGACACTTAGCACAGCAAACGAATGTAAAATAAGTGGCAATTTGATTTTTGGCTACGTCATGATTAACCTAAAACAAAAGTACAGGATAGATCCGCCTTTATGAATCGTCTCTTTAATGTTGATGCGATTTACGCGTAATTTAAAGTTAATTGTAGGCTCAATATACCCGTTAAATTATTTGCAACAGCCCCAGCCTACAAAAAATGGTGGTCACCGTTTGGTCACCGAGCATTTTTTAAGTGATTTTTTACAGACGTAAAAAAGCCCGCAATTGCTTGCGGGCTTTTTTATTTGGCTCCTCCTGCTGGACTTGAACCAGCGACATACGGATTAACAGTCCGCCGTTCTACCGACTGAACTAAGGAGGAATTGTTTGGAGCAGGCAGCGGGAATCGAACCCGCATCATCAGCTTGGAAGGCTGAGGTAATAGCCATTATACGATGCCTGCTAAGCATCTCTGCAAATTATGGTGGTGGGGGAAGGATTCGAACCTTCGAAGGCAGTGCCGGCAGATTTACAATCTGCTCCCTTTGGCCACTCGGGAACCCCACCGAAATTTAATGGTGCCGACTACCGGAGTCGAACTGGTGACCTACTGATTACAAGTCAGTTGCTCTACCTACTGAGCTAAGTCGGCACTAAAATTTCGTTTTATCATCAAGCCAAAGCTTAACAATTAAATATGGCGGAGAGATAGGGATTTGAACCCTAGATACGCTATAAACGTATGCCGGTTTTCAAGACCGGTGCTTTCAACCACTCAGCCATCTCTCCGTAAGTGCGATGAATAATATCGAGCTAACTTGCTGCTGTAAAGGGAATATTTTGAAAAAAAAATCAATTAGTCAATTATCAATCAAATATGAGGTAGTCATTCAAAAAAACATCACTCCCCTGCGATTTACTGCTTTTCAGTTTTTTAAAAGACTCATATTACAAATAAACACTGTCTTAAAATTCATAGCGTTTTGCAAAAATGAGAATAACAAAAGTGTAAAGCGCCATAACCTATTGTTATGTGTGTACGTTTAACTGGCATTAAAGTTGATTCTTAACTAAGGATGTTTCAAACGCTAACTGGAAGTGGAGTGACAATGAAACGCTATCTGTACATATTTTTTTCATTTTTTTTGTTTACCTCCTTCATGAGTAATAGCTTGGCAAACTCATTTTCATGTAACCAAACAGGCTATTTCTTTCATGATACTGCGAATATCTCATTCATTAACATTGATCGACAGACAAATAACTCAGGCTTAATACCTAATAGTTATGATGCAGTGGGTTTCAATACTCTCGATGGTTATTTATATGGAGTAATAAATAAAAAAGTAGTGCGCATTGATAATGGTTTCAACGCCGATGAGTTAGATATAGTTGATTTACCCGAACATGATTACACCGCAGGCGATGTTCATAACGATAACTTGTACCTCTATGCCAAGCAGGAAGGTATATGGCGCATTAATTTATCAACGAAGCAAGCAACCCAAGTATTAAAAAAGGAACAAGCTTTTTATACACTGGCAGATCTAGCTATTCATCCTGAGGGGGTTGTTTATGCAATTGATAACAGTAGAAATATTCACCGATTTGACCTTTCGCAATCGTTAGAAGATAACAAAGTGGAACTATCACAATCAACAGGGCTTCAAGGATTACGTAATTTTAGTGGTCAGTTTTTCGATGCTAATGGAATGTTATACATTATTGATTCTAAAACAGGAGAGTTATACCTTTTTGATGATATCACTCCCCTCAATGAACAAGAAAGTTTCCGTTATATTTCCTTACCTTCCCTAACGAATGTTAGTAGTACGATTGATATAGCTCGTTGTCGTGATATGACACTCGCTATAAAAGGTTATGATTTTGGTGATGCACCAAATTCTTATGGTACTTCAGTTTCTGTCAATGGTGCGCATCATCAAGTGTCTTCTCATCTTTACTTAGGAAGTAAACCTGATGAAGATCTGCTCGCACAACTTTATCCTGCGTTTGATGATAATAATGACAGTGATGATGAACAAGGGATAACTTTCGCAACTATGAGTTTAAATCAAGGCTCAACCTCTTTTTTCACGGCAAAAGTCGGCGGCTTTTTAACGGGATATCTATCTGCGTGGGTTGACTGGAATAACAATGGTAACTTTAGTGATCCTAACGAGAATGTGCTCCAAAATGTCTCACTGCTCGGTGGCACCCACCACCTTGCTATCGACGTTCCAAGTGATGCAAGCTTAACAGATCAAACATGGGTTCGCTTTAGGCTAAATGAAGATCCAAATATTTCACATCTAGGGCGTGGTGAACGAGGAGAAGTCGAAGACTACCCTATTTCAATTACCAGCTATGACAAGCAAGAAAGTTATTCTTGGTTTCCTTCTCAAGGAAGTTATGCAACTCTCGCGTTTGAAGACCGCTGGCCTAATGAAGATGATTTTGATTTTAATGATGTCGTCCTGAGATACCGTGTTGGACATGTACAACAAGCCACTACTGGCAAGCTTTCACAACTGAACATTGATATTGAATTACAGGCTTACGGTGGGGAATATAATAATGGTTTTGCTATTAAATTAGACGGCGTTACCTCTTCGAGTGTTGATACCGAAAACAGCTATGTTGTCGTAAATAATGCATACCAAGCAAGTATTGTAGAAGCAACTGACAGCCCAGATGATGACGCAGTTTTGATTGTCACGGACTCATTAAAGCAATACTTTTCTTCTGAATGTGACAACGGGTTTTTACGCGTAGATCCTAATTGTGAATTAGATAAAAATGTAACCGTAAAAGCTTCAATGAAAATCACATTCAACGAACCTGTTACCTACCCTAAAGATTTATCTCCATATTTAAATCCATTTATTTTTGCTTCGCCCAATGATAATCATGGTTTTCTAGCCCCGCCTTCTCGAAGTCTAGAAATTCATTTGAAGGACTTTTCTCCAACAATCAAGGCTAATCCAAATTTATTCAAAAGTGGTAATGATGATTCAGGCGATGCCAGCATCAATTGTGGTATTCAAAAAAGCTGCGACAGTTATAAAAATAAATCAGGGATCCCATTTGCGATTTTAATACCTGCTAATTGGAATAATCCGGTAGAAGGGAAAAGTATTTTATCTGCCTACCCTGATATCAAAAACTATCTCAACAATAATGACAGTGAACATGATACATGGTTTATGCACCCTGATCCCTTAAACGTATATTCTCTGACAGTGGAGTAATACTGATGAAAAACTCTCGATTACTGTTACTACTCATCACTTGGATCTTTACTGGTTGTTTAAGCGAAAGTTCATCCGATCAAACCAATCAGCCTATAGAAACAGAAAGTGATACCAGTGCTCAGGTGCAACCCCCTATCTTTTTTCCAGTGAAAGATAGCGGTGACGATAATATAGATAACGGTGAAAGTGACGATATTGATAATATTAGTGATGACGATTTAACTGAGCAAGACGAAGACAACTTTCCAGAATTAGAGGCGAGTAATATTAATTTTTCGGGCAATATCACAACGATCCCCTTAAACATTACTAATCCAATATTTGAAGATGTCTATGTCAATATTTATCGAAATTATAGCACTGATGATGACGGTAATTACATTGTTAATCATGATGATAGAGTCATGGCAACAGCTATTACTGAAGCAAATTATGAGGGCAGCCTATTTTTAACGCCAGATATTAACAAGCTGCTTATTGAGATAATCTCACTGAATGATAATCAAATTATTACACAAAAAGCGATCACATTTCCTATTGAACGTATTAATTTATAAAACAAAAGCCCGAAAGACATTTTATGTTTATCTTTCGGGCTTTCTCTAATTGTTAGTTTTTATTACAACTTTTGCCAAGGGCTCCCAGCATCGGGTTTATTCCCTTGCGTCCACCACTTCGCTTTATATTCACTTCCTTGATAACTGACTTTGTCGCCACCAACATACACAGCTCCTACATTCCATGCAGGTGTATCAGTTGCAGGAGGATCAACGGGCTCTACAGGAACCACAGGATCGACAGGAATAACTGGATCAACAGGTTCGACTGGCGTAACAGGATCAACAGGAGGTTCGATTGGATCAACTGGCTCAGGAGTCACTGGTGTACCACTTTCTAGCGCCCAAGGACCACCACTTGCAGGGTTATCGCCTTGTGTCCACCACTTCGCTTTATAGACAGCACCTTGGTAACTGACTTTATCGCCACCAGTGTAAACTTTATTGCTTTGCCATGTATCCACACCATCGACTGGCGGGTCTACAGGATCCACAGGCTTATCTGTATCAGGTAATTTATCAACTACACGCACATCAGGCCAATTGGCGTGAGAACCATATGCATTCGCGACACATTTTTCGTAATCACCTTCAACTAAAGCTGAATACGCCGTTTGAAAACCGACTAATTCACATTCAAAAGAAACACCGCCTGGACGATCAGAATAATATTTCCAGTTCGCATCCCAGTTGGTGTAAAGCACGTCAGTGGCACCATTAAGATTTAAACTACCATAGGGTGTTTGCTGCCAGCAGGTGTTTTTCTCATCTTCTGCAATAGCAATTTCATAATGCTCGGCTAAACCTTCCCAGTAACGAATACGGTTAACAGGTTGTCCTTTCTCTCTGTTTTGCTCACCACATTCGATACCGCCATTGATCACATTAATAGTGGTACCAAAGCCATAGGTAATACCGGCATCAATTTCACGTTGTGATGGTTTCCATGTACGATCAATTACATGAAGCATCGCAGGCTTAGGGGCTTGTGGGGTTAAGAAAAACCAAATCGCAGAGGCAAGGTTCAGCCATGAATCAGCAACACGCCCCGGATCATTTAATAATACCGTTGCATCGCCATCAAACATTACTTCCGAGAAAGCACCATAATTAAAATGGTAAGAGAGCTGTTTAGCGCCTCGGCCAAAATACCCTTCACCGTCAGCACATGGCCAACGTTTATTTTGCCAATCATCTTGCCCACAACCTGTAGTATAACCCGCTTGACCTTCAGACCAGCCCATTTCGCGTACATGAACGAGGGCTTGCTGCCATTCTTCTAATGCCAGTGGGTTATCCGAATAATTATCGATACTGATATGGCCGCCCGTTTCTTGTGAGAAATGGGCAAATGCCGTCACGATAGAGGTTTTACAGATTTCATCAGCATTACGTCCGTCGGTATAGTCGCCACAGAATGCAGGAAACTTACCAATTGCGCGTAGAAAACGGGTATAGGTATATTCAGGCGCTGCCATTTGTGTCAAGAAATTCCACTCTGTTTCAGGAAAAACTCGCTCAACACGTTTTACGTTATCAGGGTTGCTTGAAGCATCAGGGTAGATCGCTTCAACCTCTGTATTTGGGCGTGTTTCGAGTGCTTTAGCCCAAACGTCATACATAGGATCTAACGTCTTTGCATCTTCTGCGGCTGTTATTTCTGCCCGCTCAATGATGTAGCCACCAGGGTTTTCGGGATCAGGCTGTGGATTCATCGCATAACTGCTTGTCGCGGATATACCAGCAATCAGTAATGCTAATTGACTTATTTTCGCCATTATAAATTCCTTTTAAGTACGAATTATCTATCTTTCAGAGCTAAAATAAGTCGGCATACTCACCAAACAATTTTATTTAATGCGACGCTAATAATTTTAATATTCAAAACTCATCTTAGCTATCAGTACATTTACAAATAATTACTTAATAACGGCAACGTTCCATGGTTAAAACCGTGTCACATAACTTGTTTTTATGTACGCTGTAATAAATTCATTCAACTAATATCTTTGGCTGTCACACTGTACACAAAATTTGAAAACATAATAATGAAAGCTAGCAAAGTCTATTTATTGTTATTTTATTTGAAAACCCCAAAGCCAACAGGCAACAAATAAAACATTGAAAAATAAAGATTTTAACTTATTCATTTAATATATGGTTGGCAATAGACAATAGATGAGTTTAGTTGCACATCGTTATGATTAATATATTTAGAGTATGATCACATTAAATAACAAAAATATTAATAATTAAGGTTTACTCAGAGAAAAGTCTACTTTCATTATTTATTATTATAGAAAGTAATTTATAAGCAGAAGATTTATCGTTATAAATAATATAAAAATCCAATGATTGTAATATCAAACACATTAAAAATATAATTTCGAATTTTATTTTTAATGTGTTTATACATAATCACACATTGCAAAGTGCCCTATAGCAATGTTTCTTAACGCTAAAATAAACCCAGTAATACTCACTAAAAGATTAAGTTAATTTTACTTCAGTGATAACAATCAATATTTCTCATCGTCTATCACGTGCTCTTTCTAAGTCACCATATTGGGATTATTAAGGTATATATTTTGAATTTCTTGAACGCTGGGAGTAATCTAAAATAGTCGTGAACGGTAATTTAAGGAGCAATAATAATGATCAGTTGTCATCAACATGACTATATTGAGATAGCCTGCATGCTCCACCTTGATGTGAGTTTAACGTATAAAAATGGAGATAAAATTTCAGGGATCGCCCAAGATACTTGTTATAACGCGCAGCGAGAAGAATGTATCGAATTGAAAATGAATAATACCGTTTCAACAATAGTTCTCGATCATCTCGCCTCTATGCAGGCACTCACCGCGAATCCACATTTTGAGACGGTTAATTTTTAAATTTACATTGTAAATAGTGGTTAATTTTCACTCATCTATGCAAGTAAAAAACAAAAAAGGTGACTTGAATAATAAGTCACCTTTTTATTAACCAAAAAACTTAAATATACTATTTAACATATTTAAGTTATTTATAAGTAAACGCCATTTCACCATTAGCATCTGTGTATAACGACGCTTTAGATTGTTTGATCAACTGTGCTGCATATGAAGGTGTAACAGCGCGTAGCTCACCTTTCACTGATACAAATTGACCTTCCCAAGCAACATCACGGTATTTACCTGCTTCTAAAATTTCTACTACTACTTTCATAATGACTGCACCTTAAATGAATATTTTAAACAACCCTACCGAAACACTTTGCGGTTCCTCAGTTGGTCTTTTTAATTTACCTCGTTTTGATTAATTGTCATTACAATAAAAATGCAACGTTAGTTGTGCATAAATGGTAGATTCAAATTTTTTTAATCTTTTTCTGGTTTTATCTTAGGAGTTATAAATACGCAACCCAACACCTTCTTTAAAGAAGAATAATAAGTTTATTAAAAACAATAATATAAATTATAAAAAGATACTAAATAATGACACAATCGCGCATAAATAGTATGGGGTACGCAATAATAGTAGTGAATAATTAACGATCAAGTATGAATAAAATGCAAGATTGCAAAAATGATCGTTTCTAGATTCATTTTTGACACAAAAAAAGACAATAAAAAGGGCAACATGCTGTTGCCCTCATAATAGCGACTAGGTGTTTGTGGTTATTTAATCACTACATCTTGAGTAGTAAACTTACCATTATCAAGTGGTTGCTTGTGTTCTGTCTTCGCATTGAAATCTAATTTAGATAACTCTACACGACGAATAGTACTGTCATGCATCGTTTTATAGAACAGTTCACCATTGCCTTGATCAATAACAGATGTCCACTGAGTCGCACTTGGTAAATCAGGGATATGTGACTTATCGTTAAACTCACTGCCAATTGGAATATCGAAGTTATTTAAAATATGGAAAGCTTGTGATACTGCTTCTTGCGATGTCTTCAATACAGGTGCGCTATTTACATAGAATGCAGCGCGAACAAAACGTGACGGTGGAGAAATATCACCAGGTAAGCCCACAAAGTTAGAGCCGACACCAAACGATTGGGCTTCTACCCCATTGATCTTTTGTGGCGCACTGATACCCGGGTGAAGGTTAATATAGTTATTTAAATTCGTTACCTGCCACTTGTAATCTGGCGAGTTAGTTAGCACTTTAGCCGTGTTCTTATAAATATTTATCTTACCGTGATCCATTATCTCAATCACGATGCTGTTACCTTGCTTATCCGACACACGCCAGTGCGCCGTTGGTGATGGGTTACCTTCAGCATCAAAGTAAACAGTGACAATCTTGATCTTACTTAACGCAGCTTCAACTTCTGCAACCGTTGAATATTGACTTAACATCCAACGTACGAAATCCATATCCGTGATGTTATTTGCGGTATTGTTAGGATCATATTTCGCAAGTGAGCCATAACCACGGAAATAGAATAAACCCGCCGTTAAGCCTTTTTCGTTAATACCTTCAGCAATAAAACGATCATCACTAACAGAGATCCCAGCAAAGCCATATTTACTTTTCCAAGTTAACCCTTGCTTTTGATCTGGCATTATCGATGTATAGCTATAATTACGAGGAGAAACAATTAACTTACTATTTAAATCGCTATGACCCCACTCGATGGTACGAGCTTGAATATGATCATTGCCTGTTGTGCCAAGTGTAATTCCAGTACAAGCACTTGCAGCGGAGCTAAAACATGACGCCAACAGCAATGTTAATATCGTTTTTTTCATAAATATGCCTGTGAATGTGAACGCATATAATTAATCCTTGATAATAGTCCATTATGGAAAATAAAAACAACGTGTTATATGTTGATATGTATAAAAAAGCCCACTTTTAGTGGGCTTAAAAAATACTTTACTATAGAACTAGTCGCTAGATAGCCCAGCCGCCAGCATAGAAAACAACTAAGGCAATCGCAATAACGACAGTACCTATATTGAGCTTTTTCACTTCACCAGAAACTAATCGACCGATAACTAATGCAGTAAAACCAAGCATAATACCAGTAACAATATTACTTGTTAGAACAATGAAAACAGCACACAGTAAGCCAGATAATGCATCAACAGAATCTTCCATATCTAACTTGCTAACATTACTTAGCATTAATAGGCCAACATACATCAGTGCAGGCGCTGTCGCATAGGAAGGGACTAAGTAGCTTAATGGTGCAAGAAACAACATGAAGATGAACAGTACACCTACCGTAGTTGCTGTTAAGCCTGTTTTACCACCAGCAGCTGTACCTGCCGCAGATTCAATGTATACCGCAGCAGGAGAACCACCAACTAGGCCTGCAAAAATGCTACTAACAGAATCAGACGTTAATGCCTTACCACCATTGATAATATGACCACGTTGGTTAAGTAAATTCGCCTGTCCTGCTACTGCACGAATCGTACCTGTTGCATCAAAAATTGCCGTCATCACAAGTGCTAATACTGTAGGCAAAATAACTGGGTTTAGGGCACCCATAATGTCCATTGTACCTAATAAGGATTCGCCATCATGACCAAATGTCGGCATTGCAAAGAAACCGTGGTACGTCACTTTCGGATCAAAGATAAGACCAATGATAGAAATGGCAATAATCACTAATAAAATGCCACCAGGAACACGGCGCTTTTCTAATCCTAAAATAGCCGCCAAGCCTAAAATAGACATGAAGACTGGAAACGCGGTGAAATCACCAAAAGCAACGGGTAAGCCTTCAGCTGGGTTTTTGATCACTAGCCCAACGCCATTCGCTGCAATCAAAAGTAAAAATAATCCAATACCAATCCCAGTACCATGAGCAATACCATTGGGCATATTTTTCATGATCCAAGTACGCACACCCGTTACCGTTATTAATGTAAAGACAACCCCCATTAAGAATACGGCACCTAAGGCAACAGGCACACTCACGTCTTGCCCTAGTACTAAGCTAAATGCAGTAAATGCGGTAAGTGAAATAGCACAACCAATGGCCATCGGTAAACGCGCCCATAACCCCATAAGTAATGAACCAAATGCAGCCACTAAACAGGTTGCGATAAAAACCGCACCTTGATTAAAACCCGCAGCACCCAACATGCTAGGCACCACAATCACGGAATACACCATGGCTAGAAATGTGGTTAAACCCGCAATTATTTCCTGTTTGACATTACTGCCGCGAGCTGTAATTTCAAAATAGCTATCTAGTTTACTCTTAGGTTCTAAATGAGAAGGGCGTTGATGTGTGCTATCAGCAGACATGGTAAATTCCTATTTGATCAAAAAAGCGATATTTTTCAGCAAATCTAATGTATTGCCAAATTAACGCAAACGTTTCCGTTTCTATTCAAAATAAAAGGCTGATGCTAGCACCAACCTTCATTCTATGACGACGTGATCATACCTATAAATAGCCTCAATTCGCTAGTGTTAAATCAATTTTCCAGTTGAAATACTCTGCATTTTATCTCCACTACCTAAATGGACTTATCATTTAGATAAAAACATAACCTCTAAAAATGTGATAAACACAACAGAACATTCAACAATAAATAAAATAATAGAATATTTTTCTATTTTATCTTTAATTTTCATTTAAATAGGAAATTTATTTCTTCGTTATCGAGCGTATATTTGCAGCGATTAAAATACCCATGAAGTTAAAGAGGATATTAAAAAAATAAAGCCTCCTCTCTTCGTTGTCGGTTTATTTTCCTCCGGTTGGAACATTAAGGTAGTAGTTATGAAAACCCATCTTTGGCCTGCATTTATTAACGTGATCAAACGTGATGTTGTTCCTGCTTTAGGCTGCACAGAGCCTGTGTCTGTGGCACTTGCAGCTGCTATTGCGATGGAACAACTTCCACTTCATGAACGCAATATCACCCATATTGATGTGCGTGTTTCTCCTAACTTGATGAAAAATGGCATCGGCGTCATGGTACCCGGTACGGGAATGGCAGGTTTAGCTATTGCATCAACTTTAGGTGCACTGGCTGGCAATAGCCAAGCGAAATTAGAAGTATTAAAGGACATTACGCCAGATAACGTTAAACAAGCTAAAGCATTATTAGATGCCAATAAAGTCACGGTTAACGTCGCTGATGTCACTAATATTCTTTATGCCAAGGTAAGTATTTATAACCAAGCTCATTGTGCGACAGTGACTATCGCAGATAGCCATACTCAAGTGATCAGTATTGAACTTGATGGTGTTACAGTTTTCGAAACGTCACCTAACGAGCAAAAGGTCATTGAAATATCGAACTCACCTTTTAGTGATGCTGGCGTTCAAGATATTTTTGATTTCGCGACCAATGCGCCTATTACTGATATTCAATTTATCGAACAAGCTTATGAGCTCAATAACGCATTATCTTGTGAAGGGCTAAAGGGCCAATATGGATTAGAAATTGGCGCGACATTTCAACGTAACATTGATCGCGGTTTATTATCAGGCGGTCTACTCACCGATGTATTACTCCGCACGGCTGCCGCTTCTGATGCGCGTATGGGAGGAGCTATGAAACCGGCGATGAGTAATTCAGGCTCTGGTAACCAAGGTATTGCCGCCACCATGCCTGTAGTGGTCGTTGCCGATTTTGTAAATGCTGATAATGAGCATTTGATCCGCGCCTTAATACTTTCTCATTTAATGGCAATTTATATTAAAAGCTATCAAAACAAGCTGTCTGCATTATGCGGCGCAACAACTGCGTCAATGGGGGCGGTATCTGGTATTACATGGTTATTGGGCGGAAATGTGGAGCAAATCAGTGCAGCGATTTGCAGTATGATCGGAGATATCACCGGTATTATTTGTGACGGCGCAAAAGCCAGCTGTGCGATGAAAGTCTCTTCTGCTGCCGGATCTGCTGTTAAATCTGCCTTAATGGCATTAGATGGTATTCGAGTAACGGGCAATGAAGGCATTGTCGCTGATGATGTCGATACGACTATTCGTAATTTATCTGCATTAGCAAATGGCGCTATGACCCATACTGATATTCAGATCCTTGATATTATGATTAACAAATAATGTTCTAACACATGTGATTAATAAATAATCGACAAGACTAAACCAGAGCTATTTTGCTCTGGTTTCCTATTTTTAATCGCTTAAATGCCTTTTCTTTTTTCCTCTTTAAAAGAGCATTCTGTCCTCTTCTGTCATCGCTAAAAGTAAAACAATCATTAAAAGCACCTAATTGCATCTTTTATACTCCTATAGTTTATATATTATAACTTTTAGTTATTTAGTAACTATACGACTAGATCCATAATCCAGCTATTCGCTGTCAGCATAACAATGATAATAAGCTGGAATATATAATGAAACCTACTACAGAAACCGCCCTTTCAAACACCAGTGTCCCCCTATACCAACAGGCAAACATGACACCTCAACAATGGAAGGCTGCAACAAAATTCGACAGTGTTGATGTCGGTTGGATTGTCATGAGCATCGGTATGGCCATTGGCGCTGGGATTGTTTTTCTCCCAGTACAAGTTGGCGTCATGGGATTATGGGTCTTTTTACTGTCTTCTGTCATTGGCTACCCTGCCATGTATTTGTTTCAGAAACTCTTTATCAATACTCTTGCTGAATCAAAGAAATGTACCGATTATCCAGGCGTGATCAGCGGCTACTTAGGTAAAAACTGGGGCATCGCATTAGGCATTTTATATTTCATCATGCTGGTGATTTGGGTATTGGTTTACTCTCTCGCCATCACTAATGACAGTGCCTCGTACCTATATACTTTTGGCGTTACTGAATCTCATTTAAACCATAATATTTTCTATGGCTTAGCATTAATCTGCTTACTGAGCTATATCGGCTCAAAAAGTGAAAAGTTCCTGTTTAAGATCTCAGGGGTTATGGCGGTAACGGTGATCACCTTAGTCGCGGTGATGGGCGTACTGCTGATCCCACAATGGAATTTTAGCAATATTACCGCTGTTAGCGACTGGGACAAGATGCTTAAAGATGCAATCATCACCCTACCTTTTACCTTAACCTCGATTTTATTTATTCAATCGTTGAGCCCAATGGTGATTTCGTACCGCTCACATGAAAAATCGATTGAAGTGGCACGTTATAAAGCATCACGTGCGATGAAAATAGCCTTTAGTATTTTGTTTGTGGTGGTCTTTTTCTTTGCCATCTCGTTCACCTTTGCGATCAGCCAGTCTGAAGCACAACATGCGATGCAAGAAAATATCTCTGCCCTTGCGATGATTGCACATTACTTCCCCGGCAGTTGGGCAACAATCGTCGGTATCGTGATCAACATCTTTGCGGTCGTGACGTCGTTCTTTGGGGTGTTCTTGGCGTTTAAAGAGGCGTGTAAAGGGCTGGCAATGAACATGCTTGAACGTAAGTATGCTCACCACGACATCAATACTGAGTTAGTAAATAAACTAACGACGGTATTTATTATTCTGATCGCATGGGCGGCAGTGGCATTGAATCTACCGATCTTATCGTTCACTTCTATTTGTTCACCAATCTTCGGCATTGTTGGCTGCTTGATCCCAGCCTACTTGGTATACAAGGTACCATCATTGAACAAATATAAAGGCACAGCAACCTACTTGATCATCCTCACCGGTATTTTGCTCTGCATCTCGCCGCTATTAGCTTTCCTTTAATAGCTAACAGCTAAATTTCTGACACAAAAAAACGCCGTTGTACGCAGCTTAAATAAGCTTCAATACAACGGCGTTTTATATCAATGTCGTGCTTAAGCAGGTGTCATTGCCACTTTTGCTTTCTTCGCTTTAATGCGTTTCTGAGCCAGCGCAACACCCGTTAATACCATGATGCCACCAATATAATGGTAAGACTCTAGTTTCTCGTTGAGCATCACGCTCGCAATACCTGCCGCCATAATTGGCAATAGGTTCATGAACATCGCGGTACGATCGGCACCTAAACGTTCAATTGATAACATCCATAACCAAGGTGCAATCACTGACGCAAGCAATGCAGCATAAGCAATCAAAGGGACTGCAGATGCTGTAATTGCCATACGATCGCTACTTAGTAGCAATGGCGTTAACATAATGACCGCAAATAAACACTGAACGTACACAGATTTCCACGTCGAGAACGGCATTTTCCAGCGTTTTAACAACACACAGTAAAGCGCATAAACCGCTGCTGCAATCAACATCAACATATCGCCTTGCTTGATACCCTGTGAGATCAAGCTTTTCACATCGCCATGGCTTAGCATCAATACTAAACCACTTAGTGATAACACTGCGCCAACCAATGCGAACGGTGATAAGCGTTGACCTAAAATAGGCACACTTAAGAACATGCTGATCAACGGCACTAATGAAATGATCAGGGCAATATTCGTTGCCGTGGTGGTCGCTGCTGCGAAGTAGCCTAACGATTGGTTTAGCACCATACCTAACAAACCAAGGAATGCTAATTTCGCTAGATAAGGTTTAATCACCGCACGATCACGCCAAACAGATTTAGCAACAAAAGGAGTTAACATGACTAATGCGAAGAACCAACGATAAAACGATATCGCACCGGGATCGATGACACTGAATGCCATCTTGTTGACAATGGCGTTCCCTGCCCATATTGCAACGGTAATTAAGGGTAATAGATAGAACATTGTCTGCCTTTCTCAGATTTTTCTAGTCCAGATACCTATATCTGAATCATTAACGAGGCTATTCTGTCACGTCTTTTAAGATACATATATCTCTAATCGGACATAATAAGTCTTTTGTCAGACATATTAATCAACAAAAAAGCAAGACTATTTCAGCCTTTAGAGCAGAACATGTTGAATTCTCGCTATTAATTTTTTCTCCCAATATTCACCGCAGAAAAAAGGCAACAAAAAGCCCAATGGATTCAACATCACATTGGGCTTTAAAATACGTAATTACGCTGTTTTCATAACAATCACAGCGGAGATCATCACAGCAATCCCCACCCAACCGATAGGCTTAAGTTTTTGCTTAAACAGCAGCGAGCCACCAATCGCGGTACCTAAAATACCGATAGCTCCCCATGACGCATACGCCACCGCTAAATCGATCTCTTTGACCGCTTGCGCTAGCAGGGTAAATGCCAATATGACTAAGACGATCGCAGTAATACCCCAACGTTTATGACTAAAGCCATTTGATCGAGTTAATGCCATGTTCGCTAAAATATCGACAAACGCAGCAAGGACAACAAAACCAAATGATAGTGTAAAAAATTGACTCATTTCATTGCCTCCTGTTGTTATGCCGACACGCTTGTGGGCGAATGACTGGGTTTATCGCTGTGACTTTCACCAAGTGTCACTAATACGATCCCGACAGTTGCCATCGCTAAACCAATCAGCTCTTGCGTATTTAATTGCGCATCAAGCACAAACACCGAAACCATTGTAATAAGCGCAATACCTAGCCCTTCCCAAACCGCATAGGCAACACCAATAGCGATCTTTTTTGCTGCCAACGACAAGAAAAAATATGAAATACAAATTAAGCTATACATCACCCAGTACCCCCAATTTCCACCTTCACTGGAAATAAGGCTCATGGTACTGGTACCAGCCACTTCTGCGGCAATGGCTAATAATAAAAATATTCGTGCTAACCACATGATTGACTCCACTGTGCTAATTTTTTAGGTAGATAGCATCAAATTTCACGCATTCTCGTAGTGAAAATACATAAAGTTAATGCATCTACTCGCAAGACTACCGCAGCGCACAAAAGCACAATAGGTAATTGAGATATTCAAATTTGAATATCTCTAAAAGGGTAAATAGCGCAGAAATGATCAGAGAATTTAACCGAATGCGGCCTGTATCACCTGATGTAAATGTTGGTAGAGCGGATAATTACGATGGGTTTGAAGATAACCACCTGAGACCACAAAATGGCTGAAATTACGGTTCACCACAGGCATCGGATAGGCATGTAATTCCGGCATTAAATCGGCAGTACTTTCGCTAGCAAACATGATTGCGTTGGTTTCCAACAGCATTTGGCAAGCGACCCGTAAATTAAAGGTTTTGAGTAACACTTTTGGCTCATAACCCATGCGTTGATATTCAGATTCAACGGTACACAAAGGTTTATAAGCGGCAGGCGCTGGCAGCGAGACCAATGACAATGGTGCTATCGATGCCCAATCATTACTATCGAGCCGTAAACTTGGGTGATCTTTTTTCGCCAAGATCACTCGCTTTTCCTTAAATAACGGCTGCATGTAGATATCTTTCGCAATGTCCGTTTCTTGATCCAAAATGCAGTAATCGACTTTCCCTTCCAGCATGTCATCTTGGCTGATGCTATCCCAATTAGAAAACACCAATGACGCCTTTGGAAATGCCTTGTGACAGCAAGATAGTAGGTGTTGACCATGCTCATCCATCAAATAGGGATCAACCACAAGAGAAATCGAGCCTTGGTAGGTTTCTGGTTTAAATTCAGAGAACTCCAGTAACACTTTTTCTATAGGCGCTAAGATATTATCAAATTCATCAGCGAGACGAATCGCAAGGGGTGATGGTTCTACTCCATGGGCTTTGCGCACAAACAGCGGATCATTAAAGAACTGTTTAAGCCTCACTACGCCACGACTGGCACTTGGCTGTGAGATCCCTAACTGCATGGCTGCTAATTTAATACTGCGATGTTCCACCACCGCTTTTAATAACCGTATTAAATTCAGATCTAACTCTTCTAACTGATACGACATTTGCTTTCTCACCGATAAAACGTCTTTACTGATAATAAAGCCTAAAACAAAACAAGATAGCCAGTTTAACAGCTATCTTGTTTAAAGATGAGGCCAAATACGGCGCAGAGATAAACTAAAAAACGGTATTAATCCGAGCAAACGTTTCGGGCAATCATAAACACTTCATCAGCAGAATAGAGCGATTTGATCGTCATTTCCACCTCGGCGCCTAATAGCTTCTGATAGATCTGTTGCGCATAGTTATCAGCACGAGTATTGACCAAAATATGCTTTAATTTACTGTCTTGTTCCGCTAATCGCTGTTTCACTTGTGGTAGTGATTGAGTGATAAGTTGTGTCGCTATCCCTTGGTTATGATGGCTTGGCAACACTGCAAGTTGCTCTAACTCTAAAATCACTTCAGGACGAAAACCGCTTTTTTGCCCCCAAACGATATACCCCACCACTTCACTATTAAGCTCAGCGACAAAATTTAAAAAGCGCGGGGCGGCATTAAAGTTACATTCGATCCACTCATAGGAGCGTTGCTGACGTACAAACGCCTGTTGATGCACCTTTGCTGCTTGCTCTAAATCAGCGTGTTCCATTACACGAATAATCACATTAGTTCCTTCTATTATATCGACCACTTACAGTTGATAAATTACCAATCTTTCTTGCAGTTATTCCAACACTCATTGGCAACATGGGTAAAGTGCTCAAATGAATAACATGCCAACAAATGTTCGACCGCCTTACTCTTCATTAAAGTGACAAAGAGATCGTAAAGCCCCATGGCTTCTTCATAATCATCTTTGTTGATCGCTAATAGGAAAATGACATAGGCACGTTTTCCTTCTCCCCATTCAATCCCTTGTGGCGAAAGGACGGTATAGACTGCACTTTGCTTAGCACATAGACCGAGAGAATGCGGGATCGCAATACCGTCACCTAACATGGTCGAAGTAATATTTTCTCGCTCAATAACCGATGGGTGAAAATGGCTTGGCACAATCCCTTTTGCTTCTAGCTCTGTAGACAATTGCGCAAAAAGTTGATGTTGCGTCATAGGCGTTTCAATTCGAGTGAATAAACTTGGCTGAAAGAACTTACCTAACGCATTAATATGGTTACTATTCTCATGCACCAGTTTATTCAATTGCTCTAATTGAAAAGAGCTAGCAATCGGTGAAAACACCATGGTTGGCTTATTTTTTACCACCAGCTTTTCTGTTGAAACCACAAAGTCTTCAGTAACTTCATGTAATGCATCGTATTCACGTATCGAGTGCATTTTATGGATCACTAACTGTGGGATAGCTTTAAGCAATTGAGATTCCAACATTCGGATCACCGATGTGCCAGAGTTACATACCAGCAGTACTATCGGCTGCTGTTCTTTTTTTTGCACATAATTACGCTCTATTCCAACACCAACATGCATCACTAAAAAACTAATTTCACCATCTGGGATTTGTCGTCCGTCCCAACTAGATACAGCACCCACAGTCATATCATAAGCAAGCGGATAATAACGTTTAATATGATCAGCTAATGGATTGGGTATCGTTATTTGATGCTCAACACGCAGTAACATTGGATGAACATGAGCCAGTAAGTCATGTTTTAGCTGCAGATCATTGAGCAAGTTGTAATTAAAGTGATCGTTAATAAAATGAAGTAAATGATCAATAAAAGCATCAGCATCATTGTCATTACGATCATCAACATGCCAATGCTTGATCCCAGTAACGCGACGGGCAGCAATTTGAATCGCGAGATGATTTAGTTCACAAGGTTCGATAATGGTTTGAGTTTCGCTCGCCATTAAGGCTGCGATTTCTTTGGCTGCTGATAGTGCATTATTTGGCACGTTAGCACATGTGGTTTGATCGCAACCCAAACCACGCTTTAAACGGCTGATCGCCACGCCACAGTAAACCATTAACTGATGCAGACCTTCATCGGTCAAATTAATACTATTCTGCTGCATTGCCGTTAACAGTGGCTGCTCTAATTGTGCAAAATCACACTCAGAGTAAAATAGCTCACATAAATTGATAAATGTAGGATCTGACGCCTTAAATTGGTACAAGATATGGGCAATACAAGCACGTATGGATGACTCTTTGCCAAACACTAACAGCCCATAATGGGGCTTGCTGTCTATCTCTAAATGGTATGACTGAAACAACTCACGTACTTCGGTCATATCAGCCTGTAAACAGGTACGGCTGACAAACCACTGATTAGCCAAATCATCCAATTTACAGCCATCTTGCTGGTTCAATAAACGCAACATCAAATATGTCACCCGATCTTTAACACTACGTGGTGACTGCTTCATTTGTTGGGTTTGCTGAGTGATATTGCTGTAACGTTGCTGATCATAAATATCAATGTAATACCCTTCACCTCGACGTAATAACAACTGAGCACCGTAGTGCGCTAAGGTATCATTTAATGCTGAAATGTCAGTACGAATCGTTCTGGTAGAAACATCAAAACGTTGTGCCAACTCTTGCTGCGGCAGTGTCTGCATCAGCAGTGCATCAAAAATTAAATTAAGACGAGGATAAGGGAATTGAATCATTGAATAATCCGTTAAATGATGTCCGTTTATATACGGAGGCTAACATTTGAAAACAATGCGTCATAAGACCTGGGTCATATTCACATTGGTTTCTAAATATTAACTGTTTCACAATATTTCATAGACTTATAAATATTAACGGACCGTTTCCGGTCCGTTAAATCAGATCACGTTATTTTAACAAATTCTTGGTCATATCAAGTAAAACACGCACATCTTGAGGGCGAGTATTACCCGTTTCTTTATCAATGATTGAGCTATAAATATGTGGAATGATTTTAGTTACACCGGCCTCTAGCGCAATTTGCATGATTTCTTCAAAGTTTTCTAAATCAATCCCGCCTGTCGGCTCTAACCAGAAATCTTGCTCAGCACACGCTTTAGCGACATAGGCGAATTCTTCACGGGTTTCTAACCCTCCCATTGGGAAGTATTTCACCGAGCTACCACCCATGTCTTTCAGCATCGCAATCGCTGATTCCACAGGAACGATCGCTTCTTTATTGCACGAGCTTAAAGGGCCGGTTGAGATCTTCACCATGCCCACAGTGCCTGTTGGTGAAATTAAGCCGTTAACAATACTTTGATCTTGACCGACTAATGCACGACTGGTTGCCACGCCAGTAAATACCTGATTAATGTGTTGTGGCTGAATATGCTGAGAGATCAGCGAAACCATCATCGATTGGTTTGGATCGCCAGCGCCAAGGCCAACAGAAACAGCGTTATTGATCTTATCGCTGTATTTTTTCATCTCTTCAACCGCTGTTTGTACATCAGGGTAGTTCTTAGATAGTACGCCAACTAAGACATGACCTTCTGCGGCATCATAGATTTCTGCTGCGTTATCAATAGAGCCAGCCAACACGTTTAAACATACGCGGTTTTTGTAGAATTTTGCTTTCAATGACATAGTGGTGTTCTCTTAAAAATTTAAAATAATGCTTTAATATTCTGATAAATAACGTCAAGTTGTGCGCTTGTGACACTGCGTACATCTATTTCAATGATCCCATCATTAGCTTTGTAGCCACGACAATAAATCGCAGGATCACCACCCTGAAGTCGTGCCACAATCTCAGGTGTTGTCATTGCTAATACCGTTTCATCAAAACAGATTTCTGCACGTGCAATGTCGCGTCCTGCGCTGTCCCAAACCACACGGCAATCAATGCCATTAAGGGTCTTGAGTTGCGCCACAAAGTGTTCCATTTTGGCCACCATTTGCTGACCAGTTTCTTTTTCAGTTTGCAGGTACTCGGTAATGGCGTGGGTTAAACCTAAAATGCCTTCTTTACCAACTTTCATTGCACGACCAATACCTAATGACTGCTTACGCACCCATGCAATATATTGGCTACGTCCAACCACTAAACCACTGGTTGGCCCTTCAATGGCTTTTGCACCACTGTAAATAACCAGATCAGCACCCATGTTGTAGTAACACTGCAGATCTTCTTCAGCTGCAGCATCCACAATCAAAGGTAAGTCATGCTGTTTGGCAACGGCTGCCGCTTCTGCTACGGATAAAATGCTCTTTTGTACACAGTGATGGGATTTGATGTATAAAATCGCTGCTGTTTGCGGGGTGATCATGGCGGCTAACTGAGCAGGCGAACACTCATTGGCATAGCCCGCTTCTTTTAGTGTGCCACCACCTAATGTCACCATGGTGCCGACTGGTGCACCAAAGTTAACGTTGTGGCCTTTTGGCATCACAATTTCTGACGCCACGTTATGAGCGTGAGCGTGTAAATTTTCGAGTAAATACGGATCGTCTTTCACAATCACCGCAGCCACTGATTGAGCGATACCCGCCGAGGCACAAGAAACCACAATCGCATCTTCTACATTTAGCAACTTGGCAATATAAGCACCGGTTTTCACCACCAGATCTTTCATTTCAAAATACTGGCCAAGACCATCACGCACCGCATCCATCACGGTTTCTGTTGGTGTCGAAACACCTAAAATAGTCATACGACCTGACGCATTAATGACTTCTTTTAATTGGTATTTTTCATGAATTGAAGACATCGAATCCTACTCCGTAATTTGTCGTCATGATCTTGCCAGCAACCATGGCTGCGGCAGGTTTTAAGCTCGTCTTGCCACTGCGCTGATCATTATCAGAATCCACCAGCTCAACAGTTTCAGTGTTTAAATGGAAAAACGTTAAATCCGCATCTTTACCTACTTCTAACTGCCCTTTATTTTCTAACTTAAGTAACTTGGCAGCGTTTACTGTGACGCAATCAATCACTTGTTGTAGCGGTAAACCAATCGCTAAAAACTTATCCATAATGTGAGCGAGACTACGCACCGGGCCATGAATACGATTCTTGCAATAAATGTCAGAGCTAATCATGTCAGGATAAATACCTTGTTTAATCGCTTGCTCTGCCACTGCAAAACTAAAGCTTGCACCACCGTGTCCCACATCGAGTTTCACACCACGCTCAAGAGCACGTTGCATCGACGGTTTTAACTCACCTTCTGCAGTTAAAATGCGATTCGGTTTGCCGTTATAGCAATGGGTAATGATGTCCCCTTCACCTAATAAATCCGCTACGTCATCTAAATTAGGTGGGTTATTACCAATGTGTACCATCAAAGGTAATGGGCACTGATTACGTTGGATCTCTTTAGCTTTTATCAACGGTTTTAAACCATTGGCTTCCACCACACTGCCACTCATTCGGGCTTTGATCCCAACGATAAAATCGGGATACTGATTGACGGCTTGTTTCACTAACTCACCATCAATGTCTGCCATATCGGCTAATTCGTTTTGTCGCAGCAAACCAATTCGAGAAATATTTAAGATACTGTAAACATTGGTTTTTACTTGCTGACAACAGTGATAGAAATCACCCACATCATCGGCACCTACGCTACCAGCATCAATCACAGTGGTAACGCCAGTCTCAACCCCGACTAAGTCTGGTTCATCGTTATAAATCGGTGATTTGGAGTAGCAATGGGTATGACCATCAATCCACCCCGCGCTGATATAAAAATCACCCGCTAAATCCACCACCTTTTTTGCTGTTACATCCAGTTGACCCAGTGCTGCAATCTTGCCGTTCAGAACCGCAACATCCACCACTTCGCCACTCACTAACTTGCCTTGCTTAATTAATACGTCATACATTGCTTTGCCTTTATTGTGCTCTGCACCCAACATGCAGAGCACAACCTTTCAAGGATTAACTGATAGCAACAGGGAACAGTGAACCAAACACCATTGCACCGATAATCGCACCACCTGTAATAGGTTTATTCCATTGATAGAAAGCAAGCGCACCAATTAAAGAGCCAATACCGATTGGTAGTGATGCTGCAATTGCTGATAACACAATCAGAGGACCTAAGAAGCGACCCGAAGAGTTACCTGCGCCCATCATGACATCGGCACCGTAAGTCGAGTTACTTTGGTTGATGGTGTACTTTCGCGCTAGGATGATCACATAACCAATAGCGACACCAAGGAAGAAACCCACAACCAATGAGGCAGCAAAGTTTTCGAGTGGATATACAATACCTGCGCCTAATAACAGTGCTGGTACACCTAAACCAATACCAGTTTGAATAGCACCACCGATATCTAAGATACCCACCAAGGAACCTTCAATGATGCGAGCAAAAAGGAAACTTGCACCAAACGCCGCTACTGCACCGTAAACACCGGTATCCATACCCGCTCTTAACATGGCGACGAAAGCCACCTCGTTAAAAGCACCGATACCGTAGAGGTAATACATGTGTGTACCAGCAAAAACACCTGATGACAGCAAACCAACAAAGAATGGGAAAGACCAGTCAGCGTACCAAAAATCATTCTTTAATTTATCGTCCATTTTCTTCAACTCCGGCTCGGTTATTTACCGCTGATACTTCCGTGGATGTAATGCAGCCAATCAGGAACAGTTAGGCTAAAGGATTCTAATACCGCAATATCAAAGCCACGGAAGAAGCCACTTAGAACAAACAGAGCGATAACGGCAAACAACATACTTTTCGTTACTTTATTCCAACCGCTATCTTCCACACCTTTACCAATCAAGATACCAAGTACTAAACCAGGCACGGCGTTACCCATGATCATTTGTGCCAAACCACCGAAAATAGTTGCCCAAAAACCAGAACGCTTACCTGCTTCAATCGCTGCTAACCAGAAGATCACCGGCATCGCCACGTTAACCAGCATGTTTGCTGCCGGAACCAGCACTTTTACCGCTGTAATTTGTAAGCTTTCAGGTACCGCTGATGCGGTTGAGTTAAGAAATGCCACGACAATCATACCGATGATGCCGCAGGCAATACCCATCTTCTTCGGATCATGTAAGGTTTGGGTGACATCACGATTTTTTACCATCAATGCCGCTGCGCCCCAGTTCGGTAAAATACGGTGGTCAACGTCTTGGGTAAATGCACCAGCAGCGACTGATGATGCCCAAGCATTGAAGAAAAAGCCTAAACCGAAAGAGAAGTGAGAAGCAGGATCCCCTTCACACGAGTTTAATTCCCCTAAAGTACGGAATGCCCCCATACCTTGAATAGTTGGAGCGTGATACATACGAGCAGCGCCGACACCCACGCCAACACCCACTAATGCACCAATAATTAGTGACTTTATTAAAATAATGAAGAACATTTATATACCTTTATATGTAGACACAAATAATGTTCGTAGCTAATAATTAGATTTGTTTGAAATTTAATTCATCAGTTTCTATTAATGTAATATTTACAGTGACATTAATAGTGATGGAATAAATAGATTTTTCTCGTGGTAAGAAAAAGAACATAAACTTCTCAGTAGTTTGTTTATGTTCTGCACTTATTATTTCAACATCCACAGGTTCAATTCGTAAAATAACGTTATTAGTTTCTTTTAGAATTGTTTTTTGAACATTATTTAGTGCAGAACTAAAAGCTGATTGTTTTGTATTTCCTTTACCACTGACTTCAACCGTCGTAGTAATAGATTTTTTCATATTAACCGTGATGCTTTTTAATAAAGGCTTCAACTAACTTTTGACCAAGCTCTTCTTTATCCATAAAGCCAAAGCCTAAAACGTTACAACCTTCATTGATAGCTGTTACACCTTCTTCAACAGAACGCATACCGTAACGTGCTTTGTAACCATATTTGGTTTGGGCAGTAATTGCCCCAGCACCACCACTACCACAGAATGAAATACCAAAATCAGCTTGCTCTTGGTGCATCACATCACCTAGCTTCATATCTGCTGCCATACCAGGGATCACCGTTACAGCGCCGCCTGCAGCTTCAACACCCAAACCTACTTTTTGACCTTTACCTAAACGATCACCAATTACTACTTTAATAGTTGTCATAATTACACTCCTAATTCACACGTTAATTCGTTTTCTTTTGCCACTTCAAAGTGGACTGATAATAAATAGGTTTCTTCGTACGCTAAGGTAGGGAACCAAGAAACCACATCTGCTGATAATTGATGAGATAGTGGGGAAATATCTTCAAACATATCGACTTCAATTTCTGGTAATGACTCTTTTGTATAAGAGCGAATGACCATTGCTTTTAAATGTGTAAATAACATTTGTTGCTGAATAGCATCAGGAAAAATATTATTTTCTTTTAAAAGTGAAATTGCTTTTTTATAGGTTTCTTCGCATTCCAACTCATAAATGCTGTAATCAACCGAAAACTTATTTCCAGACACTTTATCTCTCCTTAGTAATATAAGTGTCACCACTTATTGAATATGGTCATAATATTGATACGTTGAGCTAATGTGTAGATGATTGATTTCCATTTCAAAGCGGAAAAGGAAATTAATAGCAGATCTATGTCATATTTTTCTTATTAACCGCATATAAATCAGTAATTTATCAATTAATAAGAAATAAAAAACCACCAAAGAAAAGAAATACTTATCGTTAATTCTGTGATTTCCTCCACAAGCGAGCAGAAAACGGCAAATAAAATAGCGCTATAAACATAAAGGTATATGCAATTTGGAAATAGAAAACGATTACACTTCTTTGCTTTCTTTGAACTAGGGACTGTAACAATGTTCTGAATTCGGTAACTTGAAATCAGTTGGGTATAGTTATGTAACATATACTTACATTATAGATAAATCATTAAGTATGCTTAAATCAAATGTCAACTTAAAATGCGCGCCATTATAGAATTTAACTGGCATTACACACATGCGATTAGCGCATTCACTTTTCCTTAGTAGCCTAGCGTTTTCCTCATCCACTTATACATATGCTCAATCTTTTACTCTCCCTCTTTGGAAAGAAGAAGCTCAAGCTTTAGGTTACGAATTACCCAAACCGATTGGCTTTAATTTGAGTTACATGGCATTAGAGCAAGGCATTGATGTAACTAGCATTGGCTTTAATGGCCTTAACCTACCTTCTTTTGTGCGCAACATCGATATGCAAGCAGAGCAAGGCAAACAAACCAGTGAAGTGCTCACCCTACGGGCGGATATGTGGCTATTTCCGTTTCTGAACCTCTATGTCTTAGGTGGCAAGATGACGGGTAAATCGGAAACTGCAGTGAACTATGATGTTGCTATTAAGCCTTTATTCCCAAACCGCCCAGACCGTCACCTCAAAGGCCGCATTGATAACTTCAAGCTTGATCTTGATGGCTACTTATATGGTGGTGGTGTAGTGCTTGCCGGTGGCTATAAGCGATTCTTTGGCTTAGTTGATATCAGCTATACCGAAACAGAGCTAACCGTCATCGACGGCAGTATTTCTGCATGGGTGATCAGCCCTCGTGTAGGTTACGACTTTTATCAACAAGGTGTACCACTACGAGTTTGGGCCGGTGCGATGTATCAAAATGTTGAGCAATCGCTATCTGGCAAACTCACCGATCTCAATCTTCCTTCAGGATTACAACCTTGGGTTAAAAATGGCAGTTTCCATATCGAGCAACAACTGTCGACACCATGGAACCCAATCCTCGGGATGCAATATCAGCTCAATCCAAGTCTGTATTTATTGGCAGAAGCCGGCTTTGGCGATCGCTCCAGCTTATTTACATCCATTGATTTTCGTTTTTAAGTCAGAGATCAGCAATGAAACCTTGGCAACTTTCCCCATTATTGATTATTTGTAGTTTTTCTCACTTAGCCTGTGCTGATACAACACAATCAGGTTGGGTAGATCAACTACTGGAAAAACTCGGCGCTAGTGAAACGATTGATACTTCAGAAGGTATTGATTGGGGAGTATTGCCGGGGCCTTTTGCTAACCCTGAACAAGGGGTCGGATTTGGAATGGCTGCGGTTGGGCTTTACTCACCGACAGGCTGGACACCCAGTACACCGTATTCAACATTAGCGATTAAATCCTATCTATCCTCAACTGGCTCTTATGGATTAGGGGTTGAAAATCGCAGTTACTTAAATCAAGACAAACTGCGCTTGATCGGTGATGCATGGATCAGCCATTCCCCCCAACATTACTGGGGAGTAGGAAAAGCTGCCGCACAAAACGACAACAATAAACGTGAGTATAACGGCCAGATCATCAAACTTGCGCCAAAGGTGTCATACCAGTTTTTACCTCATCAATACGTCAGTGTTGGCTGGGATTATCAACATTATTCACAACAAACCTTAGCAAAGACTAACGATGTTGGTGAGCACAAACTTTCAAATCAACAAAGCAGTGGTATAAGCATTGCGTTGGAATATGACAGCCGAGATTTTGAACCCAACCCATACCGTGGTCAATTGTGGTTCGCGGAATGGGTTGATTACAAAACCACATTAGGCTCTGATCAAAATTACACACGCCTGACCATGAACTACCGTCAATATGTTCAACTTGATAGCAATAACATTATTGCTTGGGATGTCTACAGGCAACGGGTTGATGGTGATATTCCTTGGTATGGCTATGCGGAAATGGGTAACGATAAACGTATGCGTGGTTACTATACAGGGCAATACCGTGATCGTTATTTACTGTCTGGACAAATAGAATGGCGTCATCGTTTTAACCATCGTCATGGTATGGTGACCTGGTTTGGCGGAGGTAATATCGCCAATAAAAGTGAGCAGTTACTTTCAAGTAAGCTATTACCTAGTTTAGGTGTCGGCTATCGCTTTGCCTTTAAGCCCCGAATAAATGTGCGTGTCGATTACGCCATTGGTAAAGACAGTTCCGGTTTTTATTTTCACATCAATGAAGCTTTTTAATGAAAATACACGCACCTTTGATCGCAGCATTCAGCCTTTGTGCTTTATTCGTCAGCCCATACAGTAAAGCATTGGATGCGCCTATTGGCGTACGTCCATGCTGTGCCTTTGGTCAAGATTTAAAAACCGAATTATTAGGTATGCCCATTCCTTTTTTCTCAGTAGAGAATATTGTCGATATACCAATGCTCGGTAAACATAGCTACAACGATGGATCGCAAAGCGTTATTTCAAGCTTATTCGGATTAGGCGGTGAATCTAATGGCTTAATCTTTACGAGTAAGGGGGGATTTATCGATACAGCTCACGTCCGAGATACGGCAGATTTCACTTATTATTTATATCAACAAATTCGCCAGCATCTTGGATCCCATTATCGAATAATCTTACCCACGGAATTACGGGCGCGCCACATTCGGTTACAAGAGAATAAGCAACTACTTACAAATAAAGAGAAACAATCACTGAGTCTCGAGCTTGCGGCTCTATTAGCTTTTCGATTAGCACAATGGCATGAAATCGCACAGTGGTTTGGCTATGAATCAATTATTGGCTTTCCTGAATATGTCTCTGCTTTTTCACCTGAAGATCTCTATTCCAACATGTTAGGTGCTATCACAGCTAAACAAGTGCTAGAGCAGCAACCCGATCTTTCTCCGTCAGATTTTTCTCAAGCCATGACTGATGCTTTTAACGATCAATTACAGCAATTAGGCAGTGTTTCAGCAGAAGAAACCAAACGCAACATACAGCAGTTAAATGGTCAGTGGTGGGATCACAATACACGTTTGCCACAAAAGTGGGTGGTGTTAAAACGTGATTATCAACTGGGATTAACTCTCTACCCTAATGGGGTAAAAAACGGAGTTCCTCTTTCTTTATCTACCGAACTGAGCAACGGTGATAATAATGGTATGTGGGCGGAGTTGTATTTACATAATGTAGGCAATGAAGAAACGTTTAACGCGCTCGCTCCTGAGCTCACAAACAATATGGTCTGGCAACCCGCTCAATTTCAACAACTCGCTACTTTTGCAAAACAACAAGATTATAAAGAACGCGGCAAAACTACCCAGGTAGTTAAAGACTAGAGTTAGCAAATACTCACTTACGATTAACCTTATAAAATGACAGAGCTAAAAAAACTCTTCTTCCACAGAGTACAAGAAGAGTCAGGGTTCTCACTAAGATGCTATATTAGTGAGAACTATATATATCCATAAAGCTTTCTATTGACATCGGCTTATAAAAGTAAAACCCTTGATATTGCTTAATTCCCCATTGATCTAACATCTGTTTTTGTTTTTCTGTTTCAACGCCTTCAGAGATGACAGAAAGCTCCAGTTTTTGGGCTAATAGCACTAAAGATTCAACAACATAAATCGATTTAGGATTATGTTCAATTTGCTCAATAAAACAACGATCTATTTTTAAATAATCAAAATTATAATCCGTCAAATAATACGGTGAAGAGTACCCTGTACCATAATCGTCAAGCGCAAAGAACATGCCATTTTGATGAAATTTTTCCATACGCGCTTTCACATGAACATTCGAAAATGGTGCTGATTCCGTAAACTCAAGCACCAGTTCAAACTTAGGCGCCAATAATAAACTCGCTTTATAAATACTTTCGTCAAACAAACAACGTTCCGTCAAATTAAAACTCAATTTTAGTTGTTTACTCAAAACCATTAACTGACTTTGATAAACCTGTGTCATCAAAGAGCAGGTTAACAAGGATGTTAAGTGTTGACTCTCTATATAGGGTATAAATAAATAAGGCGGTAAAACCTGACCTTTTTTAGTAATCCAACGAGCTAAGACTTCAGCCCCAATAATATCGCCTTCCTTATTAACAATGGGTTGAAGGTATGGACGAATAATATTGCGTTTGATACAAACTCGTACCCAGATTTTTTTGCAGTAAGCGGCCGATGTATAACTACTTACCATGCAGCCCAATAAGAGCATTAACAAGTAAACATATTTAGTTTCAATAAATTGTTTTAGAGCGAGTGCCGGATCAACATCAACAAAAAAATCAGCGTCGTCGAGATGAAAATAGTACTCATCGCGATGATTTAACAAATCATGCTTAACTAACTGATTACCTTCACCAATTTCAATATTATCAAAAACGGTAATATAGCCTCTACCAATACTATCGATAACATTAAAACGAAGCGGTTTAAAATATATTTTTAAGTAAGTATTCGCTCCAACTTGCAACGTATAAGACAAGGTTGGCTTATGCGTTAGTAAGCTTTTTACCTTAATATTAAAACCTTTTACTGCCTTCATCTTCATTGAATACAGGCGATTTCCAAATGTACTGTATACATAATAATCATTATAAATCACAGATATACTGCTAACATCTTTATGATCGGAGACATAACGCTTTAACTCCCTCTGCTCAGCTAAAGTCGGAATCGTCATCTTCGAAAACATAGGAACTAGTGTATCTTTACTATCAACAACTGAATAAAAGGTTTTCCGTTGTATTTCATGCTCATTGTGAATTTTTGTATCAATATCGTGTTGATAAAGTAGATAAGTACCGCATGCAAAGATAATGAAAAAGAACGTAGAGCACACGATCAATGTATAAAGCTTCATGTATTTAATGTTCATATAAGAACGATCCCATTTAAAGCCATATTTATTGCGTTGTATAGCACCATAACAACTCTTTATAACAAACTAAAGGAAGCAATTACGCCCCAGATTCATTCTTATAAAATGAATACACTTAAATTCTATTTTCTATCGTAGCATATGATTTTCCAGCACGATGACTGATAAAACTAAGATCTTTTATATTAAGAATGAACATACGCTCTTTCTCACCATATAAAATATACATAGCTGTTATTCGCGCGCGACGTTGTAAAAAGGCCAATATAGCTGGAGGGGTATTCACCAAAATGATGACTGCTTTTATCTATTCAACTTTAGAATTTTTATACCGTTTATTTTCTATAAAAATCGGGCGGAGTATATCAAAACTTAATGTAATTACAATCACAACACAAAAACAAAACCACCAAACAACACAAATAAAACGTAAATTCATCAATGAGATAAATTTACAATAAAATTCACTTATCTTGTTAATAAAAATATATTGCAATAATTCAGTTTTGTTCCTTACTTTTAATTAAAGTCATACTTATCTTATTCAATAAGAATATAACAGATGAATATAGTTAGGTTGATTGTGAGTAATTAAGGCCGAGTCATTACGACCTTAATTAGATGTCAATTAGTATCCTTTTTACATAAATATGAACTGACGATATAACTCATTGAGCTTTTCTCTAAAAATACCAACGTGTATTTCATCATTCGTATCACAAGCCACCAATAGTTCTTTTTCTGTTGTCGTAATTTGCTGGCATAACTCTGATAGATTAGAGCAGAACTCAACACTATGTTGTGCGGGCTCATTATTATCTATCCTTGCTTTTTTACGTTGAGAGGAGGCTGGTGTAATATTATGCGCTTTATTATATTCCACCTGACGCTCTCGGCGTTGTTGTGATTCATTCATCGCTTGCTGCATTGCAGGCGTCATTTTATCAGCATATAAAATCGCTTTACCGTTTGCGTTACGAGCTGCACGACCAATGATTTGAATCAGCGCCTGTGTTGAACGCAAAAATCCCGCATGATCGGCATTTAACACTGCGACCAATGAGGCCTCTGGAATATCTAATCCTTCTCGTAACAGGTTTATCCCAATAAGCACATCAAATTTACCTGCACGTAAATCATCTATAATTTCAACCCGTTGCTCGGTTTTTACTTCTGAATGAATATAACTGACCTTAATACCTTGCTCTACCATTAACTCATACAATGCCTCTGCACTTTTTTTCGTTAATGTCGTCACCAATACGCGTTCATCTTTTTGCGTACGCTCTGATATTTCTTTTAATAGATCGTCGGTTTGAGTCGCTAAAGGACGCACTTCAACAATAGGATCAAGCAAGCCTGTCGGGCGAATGATTTGTTCTATAACATGCTGCTGAGATTTTTTGAGTTCGTACTCACCGGGGGTAGCTGATACAAATACGGTTTGTGGTTTTATTTGCTCAAATTCTTTAAACATTAAAGGTCGATTGTTCTTCGCTGATGGCAACCGAAAGCCATAATCAATTAATGTCTCTTTACGACTCACATCACTGCGATACATTGCAGAAATCTGCGGGATCATCACATGGGATTCATCAATAAACAGTAAGCCATCTTCCGGTAAATAATCTAATAAGGTCGTCGGTGGCAAGCTAGGATCGCGATCGTTTAAATAACATGAGTAGTTTTCTAATCCTGAACAATATCCAAGCTGCTGCATCATTTCTATATCATGTGTCGTGCGCTCATACAGCCTTGCCGCTTCCACAATACGATTTTCATTATTTAATTCAGCGACACGCATTTCTAATTCTTTTTGAATTTCAATGCTGGCTTTCAGTAACTTGTCTTTTGAAGCGGCATACAAGGTTTTTGGAGAAACAAAATAATGCTCAATGTCGCCCAACACTTTCCCTGTAATAGGGTCAAGCCATTGTAGTTGCTCAATGGTGTCATCAAACATCACCACACGTATTGCTTTTGATTCTGAATCTGCTGGATAGATATCAAATATTTCACCATGGACACGGAAAGTTGCTCGTTCAATCGTTCGCTCACAACGGCTATATTGCAGCGCGACAAGACGTTGAATAAAGTCTTCCCTTTCGATGGTCATACCCACTGATAACGGAATTTGTACCGCGCGATATTGAGCTGGATCGCCTAAGCCATAAATAGCAGATACCGATGCCACGACAATCACGTCTTTACGTTCTATCAACGATTTGGTGGTCGATAAACGTAATCGTTCCAATTGTTGATTCACTGCAGAATCTTTACGAATAAAGCGATCACTACCAGGAATATACACTTCAGGTTGGTAGTAATCGTAATAAGAGACAAAATACTCGACAGCATTTTCAGGAAAGAAACGTTTCATTTCACTATAAAGTTGTGCGGCAAGCGTCTTGTTATGGGCCAATATTAAGGTAGGACGCTGAAGACGATGGATCATATTTGCCATCGTGAAAGTTTTCCCAGATCCGGTAACCCCTTGCAGTGTTTGGTGTGTAACACCGTCTTGAATATTACCGATTAATCGCGCTAAAGCTTCAGGTTGATCGCCTGATGGAGGATAAGCGGAATGCAAAATAAACGTATTCTGTGACATAAAAGTGACCTTTTAATGAGCGGCTTTTGTCAGTATACATAACGCATTATATTTTGCTGTTTAAACACTTAATCCCTTGCTACAAACTAATATTAATATTTTAGTTATCCAACTATCTCCTCAAGTATTGGCACCGAATCACAAAATATAAACAACAGCATTTTCATCGCACGAATTACATCATACACATAAAAAGCCGACTCTATCAGTCGGCTTTACTAAACAAATCGATTGGAAGTAACACTATTCCTGTGTTGAATCTGTGTCTTTTTCGCAGAACATGGTTGCCGCTAAACGCGCAAGGTTATACGCATCGACATAACCCGAATGCTGACGCCCTTCCCATTCAACACCAGCAATTTCCATTGCGGCACGTTGACCTAATCGTTTATTCGTCACATGACGCTGTAATTTAAATAAAGTGGCAAGATTTAAATATTCACGAAAAGGGACTTTTAGCTCTTTAGCTAAACATTCCTTTTTCAAAATACGATCATCATGTCCCCACGCTGCATAGATCTTATGTCGACCACCAAACTTTTGTTCGATCGATTTTAATATCACAGAAAGCGGCTTGCCATTTTTTTCAACGACCTCAGGTTTGATGCCCGTTAGTTCAGTACAAAACGGCGAGATTTCATCTTTTGTAGGACGCACATAATGTTGTGCCCGACGAACAATTTTTCCGGTGTTGAGATCAAGCTCTGCCACACCAATTTCGATGATTTCACCGGTTCTAGATGTGCGGCCATCATTCCAACAACACATTTCGAGATCGAAACACACAATACGGTCAAAATTCATTAGTTATCCAAGTGTCACAGGCAAAACAGCCGTTAATAATACCATTTTGTGTTAACTGCTTCATCCGTTAAGAGATGAGAGAAACCTATTCTATGGTGTTAATAGAGAAAAACATACAGCGAAATAATTAAGCTCACACTATCTGTAAGTACCGATCAACAACGTACATTTTTCCCTTTAGTTTATACCGTTTTTAATACTGGATTACATATCAGTTGATAAGAAAATCAAAGAAGATGCCGCTTGGATTGTGGGATCATCGTGTTCTAACAGTAAATTGCATAATCCTTTGTATGGTTACGTCAGTGAGTTAAGAATAGTTAATAGACCTTTATCACCCAATGAGTTGTTAACAAAAGCCTAGATTTCAAATGTAAAAAAGCCCGCAATTACTTGCGGGCTTTTTTATTTGGCTCCTCCTGCTGGACTTGAACCAGCGACATACGGATTAACAGTCCGCCGTTCTACCGACTGAACTAAGGAGGAATTATAATGGTGGTGGGGGAAGGATTCGAACCTTCGAAGGCAGTGCCGGCAGATTTACAATCTGCTCCCTTTGGCCACTCGGGAACCCCACCGAAATTTAATGGTGCCGACTACCGGAGTCGAACTGGTGACCTACTGATTACAAGTCAGTTGCTCTACCTACTGAGCTAAGTCGGCACTAAAATTTCGTCTATTTAACGTAACCGTTAAATCTAAATGTTGGCGGAGCGGACGGGACTCGAACCCGCGACCCCCGGCGTGACAGGCCGGTATTCTAACCAACTGAACTACCGCTCCAATTCTTTATGAAACCCGATAAATCGAATCTCTAGAATATGGCGGAGAGATAGGGATTTGAACCCTAGATACGCTATAAACGTATGCCGGTTTTCAAGACCGGTGCTTTCAACCACTCAGCCATCTCTCCGTAAGTGCGGCGAATATTACCGATAGATGTAAAACCTGTAAAGCCTATTTTTAAGAAAAAACGCTCACTCGATTAACAAACGCACATTTTGATAATATTTTTTGCAAATATGATAGTTATTAGATGGTTATGATCACTTAATCTTCAATAAATAATACAATTAAAGCTAAAAATAGATCATTTAATAGCAACACCTAACCTCAAAAGAATCATAGTAGATAACCAAATTTGCGGTTAACGATCACAAGAGATAAGAGGTAATCACCAAGTGAACTAAGGGAGAAATGGTAAGGTAGGTCGAGAGGAAAGATACCAATAACCAAGCAGCTACTAAGCTACTTACTAAGCTACTAAGCTACTAAGCTACTAAGCTACTAAGCTACTAAGCTACTAAGCAATGATTTTCCAAATTTAAGATGTAAAAAAACCCGCAATTGCTTGCGGGCTTTTTTATTTGGCTCCTCCTGCTGGACTTGAACCAGCGACATACGGATTAACAGTCCGCCGTTCTACCGACTGAACTAAGGAGGAATTGTAATGGTGGTGGGGGAAGGATTCGAACCTTCGAAGGCAGTGCCGGCAGATTTACAATCTGCTCCCTTTGGCCACTCGGGAACCCCACCGAAATTTAATGGTGCCGACTACCGGAGTCGAACTGGTGACCTACTGATTACAAGTCAGTTGCTCTACCTACTGAGCTAAGTCGGCACTATAATTTCGTCTATTTAACGTAACCGTTAAATCTAAATGTTGGCGGAGCGGACGGGACTCGAACCCGCGACCCCCGGCGTGACAGGCCGGTATTCTAACCAACTGAACTACCGCTCCAATTCTTTATGAAACCCGATAAATCGAATCTCTAGAATATGGCGGAGAGATAGGGATTTGAACCCTAGATACGCTATAAACGTATGCCGGTTTTCAAGACCGGTGCTTTCAACCACTCAGCCATCTCTCCGTAAGTGCGGCGAATATTACCGATAGATTTAAAATCTGTAAAGCCTAATTTTAAGAAAAAACACCACTCGATTAACAAATAATCAGAGTGTTAATAAAGGTAACAATATCGCCATTTGTAATCCATTTCGACGTTTATTTTTCAAGCAATACCGCGCTTTACATATCTTATCTTCTCGCAAGGGATTAAACACAATGTGTAAAGCTTGCATATACTAAAATCAGTTATCGCGCTTTTTAAGCGTTACTGAGATACACAAGGATGTTATATGCCATTCTATATAATACTTATTGCTGTTATCTTTTTTTGTTCGGGCTGTGTTGCGCTCTATCCCGCTCAATGGCAAGCCATCACGGTTATTGATGAACTCACAGGTGAGCCTGTTTGTCGTGTACGCGCAATCTCTCCAATGCAAACAGATAGCAGCTATTATCCTATTGTTGATATGGTTCATGATCAGGTAAGAGTCGGCATGCACAGCCCAGATCAAAACCCCTTGCCCGTTGGCGATATCCAATTACAGGTAGATAGTCATTATCGTTGGCTAATCAAGCAACGTGATATGCCCTATTACCTTCAACAACAAATGGATATTACACCTCATATTCTAATAGGATACGATCATTACTTAAGTCATATGAACATGCATCAGCGTGATGAATTACAACACAGTTTTAGCACTGTAACGGCAAAAGCGTTGGCTTCAAGATCGCCTTATACCGTTGCCACAGGTGATGCTGCTAAATCTTTATTTAATCAAATGCTAACAGGTGAGTTTTTAGAATATCGAATATTTCAAACTCCATTGCATGGATTAACTGTAGGCCGCTACCCTTTAGCCCATGATTACCTTAAAGCACTACAAACTTGCGGTATCGACTGGTACCCATAAGTTATCAAAGTAGATCAATAACCTAAAACCTGCGTATACTATTCTTATCACATCATATGACAGCTAAAGTTCAATGAAAAACGTATACCAACCTTTATTTGATGATAATAATCCACCCGGTGATATCTTTTTTGGTCATACGATTTTTCTGCCAAATACAGGAACAATGAAACATGCTCATCCGTGGGGACAATTGCAACTAATCAGTGGAGGGATCATTGAATTAAAAGCGGAGAGTAAACACTTTCTTGCCCCTCCCCAGTTTGCATTATGGGTACCACCAGCAATGGAGCATCAAAGTTATATTCGTCGTAGTTTAAATTATTGTTCAATGAACATTACCAAGCCACTCGCTAATGCGTTGCCGAATTATGCCTGTTTATTGGAAGTCAGCCCATTAATGCAAGCCATGGTGAGTGATTTACGCGAGCGCCGGATTGTTAGCCCTGAAACCCCGCAAGATAAACGCTTAGTGAAAGTGTTGTTTGATCAGGTATTAATGAGTAAAGAACACCATCAATACTTACCAACAAGTGATGATAAGCTCCTACAAACAATATTGATTGAACTTGAAAAAAACCCAACCAATAATCGCAGTTTAGCGGAATGGGCAAAAATGCTTCATACGACAGAGCGTACCCTTGCCCGTCACTTCAAAGATAAACTTGGGATGAACTTTACCGAATGGAGACAACGACGAAAGTTTATCTACTCACTACATTTACTGCGTAGTGGTTTATCAGTAAAAGAGATTGCATTAACACTGGGCTATCATCAGGCATCTCCCTTTATTACTGCGTTTAAAAAGCAATCAGGCAGTACACCCGATCAATATCGTCAGCGCTTAGGTGATGAGGCGATGCCACCGAAAATATAATTGTCTATATTGTTACTGCTCGCATCCATATTACTGATATTAAATTACTTACGATTCCAACGAGCAAATAGAATTTTACTACTCAGTAGAGTAAATACACTGCATTCACCATCGTGGATATAATCAGATTGAAATTCAGCAGTGGCATTATTCGCTAAATTTTTCACATATTGCTTGTTATCCACGATCACGATTTTAGTAAAACCACGCGAATACGGTGATACATCGTACTTTAAAAATTGTAAAGCGCGCTGTGGATCCCGCGTTGTGGTAATAATATCAGGGTAATGAGAAAGTCCATGCGTAATTTTTAATTTAAAAAATGCCATCACACGTTGTCAGTAACTTGAATTTTCGCGATAGTATTAAGATACGATTGACGCAGCAAGCACTCCCTTTTCGCTATTTATTCACTGTTACAGTTAATTACCATCTACTCGTCATTAGACATGTTTTGATACAGGTATTTGATAATTTAAGAGTCATTATAGACGCTAAGAGTAAACATACGATTTAACCAACAAAAGAAAGCCCCGCTAAATAGCGAGGCTTAAATGTGTCACTTATTAACAATTAATGACGTAATTCATCGAGTGGATAAGCATCTAACTCATCAGGGACTTGATCATCATCATCATCATCATCTTGGATATCAGGTTTCTGATCGTTATCCGTATCAGTTAAGTGAGTACGCGTAATAATTTCATACGATACACCACCAATTTCTTGATTATTACCCGCAGCCGTTGTACCTAACTGCATCACATCAAGATGGTAAAGTGCACTTTCTTTGTCTGTAATAGGCATAGGATCGGCGCTAAAGCGTAATTGCACATTTGCTTCATTAGCATTACCTGTTGGGGTTTGTAAATTACGAATAATAAAGGGTAATTGAGTGATCTCTTGCCATTCATCAACGCCTGTAAACTCAAGCAAATTAATCGCTAATTTACCACCATCAACTAAGAAGCGTTGCTGTTCATCATGACCTATTTGCAAAACAATCTGTTGATTATTCGTCTCGATCCCTCTAGCAATAAACGATATTTTTTGCTGCTGATTAATCAATAAATCAACCACATTCATATTCCGCCATGCAATATTATTGTTCTGACGGGTGTTATAGTTAATGCTCGCTGTTTCAGGGAAGCTCATTGGATCTTGTGGGTTAATTAATCGTGCCACTAAACAATAATGTCCCGTTGTTGGTGGTTCCCAAGCAACTGTCGCTTCTACATCAGCCCCCACGGGTAGAGTGCCGATGGTATCAGTACCCAGCAATGTCCAATCCGCAGGCCACGTTAATCCAGTAGATGCATGTGCCCAATACACTTCAACAGTGGTATTAAAGGCCGTTGCTGCACCACGGTTTTTCACATTAACGTAAATTTCATTTTTCTGGCCAAACTCTGGATTTTGATGCGGACCAGGGCTACCTGCAACCACACGGTTCCAAATCGCTTTACTGCGCCACATCGATTTACCAACCATATTGGCATCAGGCTCATTGCCCGTATCAGGTGCAGGACCAAAGTAATCATAATGGGTATCTTCAACCCACACATCAGCGGTCTCGTCACATGAGCTTGGAATACCAAAGCCATTAGTAACATTTAAACTATTACTACTTGGTGATATTGCATCAACACCAAGTCCAAAGCCTGCAAACGTACGCCAGATTAAGCACACATCTTCACCCGAATAGTTATCGATAGCAGCTTGGATAATACCGTCGCGTGTATCAATAAAGCTTGGTGAACAAATGGTATTTTTCAACCCTTCGGTGAAATACAACATGGCACGTTGGTTACCGCTTCCCCCTAATGAATTATACAAGTTAATATCAAAACCATGTTCATCAACCAATGCCCAGTACACTTCCCATGCCGCTTGTGCCCATACAGAGCCGACCCCATGAGGTACTGACATACCTGAGGTAATACTTTCATAAGTATAATTATTTATCGTTGAATCAGTACTGTAACGTTGCGGACGTATACCAGCCCCCGAGGTTGGTTGACCTAATACATAGGTCCCCATCGCACGAGGATCGGCCCCTGTGAGCCCAGCTGGTTGAGTCATCATTAAGGCATAAAGATCACTGATCCCTTCTGATGGTCGTTGGTAATTACTTAAACAATTTACATTGGCAGGGCCACCGACTAAACGATTGGAAATACCGTGAGCATACTCATGGACAATAATCGCATTATCAAAATCACCGTCACGCTGTGGAGTGGTATATGACCATAGGTACATTTGCATTCGAGGGCGTGTACCATCAGCAGGCGTCCAGAAGTTAGCATTATTCATTCCCCCGCCATCTTGCGCTTCGGCTTTAACATCATCGCCACCAGCACCGGGTGCTCCATATTGATTGACTTGGAAATTCCCTGAAGCTTGATCAAAGCCATATAAATAGGTGATATCGTGAATAATGTTATTCCAGTGGAATAAGTTTGCTACAGCCGCATCGCTGTTGTCTTGTAGTGGTAGAGTAAAATCCAGTGGGAAGACACAACTTATACCCGCCAAACAATCAGGCTCGACTCCTGTTGGTGAACCTGAATTATTTGAATCATTATACGCATGAACATTGTTACCTCGCATGATGGTATATTCATTGCCAATGGTGGCATTTATATCATGCCATCCCCATGGTGAACCGGGACTTGCCGCCGGATTAACTTCAATTTGTCGAGCGTTAACAGGTGTTGCATGATTCGGTGATTCAACAGGATATTGAAACACTTCATAGCTGTGCTCATCAACCTGATCAAAGTAAGCGAGAAGTTCACCACTATTGGCATCAACCAACATTTGATAGACATGACGTTGATCATGAGTAAAGAGTAAGAAAGACCATGCCAAACGTAGTTCATCATTTTTGACTGGCATGTAAACTAATTTAGCGTCAATCGGCTCTCTTGAAGCACTGGCGGCATTAACTTTTGTTGCTTGATCATCTGCGCCAAGATCTTCATTTTCAATGGTTGGCTGGTGGCGAACCTTGATCCCTACTTTTTCAGCCGCATTAATGATCGCTTGCTTAATCGTTATGGTGGGTGGTTGCTTACTCAAAATCACTTGATCAATATGTGGTGAGAAGGTGTTATTCACACTTAAGATACGACCATCACGATTCACATTTACTTGTAGCAAAGCATTAAAGACATCACGCCCATGGATTTTTTGTTGTAAGTAAAAACGCTTCGCACCTGTCGCTGCAGTTTCATAAACTTGTTGCTCTACATTGGCAATATCGGTAGGTGATAAATGTAATAATCGTCGATTATCTTCAAGAAAATCCATCACCACTTGCTCTGTGGTTTTACTTGGATCAGCATCAGTCAAATAGCCTGTCTGATTATAAAGAACACGCGCTACACCTGTGCGTTTTTCATAATCAATTTTCACCGGCGGTATTCTTACCATCATGTCATTAGCAAGGTTTATTTGCTCTGTACTGGGTAAAATATTGATATTTTCAGTTAAAGATACCCGCGTATCATAGTTTCTTGATTCAACAGCATCTGCTGGTGGTGATTCAGGGATCATTAAATATAAATCAACATTATTGATGCTTAGAGGTGCAGCATTAACGACTTTTTCAGCGACATAACCAATCGCTTTAGCCTTAATATCGTGTTCACCTATAGATGTATTGAATACCAGCGCACCATCACTGGTCGACGGATCTTCCCCAGTTACACCAATAGGAGTTGCTGCATCATCAATAAAGATTTGAGCATCTTTAACAGGGTTACCGTTGACATCATAAACATTCACCACAAAATGGGCATTAAGTGCCGTTACAACATCAATCGTTGTATCGTTAAACGTCACCTGACAGCCTAAGGTTTTATCATTGTGCTCTAAATGAAAACTCTCTGAAGTACAACTTGCAAATGCAACAGTCGGATTATCCGCGGTATCGAAAAATTTTAATGTTAAAAACAAACCATGGATCTGTGTTTGAGCAAAATTCAAATTCATCGGTAGCGTTGCGATGTAACTATCAGGTGTATTTGGATCTTGGGTAAATATCACTTGATCATCAAACACTATCATATTGTTAGGATCTAATAGCTTAAGCTCAGTATTAAGATCTGATAATTGCTGAACATGGGTAATAATCGAGTTAGGAATTTTAACCGTGATATCTGTAGTCTCTCCTTGCTCATTAAATGTAATGACGCTGACCCCCATCAATGGAACCACATCATAATTCGCAATAGCAGTATTTTGATCAATATTTAATACTTGGTTTGGTATATCTAAATGTCCCACTTTTTCAGTGTCATTGTAGAAATTAATATCAACGAAATAGCTACCATATTGGATATTAAAAAAAAGATCAGATTGCGCTGAATTTTTGTTGATTAAAAACTTCATTTCTTGATTATTATCAAGCCCAATACCAACAATAGGGGTTCCTAAACCTAATAAATTTAATTCGTTAGGATCGACTTTAAAAAAGAGTTTAGCCATTTCAGGATTAACAGAAACGTCAATATCAAGTTTGCCTAATACAGGGGTTAAATTCATCGCAATAGGGGAATTACCATCGACAATATTGGTGTTCGCTTCACCATGATATTTTTGTCCATCATGCTCAATATCAAGCATAAGATCATAATTACCCGGTGTTAAGCCAACCGTTGTTTCCGATTCCACTTTAAACGTATCAAGATGTAGATACGCTTTCCAATCGAACTCATCGACAGCATTCGTAGCTGTATTCGTTGCTTGTAAAGTCCCCACTAATAAGATTGGTGATGAAGTATTTTTTCCTATTTGTTCATTTTTTGTGGAGGGGATAGCCATACGAAATGCAGTGAATTCAGGAGTAAAATCAATGACTACAGTTTTACTATCACTACTGGGTGCTACTGTATCTTCACTGCTACCATTACAACTCACAATACTTATTAGCATTGCGAGCCATATAAACACTCGGATAATTTTCATGAGCAAGCCTCTATTTATCTCAGTTTACTTTGCGAATACAAATTAACTTTGTGATTATAGAAACGGTTTATTTTTTATTTGTCTTGTTTAAAAGAAAGAAAATACTTAATAAATAAGTACCATTGAAATATTAAAAATAGGATAAATATAACAAGTAATTAAATAAAATATTAGTTAAAAAAAAAGCGAGCAAGATGCTCGCAAACGTAATATACAATACAAAAGTGATTATAATTCAAGATCCTTCTTAAATAATTAATCCTTAGTACGATAAGACAAAGGTTATATCGGTAATTATTTTGCCATATACGTAGATATATTTGTCATAACAATGTAAATACACAACATATTCAAAATTAAAATAAGCAAGGTTAAGTAAATTTACTTAACCTTGCTTTATTGATTACCACGAAGAGCCAAGAGAAAGGTAGAACGAGTTATTGCCGTCTTCTGCTTGACCATAACTCAAGTAAACAGGACCTATAATAGAGTCAACAGCAACATAAACACTGCCTGCAGTCACAGCTGAGCCCCAAGACATTTCTGAAGATTTAGCCCAAACTCCCCCATGCTCTAAAGACCCTCCCACATAAACAGGTAATTTAAATGCGCCAAAGTTATTATCCATGACACGATAACGATAGACAATGCTAGTAAATGCACTGTAACGGCCATTTAACTCGTAACGGTGATAACCAGATAAATTAAATAAGCCACCTAACGCCTGAACAAATATCGGTAATATTTCGTCTGAATCAGATCCAGCCGTTTTCGCATTTAACACCAAGGTATGTCGATCATAAGTAAACGGTTTTTTAATCGATAAGTTATAAAAAGTGGTATTGCCATTTACTTCACCCTTATCTTTATACTCACTGGTTGTTTGGTTATAACCCGTGGTTGCATTCGCATATAAACCTTTTGACGGAAAATAGAAACTATCTAAGTCATCATAAATTAAGTTTATATAAGGGCCGTGCACGAAATAATTCTCTTTATCTCGTTTTGAAAGGACCGTGATAGAGCCTTTTTGAACACTGTATCCAAGAACTGCTTCTGCTGATGATTTTAAATTCCAACCAATAGCAGCATAACCATTAACATGTCGATATTCAGTTTCGATATTAAACCGATCATCACTATTCCCATCGACATAATTAATAGTAGGACGATTGAATTTCCTTACCTCGTTACTTGCACCAGCACCAATTTCTGTAAAAAATTGCTGTTTATAATCGAGTGGGAAATAAAATTCAGTATTGATATTTTTCCAACTACCTAATGAGAACTCTGTTAGCCACTCTCCCCCTTTATCAGTGAGATCGGTATATAGATATTGAGCACCAAAAGAGAAGTTTGAACGATTGACAAAATCATCTTCGAACGCCAAAGTAAAGTTTAAATACCCCGGTCCCCATGATTTTTCATTAATATCCATATCAAGCACGTTTTCGCCGTTTTCTTGCTTAATTTGGTAAGTAATTCGACCATAAACATCTTCACTTTGTAGTCGTTTAACTGCTTGCTCTAATTCTTCATTAGAAATTACTCGACCAGTTTTTAAATCCAACTGAGACAATAAGGTTTTTTCAGGTAAACGGGTATTATTCTTTATTTTTATCTTATCAATGTAATAAGCAGAAGCTGCGGTTAATTGGCTTCGACGATTTTGTTTTTGTTTAATATAAGCTTGATAATCGTGATCTGATAATTGATAACGAAGTAATTTTGGTAGCGAAGCCGTTGCCACTTTCCTTCCCGCTAAATATGCTTTTTTCATTTGATCAAAATCAGCGGCAGTCATAAATGACACATCAGGCTGGAGATATACATCACCTTCGGCCATGAGACTTTTTTGCAGATCAGCACTCGCATTGGTCATATAAGTCGTTAATTGAGCAACGATATTTAACGCACTATCAAGATCTTTACTTGGCATTAAATTATCACGTAAATCAACCGCAATAATGGCATCAGCACCAAGCACTTTGGCCACATTAACAGGCATATTGTTAACAACACCACCATCAACCAATAGTTTCCCATTTAAGTGAACCGGCTTTAACGCCCCTGGTACTGTCATTGATGCTTGCATTGCTGTCGCTAAATGACCTGAACTTAATATAACAGGTTTCACTTTAGCAATATCGGTAGCTACACTTCGATACGGGATTGCGAGCTGATCAAAAGATTTTAAAGCAGGAAGGTTATCAGTCACATCTCGTAGAATTTTAGCAAATCCTTGACCTTGAAATGCGCCTGAACGCGATTTAAATTCACCATTCAGGTCGAGACCAATATCAGTATGTAATTGATATCTATCACTTTGCTGCTTTCTACGTAACGTAAGATCGTTACGACTAGCACGATCGAGGTAACCTTCTTCCCATTTAACACCAAAGGTACGACGTTTTACTTCTTTAGCACTTAACCCCATGGCGTACATACCGCCAACATAAGCGCCCATACTGGTACCGGTTACGATATCAACAGGAATGCGGTTTTCTTCTAGTACTTCCAGTACGCCGATGTGAGCAGCTCCTTTTGCACCACCACCGCTAAGAACAAGTCCAATCCGTTCTCGATTCAGTTTGGGACGTTCATCTACACTCGCATACACTGTAAGAGACTGTACACTGAGTGCCATAAATAATACGGTTTTTATTATTCTATGCTTTTTCAACACCATGAAGTTCCCAATCATTTAGCGCTATCACAATGAAAATATTTTAACCAACGAGTTCCTCTCATCGTTAAAATATTCACTAAAACTACGAATCGCTTAATAAAATACACTAAATACTAAATATTCCGTTAATAAAATGAAAAAAGAGCGTACAAAACGCTCTTTTTCTTTCTAACGCAACAGCTTTAAATGCCTTTGGCGACATCATCAAGTGCTTTTAAAACCTGCTCATTAATATGGCCTTCATGGACAAGTTGACAGACTTTTCGTCTAACAGCTAAGCCTGAAATTAAACGTTCAATCGATAAATGACGTTCGTCTTGGCGACTGTTATATAACTCAACGGTACGACTTAAAGTTTCATAACTGACTTTTTGACCAGAAACATATAACCAATCTAGCTTCTCTAAGTATCCGTGGCACTCTTCAGTAATAACTGATGATGGATGACCAGTCATTGCAGATAAAGCCGTTATGCTTCGCTGGAGCGCTTCTGGTGAGGTATATTTAGATAACACAATCGTTAATTCATCTGCATTAATCTCAACAAGATGCTTACGCAACTTAATACGACGCCCTAATCGGCCTTTCGGACGCGGTGCCTTTCGCTGAATCGGTTCAAACTCACCATCAATAATGGCGGATAATTGTTCTAATTCTTGCTTTGGCATGATCTCATTACGTAACGGGTTTGGCATTGTTGGTGCCATCGTACGCTTACCTTCATTGGTCGTTTTAGCACGTGAATATCGGATCACTTCATCAGCATCACATTTAATATCAATACGATAATCTGTGTAACGTTTATCAGGCTCTTCAGCACTGATCGTTAAATGGTATCCCCATAAATTCACCGCAAATATCGTTTCTGTTACTTTTCCTTCAGCTAATTTTTTCAATTCTCGAATAAGATCAGAAGAAAAACGTCGCCATTCAATATTTCTAGCAAGCTTTTGATTTAAATCACTTAAAAGCATAGAGTCATTGACACGACGAGACATGCGACTACGGAAAAAAGTATACAACTGAAACACAAGCGTATGCTGACGTAAAATTTCAGGTGGAAACAAGAAAAAATAATCGCGTGTTAATAGTTCATCAAAAAATGACGGTTCCCACACCAAAATATACAAATTAGGTTTGATCCTGATCTCACCATCTTCCCCTTCTTGAGGCGCTTCTTCTGAAGCCGTGATCGTTCTAGCAATAAAACGAAAACGATCACTCTTAAACCCTTCAGGCATATTTTCACTTAGCCAACGACCAGTGAGTTCGTGTAATTGAAAATCAGTAAATTCAATACGATCAATACTTTCTCGAATAGAATCGCGTGCCGGGCCACTGTCTTTTTTGCCTCGTAGAGCCAAAATATCAGTGATATAGACTGGCGTCTTATTTACCATCGATCGCGCTTGAATTTCATAATCAGCGATATGGTGATCATGGTACTGAACCGTTAGGGTAAACAACGCAAACAGTGTCATGAGATCATCCACCGTCATGATCGACTTTGATGATCGTGTCTCAATGATCGCTTTCGTACCACTGATCGCAACCATTGATTTTTGATAACTTTTTTTAGTTCTCGGTGGCGCTAACGCTTGATCAATGATCCCTGCCCAGCTGGTTGGTGAAACCACAATTTGATCAGCTTCATCAGGCATACTAGGTGGGGTGCCTAAACCATGTTCTGTCAGTAAGCGTCGATTAACATGATTTTGTGCTAATGCTTTTGAACGTTTTTGTTTTTCTTTTTCTTTAAATTGGTCTGATTGTAAACTCCCCGTGCCCAATTGAGAGATCAGCAAAGATGGATTGATGAAGTGATGCAGCATGGTTTTACCGGCTAAGCCTTCTTCGAACCTTACAGGCTGCTGATTAAATAAACCAACACTCACAGCTGCACGTAAACGTTGCTGAATTGCCGCTCGCGTTAATTGACCTTCCGTTGCTTCAACAAGTTCAGTTGTTGATACATAACCATCTTTGCTTGATAAACCACGTAGCGAAATAATATTGAGCAATTCAATAATACTTTTGGTGACCCCTTTGAAATGTTGATATTGCGGAAGCCAATCGACAAGATTTGAATGGATCAAAAATAAATGACCATCTTTGTGCGATCTAGGGGCTTCGATCAATATTTTTTCAATTGGGGCATTTTCACTATTACGAGGTTGTTTCATTTGTCATTGGCCGTAGATTCATCATCTTTCCGCAAAGATTAATAGAAAAAGATCAATAAATAAAGTTTTTTATTTAAAGATTTTTAATACTGATCTTTATGATTAATTCTGATCTATTTGATTAACTGATCTAATGATCTGGTTCTATTTTACAATGTAACATTTTGTTTTAAAAGAAGATAAAATAGTGACGTTACGGAACAATGATCATGGTTTTATCGGAAGTGTGATCAACAGTTGATTGAAAACATGATCATCATAACATAGGAAGCATGATCATCTGGATTCTGAAACGATGATCAACATTCAATTGAAAGCATGATCATAATAGATTCAATGCTTATTCACAGGGTTATCCACAGTAATCCTTTATCTGTATTGATTGATCTTTAATTCCACGCTGTAAAAGTCATTTATTAAGGCGTTTTTAGTCGGAACAATGATCATGTAAGTGCCGTTCGAACCATTTTGTTTAAATTCTATTCACTTTTAAAAGTCGGATAAAAAGTAATTACCGCGACCATAACGATTAATCCATATTACATTGATTCGTTATGTTGCTAAAGAAGTGCCTATTTTGTCGTTTAATATTAGGAAAAATGATCAAGTAAATGAATCTGCATTTCAAATATCTGTACTATTTATTCAATATTGACCTTTTGGACACCTTCTAAGGGAGGTTTTGTGTGCTAAACCCTTATTGAACCTACATTCACCGTAACTTATCACCTTTCGATCATGCTTCCGTAACTATTGTTGTAAGGCGCTAGCGCCTCCCTTTTACCTTGATCATTTTTCCTGAAAATTTGATCTTATAATCGATTGAAGTTCTGATTTATATTGCCGTTAGAGCACTTGATCATCGTTTCGTGATCGCAGCTATTTTCTCGGAACAATGATCAAGATTTTGTTCGCTCTATTTCGACTTTTAGGTGATGAGATCTGGCTTTATTTGCTATTTCATAATTTTTTTAATGAAATAGCTATGAAATTATTCAATTTCATCATAGTGTTAGATCTTATCGTTATTTGTCTAATTTTAGCTGTATCTGAAATTGAAATAACATCTCCCGTAACTTAGCTTGTTTTTCTCATGCTTCTGTAAATAGCTAGCTAAAATCAATTTACATTGTAAAGTTGTGACGTTGTAACACTTTAAATCTGTCTCTTATTTCGAGTAGTTAATCACATAGTTAACGTCATAAAATGTTCAAATATTTATCTCATATCTGCTTTTATCAAACATAAAGCTTTTTGACTTTAGATTAATATCACACTGATTGTTCAGCTTTTTATTGTTATGTTCTGTGTTTGTTGTACAATATTGCTCAGTCTATCATCATGGCGAAGAGTGATAATGAATAGGGAACAGACGATCCAAAATTTGCTCAACATTGCAGAGCAAACAAAACAAGTACAAGCGGACCGAATTGAGATTGTTTTAGAAGAGCGTCGTGAGGAGCTATTCCCTCCGATGTCTAAGGCTTTAATGGAAACACGCTCAGGGTTAACAAGACGTAAACTTGATGATGCAATTTCTCGTATGGAGGCTGATGGTCATCAATTTACGAAAAATAATGCTAATCACTACTCTATTACATTAGAAGAAGCCCATAAGCTGATGAAAGCTGCAAAAAAACCGGCTTTTCATGAGAGAGAAGGAGCTGGCCGTAAACCTTGGGTTGTTAATGTTCAGAATCAGAAAGGTGGTACGGGTAAATCAATGACAGCGGTTCATATCGCTGCTTGTTTAGCATTAGATTTAGATAAACGCTATCGTATTTGTCTTATCGACCTTGATCCACAGGGTTCATTACGTCTGTTTTTAAACCCTCTTATAAGTGTGGGAAAACAAGAAACGATTTATTCCGCTGTTGACGTTATGCTTGATAACGTACCTGATGGCGTTGAAATGGATAAAGATTTCTTAAAAGATAATGTGGTTATGCCAACCCAATATCCTAACCTTAAAACGATAGCGGCCTTCCCTGAAGATGCGATGTTTAATGCTGATGCATGGCAAGATCTTGCAGTAAATCAAGACCTTGATATTGTTCGTTTACTCAAAGAAAAAGTCATTGATCCAATTGCAGATGAGTTCGACATTATTATGATTGATACGGGTCCTCACATTGACCCACTGGTATGGAATGCAATGTATGCATCTAATGCGTTAATCATTCCTTGTGCTGCAAAACGTCTTGACTGGGCATCTACTGTTAACTTTTTCCAGCATTTACCGACTGTTTACGAGATGTTCCCTGAAGATTGGCATGGTTTAGAATTTATTCGTTTAATGCCGACAATGTTTGAAGACGATAATAAGAAGCAAGTTTCTGTGTTAACTGAAATGAATTACCTGCTTCGTGATCAAGTTATGATGGCAACAGTGCCACGTAGCCGTGCATTTGAAACTTGTGCTGATACCTATAGTACGGTATTTGATTTAACGGCAGCAGAGTTTGAAGGGGGTAAAAAGACCCTTTCAACCGCCCAAGAGGCTATTCAACGCGTTGGTTTAGAACTAGAACGCGTTATGCATAGCCACTGGGCAAATCTTAACGAGGAGTAACTAACAGATGGCTATTAAAACAACTGATCTTAATGCTCGTCTGTTCGGTAAAGCGGACAAACGTCGCGCGACTAATGTAACAGAAGCACAAACAGCTGCGCGCGATAAAGCTGCTGTAATAGAATTAGCGGTAGCGGGTGAAGAAACAGTTGCGTTTGAATTAATCAAAATTAATGCAGATGATGTCAGTACTAAAACCACTGTTTTTGCTGAGAATGCACGTGAACAAGCATTTTTAAATGAGCATGCACTCGCTGATATATTATCGACATTGAAAGATCGTGGACAGCAATATCCCGCTGTTGGTCGTTGGTTAGATGATGGTCGTATTGAAGTTTTAGACGGTAGCCGCCGTCGAATGTCTTGTATTTTAGCTCATAAAGATTTCTTAATTTATGTTGCTAAAGGCATTAATACTGAACACGCTAAATTTTTATCTGACGTCGCTAACGCTCATAAACCGTTAAGTTTATTTGAGCGTGGTAAAGAGATGCAACATCTCCTTGATAGTGGAAAAGTTGCGGATCAAAAAGAGTTAGCGCGTTATTTACAATGCAGTGAAGCCCTGGTGAGTGGCGCTTTAAAAGCGGCAAGTTTACCGATGGAATTGCTGATGGCTTATCCTAGCGTTGGCGAACTTGGCCGTCCTACGATAGTTAAACTTCACCGTGTGTTTTTTGGCTTAGACGCTGAACAACAGAAAAAGATGATTGAAGAGCTAAGTGCAGAAAATACGGCACTTTGGAAAACAATCAAAGCACAAGGGATCAGCCGTATTACTCGCGAAGTGACGGTTAAACTTGAAGAGATGGGTGATGCACTTCAGCCAAAAGCTGTTGTTGAAAAACCAAGTTCTCAAGAGCTTATTAAAGGTAAAGTAAGTTATACCCGCGATGGTGATAAGTTACAGTTACGTTTGAAAAAAATGAGCGATCGCCAAGTCAGTGACATTCTTGATTATTTAAATGATTATCTGAAATAATCAATTCTTATTAAAACCACGCACTCTAGCGTGGTTTTTTTTCATCTCAATTTTGTTTCACATGTTATGATCTCAGCAATCATGTTGTTCAGGTTATTGTATGTTATCACTTCTTCCTACGTTTATTTCTAAGCTTCATGGGGACTCTCTTGCAGCTAATTGCCGTCGACTTGTTATTGTTGAAGGTGATCTTTGCTGGTCAACTCAGATCACGCAAGTATTTTCTGAACACTATTCAGCGATGCTTTGGGCGGGTGATAATGCGCCTGACTCTATGCTTCATTGTCCTTTTAAAACAGCGAAAAAGTGGTTGGGACAAGAAACAGATTGTATTGCAATTAACGCTCATCACGGTATTGATGCGAATGTTATTGGTGCGTTGTCCGGCACAATAAAAGGGGGCGGGGTAATGTTATTACTCTTACCTCTTGGATGGAAAAGCGATGCTAATATTTCTCCATTTATGAAGCGGCTATCATTATTGTGTGCAGATCCTGATGTGATTACGTTATGCCAAGATACGCCTATTCCGATATTTAAACCTTGGATTCACCAGTCACCTAATAGTGTTGATTTTATCTCTAGTGCTCCTCGGTTTTGCTTATCGCAACAACAAGAGCTTGCGGTAGATGCCATTATCAAAGTTGCTGTTGGTCATAGGAAGCGCCCGTTAGTTTTATCGGCTGATAGAGGGCGAGGTAAATCGTCATCGTTAGGTATTGCTGCTGCTGAATTAATGCTAACGCGTAAAATGAAAATTGCGGTGACGTCTCCTTCTTTTTCTTGTGCATCTACCGTTTTTTCGCATGCCCAGCAACGCTTGGTTGACGCTGATACCACTCACCCTCATCGCTTATTATGCCAAGGGAGTGAGCTACATTTTATTGCGCAAGATGTTATTTGTGATGTTGCAGATAATTTTGATTTTATTCTTGTCGATGAAGCTGCAGCGATTCCTGGTGATACCTTGATCGCGTTATTAAATCGACATAATCGGTTAGTCTTTGCCACGACGATTCATGGTTATGAAGGGACAGGGCGTGGTTTTGAAATTAAATTTAAGCAAGCCCTCAATAAAAAAATGCCGCAGTGGAAAGCGCTTCATATTGAGCAACCTATTCGTTGGCAAGTCAACGATCCGTTAGAGCAGTGGGTTTTCAATGCATTACTGCTTAATGCAGAGTACTCAACAATAGAGACATTATCTGATGCGACCATTTCTTATGAACGCGTTACTAAGTCAGAGCTTGTTGCCAATAAAAATTTATTGTCTCAAATAGTTGGTTTATTAATTCATGCCCACTACCAAACCTCTCCCAATGATGTTCAACAACTTCTTGATGATGCTAGCCAACACCTACTCGTCGCCCGTACGGAACAACACGTGATTGGTTGTTGTTTGCTCGTCAAAGAAGGCGCGTTTGATGAGGATTTAGCGCAAGCGGTTATGCTTGGACAGCGAAGAATCAAAGGGCATTTATTAGCGCAATCTATCGCAGCACACCTAGGTTTAAAAGCGGCAGCGAAACAGTCTTGTTATCGAATATTACGTATTGCTGTTTTACCGGCACTTCATCGTCAGGGGATCGGTCATCAGTTATTATCTCGTGCTGAGAAGTACGCTTTGTCGTGCGGCGTTGACTATATTGGTACAAGTTTTGGTGCTTCTGATGAACTAGTAAATTTTTGGCATAACGCAGGTTTTACTCCTATTCGTTTAGGCATAAATAGAGATGCGGCCAGTGGGCTTCATTCATTACTCTGCGTTAAGGTATTCAATCCTTACTGCTATGATTCTTGGTTCAATGATGCTGCTCTTTTATTTTCTGCGAGTTTTTGCGCTCAAAGAGTAGAACAGTTCCAACAACTAGCACCTGAATTATTTCTTCGTTTATATAGAAATGGGAAGACTCAATCAATTGATTATCAACTTCCTGAACCCTTTATTCAGTCTCAACTTAAAGGCTTTTGTTTGGGGGCGTTAGGCTATGATTATGTGGTTGCAAGTATTGAAACAAGGTTATCATCTTATTTACTAAGTGATGATTGTACTCGAAATGAAGAATTGTTTTTTGTAATCGCAAAAGTGATGCAGCGCCAAGCTTGGACTGATGTTATCTCTACGTTCAAATATACTGGACGAAAACAAGCAGAAAGCATTCTTCGCCAATTTGTCAGCGAGAATCTTATCTAGTGATGGCTTCGATTTTGGGAGTACTGTTTACAGTGTAAATTGTTTCTCTCTTTTATTTACAGTGTAAATTGGATATTCACTTTACACTGTAAATTACCCGTTTATTCTTTTCTTACTTCTTACTTCTTACTTCTTACTTCTTACTTCTTACTTCTAAGCGCCTCTACAGAACTTGCCTTGTATATTTTATTTTTACCGTAGAATGGTGCTTTTTATTTCTTCCGTCGAAAAATATTTTTATATTAATTTGTGGCGTTTGGAAGAGGTAGCTGGTACTCACTTATTTAATTGAAAGGTTGGGTGATAACGTATGTCCTTACTGTAAATTATATATGCAATCTAATGTATATATAATTTACAGTGTAAATATTTAAATTGCTGACGAGTATTTACACTGTAAATATAATGAATGATGGTTAATTGTTTATTAATATTTTCTAGATGCTAGATGCTAGATGCTAGATGCTAGATGCTAGATGCTAGATGCTAAAGTTGAAGTGCTATATTTACACTGTAAATGAAGAACCAGTTCTAACTCGTATTATTTTTCGAGAATGAATTATATTGTGAAAATCGATAAGACGATAAAAGAAGGGGTAACAATTAAAGCATTGATAGGTTGGGAATTGAAAGTGCACCTATTTGCCGTTGTCCAATTCAAACCGTGATTAGAGTGATTAAAATAAGGTAGAACCTTCACCTTGCTTTCTTGAAATTAAAAGCTGTGATAACCATTTGCATCCTATAAGTTGAATCAGTTAGATAATAAATAGAAATTAAAAAAAACCAGTACAAAGGTACTGGTTTTCGGGGGAAATAATATTTACAGTGTAAATGACCTACGCCGATTCTAACTGTGTGTATTTTTCAGTAATAAAGCCTTGATAACCACTTACGAATAAATCAGATAACCGTTCTAACTGTGTTTCTGTTTCAACGCGAGTTGCAATAGCCTTAATATCTAAACTATGTGCGGTTCGACATATGGAAGATAATACATTTGATTTTGTTTGGTCATTTAATTGATAAGTATATGCGTAGTCGATCTTGACGTAATCAGGATTAATTTCTTTTAAGTAATTTAATGATTGAAAATGACGTCCATAGTTATCTATTCCCACGCCAAAGTGGTAGCGTTTTATAATACTGCACAACAGGCTTGTCGCATCAGTGTTTCTGATACAACTGATTTCTTGTAATTCAAAAAATAGTCGAGAGGCTATCTGCGTATTATTACTCAATAGTTTATCTAACCAGCGAGTAAAACTCGGATCGCCAATACTGCTGTTAGTGATGTTTATTGCAAATGGACCTATTGTTCTATCGGCATTAAGTCGGTTAACTATGGTTACGATGACATGTCGATCAAACCAACTGCCGATCTTCAAATCTTCTATAGCACCTAAAAACTGACCAGCTGAATAAAAGTTCTTATCTTTTTGTATCGCGGTGAAAACCTCATAATGGTAAACACTTTTATTTTCTAATGTTGCAGGCTGAAATTTATATTGAAATAAATCTTCATTTATCGCTTGCTCCAGTAATTGTTTCCACTGTTGTTTTCCTAAGCTGTTATGGCTATTAGGATCTTTTATTAAAGCAATGGATTTATGAGGAGTAAGCTTTGCTTGTGTTAATGCGTTATCTAATTGGGTTAATAATTGGCTTGGCGTAATTTGCGCTTCGTTATAAACCAATCCAATATCTGTGGTTGATGGGCTAACTAAATTTGAATTATTAACGATATCATCAAATATTTTAAGCACCATTTTTCCAAGCAATTCTAACTTTTCAGAAGATAGGTTAGGAATAAGAATGGCGAATTCATCACGAGATAAGCGTGCTATCGTGGTGTAATTATAATTAATGACATCATTCAAACGTGCTGCGATTTGCTTTATCAGTTTATCACCCGCTTGATAGCCTTCCTGCTCATAATAATCACTGATTAGCGTTGTTTGGATTAGTGCTAATCCACCTTTATGTGATTCATCCAACCAAGAGCTAATTTGATGGATAAAGAAACTTCGATTGCCTAAACCAGAGATAGGATCAAGATAAGCTTGTTCTCGCAGTTTTACGGCTTCGTTTGCTTGACTCTTAAAGTTGACATCTAATTGATAACTAAGCTTATTAAAAGCTCTTACTATTGTTTTAATATCTGATTCATCAGGCAATGCTAAAGGTGCTTGATTGAGATTATCTATGTTATACGCACGGTTGGTTAGCGTGCGTAACGATGTGAAATGCTTTTTACTAATAAAGTAAATCGCGCAGCCACCAAGAAGCATGAGTAATAAATGTGAAATAAGGGTGTTACTAAATAACTGCCAATATTTTGTATATGCCCAGCGGGATGACGCGCTCAGGGCTAGGATACCGACATCAAAATTGTCATTATTTATTATTCTTTTTTCAATATGTTCTGGGATCTTAATTAAAGATTGAAACCATTGTGGAACATTAGTGATATCACGGTTATTATCTATTCGTATCAAAGGTGTTGAATCGGCAAGTAACAACGATGCGTGGTTATATTGTTGTGCAGGAAATAAATAATTTAGCGTATCAACAAGTTGTTCTTCTTGCTGTCGTGAAATTATTAAACTGTCAATAATTGATAATTTATCCGGTAATGTAGTAAGCGCACGATTTATATCTTCATGAGCTGTCGCTATATGCTGATCACTAATTACATGATAGCCAGTATACAACTGCGTACCTGCAGAAATGCCAAGTATAGAACACATGAGTGTTGTAATACTTATTATTTGTCGTTTAAAGAGTGTCATAGTCTGAGCACCAAAGTAGAGTACTAGCCCAACATAAACAGTAAAAGAGAGATATCTTATGCTGACTAAATCATTGATTTTGTATTAGTCTAATTTATCAAAAGTCGCATCTTGCAACTGTACTCTTTGTTATTTATTGTTGAAATTCGATAGATGTGTCTATTTGTTTTTGCAAACAAGACTAATATTCATAAGAAAATAGTGTTTGCTTCCAAAAGGAAGTCACAATATTGTAGAGAATAAATTATTTATACTTTATGGAGATAAAGATGGAGTTGTCCGATATTCGCAGGGAGTATGCCAAAGGAGGTCTACGACGAGATGATTTACCGAGTGATCCACTCGTCTTATTTGAACGATGGTTAAAGCAAGCAGTAGAAGCACAGTTACCTGATCCCACTGCAATGACGGTTGCTACCGTCGATGCTTCTGGACAACCTTTTCAACGTATTGTTTTACTAAAACACTTTGATGAGCATGGCTTTGTATTTTATACCAACCTTGGTAGTCGTAAAGCTCAGCAACTAGCCATTAATAATAAAATCAGCTTGCATTTCCCATGGCATATGTTGGAAAGACAAGTACATATTACCGGACATGTTGAAGCGTTATCAAAGCGTGAAGTGCTAAGCTATTTTTCTTCTCGTCCAAAAGAAAGCCAAGTTGCAGCATGGGCGAGTAAACAAAGCCAACGCTTAACAGCAAGACAAGCATTGGAAGGGAAATATTTTGAATTGAAACAAAAATTTCTAGCAGGAGAGGTACCTGTACCTACCTTTTGGGGAGGCTTTCGCGTTAAATTCAATTCGATTGAATTTTGGCAAGGTGGCGAACATCGTTTACATGATCGTTTTTTATATCACGATAATAATGAAGAATGGACAATTGATCGATTAGCACCATAACAATAAAGAGCAGATAACTACTCTTTTATTGTATGGAGTATTTAATCTTTTAAAACAATAGACAACTGTGTTTTCAACATACTTTCTGGAATGTTTGAACCATAACCTAATTCTAATGCCAAATCTAAAAGCTCACCTTTAGAATTGGCATTAAACTTCTCTCGTAAGCGCAAAACATAATTCTCAATTGTTTTGACAGAAACACCTAATGTATTCGCGATATATTGCGGTTTCTTCCCATGCAATAGAAGAAATAATACTTCAGATTCTCGAGTATTTAATCCAATGTCTTCCTTTTTGATGTTGATTCTTAACATAGAAGAATTTTTTTGCTGTTGAGTTATCCCTATAGCACGGCACAACCAATGTCCAACTTCTAATACAGCTGTGTCTGTTAACTCAATACCTGAAAAAATAGTCCCTATTACTTGATTATTATGATCACGCCATGGTGTTTTAGTAAAAAGGTGAGCGCGCCACTTACCATCATGATAAGGATGAATATCAAGCACACGAATTGTTCTCTCTGTTTCTATTACAATTTGATCTTGTTCAACATATTTATCTGCGTAATCTGTCGATGTTATAGGCATTTGATAATCCGTTTTACCTATACAATCTAAATGATTATCAAATCCAACCATTCTTCCATACTCAGGATTTACATAAACAAATGTTGAATTGATATCTTTGCAACCCCAGCAGCCAGGTAACTGATCAAAAATTTCGGGTGAAAATGAGGCGTTTTTATTATTCATATATTGCCTAAAAATACAGTCAGCGAAAACATTCTAGTCACTTTATCGTATTTGTAAATATATAGGTAATAAGATGCTTATATATTAGACAAAAATATAAAAAAAGCCGGCCAATATGGCCGGCAAAACAAGAATTGGCTCTAGGAGCATAATTCTGTACGACGTGTAGAAGAGATAATCAGAAAAACGAAGTGAGGTACATTATCGTTTTCGCTGATTTATCCTTTTGGATAATGCTCGTTTTCTAGGTGAAATCACCTTAAATAACGAACAAGCATAACTATAACTAAGCTTCTATTAACAAAATAGGGGGGAAATCACCTATTGACAAAATTCTAACTCTCCTAACTATCTTCTAACGTTATGACACATTTAAAGCTGATGTCTCTGCCAGTTAAGTTTAAAACCAAATTTGATACGATTATCTGTCATTTTTATTTCATTTAATGCTATTTGCCAGATTGAAGATGGCAGATTTTTCGCTATCGGAAATTTTGCATAATATAACGCTAATGCTTGTTGTTCATTGCTTGAATCGATCAAATTAATCTGACCAGAAAACTGTATACCTTGAATATCACTAACGTCACTAGGTTCAGGTGCGATAGTACCTGCAATACGGTGGTTTTTTAGCATTAGGTTTCCATGACGTGTCTCTGGAGAAGTCATGATATACAGCATCATATGGTCACTATCGAAAACATAGTAGCAGTTAGCACTCCAAATATTATCGTTAAAACTAGCGCATAATGTCAGTAGATGGTGCTCGGCAATAAAGTGTTGAATATGTTTTAATTCGTTCATATCAGTGCCCCTATTGTTTTATTTCGTTAATGATTACCCTACCTGCTTGATAAGAACAATATACACAACAGATTCTTTCATACCATAGATGAATTAACTCTTTGTTTTTATAACGGAACGATGATCATGTGAGCTGAATTAACGGTCAGTGTCAAATGGACTGGAAAGATGATCAAGGATGATCCTGTGAGTAAATCAGACAAAAATAAAGGAAATCAGCGACTTTTTAATACCTATTTTATGAATATGAATTAAGTGAGCGTCGAGAGGTATGGAAGCATGATCATGGAATATTCCGACATGGAACACTTGTAATTCCCGCGATCTTAAGTCAAGAAAGAATAAATTCAGACAAGGACCTATTAGGTGATCCGTGGAGGTAAAGCCTGACGTGCTCCTAAGATTATTCTTTTGTCTTTAAAGGGCGTGCTCGTAGGTGGTGAGTCAGGTTTAGTGGTGTATAGAGTAATAAAATAATTGAATAGTCGTTTAAATCGCAATATTGGCAATGAAAATACTGGAACAATGATCAAGGTCTAATGGTTATAGACAGTGACTTTAGTTTATTGTGTCTTAGCCGATAATCACTCCTATGCGTCCGCGACTTGAGTTAGTGATTATGTTTGATGTTACTTGGCTGTTTATTATTCCTATTATCGTTTTAGGCTGGTTAATTTCACGTTACTTTGCTACCAGAAATATGCAGCAGCAAGAAAAGCAGCAGCAAATACTGAAAGACATTAAATATAAACAAGTATTAGAGAAGGCCAAAAAGGCGGAACGAGAAGAAAAAATTTTTAAAGCCAGTACAGGGCATATACCGAGTCAATTATCTTTAGCAAAAGAATGTGAGGTGACGAATCCTGTTGCGGCAATTGAGTGGTACGAAAAAGCGGCAGCGCAAGATAATGAAATGGCGCAATATGCTTTGGCACGTTTGTATCGTCGAGATCCCTTGGATCAACAAGCAATGCTAAAAGCCAATTACTGGCAAGCGTTTATTGATGTAAAGCAAAAATCACCTGAATCACTGTTTCATTTTGGCTTGTTACTGATCCAAGGCAAAGGGGTAGAGGCTGATCCTACTTTGGGTATCGATTATATTCAGCAAGCAGCAACTGAAGAGTTTCTTCCTGCTGCACTGTTTCTTTCTGATTGGTATGTTGCTGAAGAAACCGATCATTACTTACCTCAACAAGCCTTTTATTGGCGGATACAAGCGGCGAAACACAATGATCTTGATGGATTAATGAAAACAGCATTTTGTTATAAAGTTGGATTGGGGGTTGAAAAGGATGTGGATCGTGTCAAATACTGGTTAGAGCGCGCAGCGGAACATGATCATCCAGAAGCACAATATCTTGCAGGTAAAATGTATTTAGGCGCATGTGCAAATAATGCCGCGATTGCTTATATTTGGTTTTCAATGGCATATGCTGGCGGTTATAAAAAAGCAAGAGTAGCAAGAGATGAAGCCGCGCCTCTCATTGGTATTGAATCGATCCTCAATGTTCAAAATATTGCGAAGGAAATCTATAAAATTCTAAAGAAACAGCCTGTTACTCCTCATTCGATTATTACTTTATTAGATAATTGCTATGGCCGAAAAGGGTATCGTCCAACCCTTGCTGATATTGAATCATTGGGCGAGACTCACGATGACATGAGTGATGATCATGAAACATCAATAAAAGAAGAGATAGCAATATCGATGACAGACGCTAACGCGATAGAAACGGATAATTCAAACGAAAAGCCAGCAATGAAAGTGGATGATTGGACGACATCATGGGGATCATCGTCAGATATGATGCTTCAAACAACATCGATAACTAGCGATGAAACAAAGAAGTAAAACGAAAACAGCTCAACCACTGTTGAGCTGTTTTTATTTAATATTATGATTCAGAGGACTAATATACTTTCGGGTGTTTATGGTGGTGTTTTTTACAAGAGCCATTATAAAAGGATTTCAAGCTACATTGCGTACCTTGTTTATTAAAGTGGCACTTATTACCAATAGCAGTCCCTTTGTGTTTTACACAATAGTTCACCCATTTTTGTTTCTTGTCTTGTGCATGCTGTGAACATTTACCTTCTTTGTAAGCCCACTCATCACACATTTGACCGCTAGGTAGGCGGCAGTAACCTTGGCCATCAACAATAACGGATTGACCACCATGGTGTTCACAATAGATAGAAGCAGGATTTCCGTGCGGACCGCCAGCACAAGCGGCCGTTGAAATTAATAGTCCAATCAGTAATAAAAACTTTTTCATGTTAATTTTCTCTTTTTAATAATGACTGAAATTAGTACAAAATTGGTTTGTCAGCAGCGGGTTTACACTCACCGCGTAGATATTCCCATCCATCACATTGGCTACCGTTCTTGAAATGACAGACGCCAGCTTGGCTACCATCTTCATTCGTTGTGATTTGATAATTGCCACCATGTTCAACACAGTATGTTGCTGCTGGATTTGCCATGTTTGCAGTTGGTTGAGTAGGTAGTGTTTTACAACCAACCAATGAGGCTGAAGCAATAAGAGAAAGTAGCAATAATGTCTTTTTCATAATCTAATCCTTATGTAAACGATGGCTTCGTTTTATATCCATTCACGTGATGAATGATTTGAGCGTATTGTGCATTTAAAACACTGTTCGAATGTCAGCGAAATGACAAAAAATAACTCTCAGTAAGGTTGCCGGTTATTTAATGGTGACGGATAGTAAATGCTTCATTGACGATAAATATATATGATTAATGGCTAATGTACGGTTATAAGGAAAGGGGAAATAAGAGGAAAAGCTTGAAGATAAAAAATACAGCTTAACATTTGCTAAGCTGCATTGTTTAAAAGTGATTAATCAGGGGGAAGAGATTAATTACTTAGTAAACGCGATTACCTTTTTTACGGTTACATTTGTGATTGTAGAAGTCTTCTAGATCACATGTTGTATTCCATTTAGCAAATTTACATACATCACCGGTTGCAAATCCACCTTTTTTAACACAGTGGTCGACTAATTTTTGTTTATGCGTTTTACCTGAAGGTTTACATTGGCCTTTCATAAAGGCGTATTCTTCACATGAGCTACCGTCGTTAAAGACACAGTAACCTTTTTCACCATCGCCACCCATTGGAGTACGAATTTCAACATGACCACCATGTTGTACACAGAAATCGGATGCTGGATTACCAAACGCAAAAACAGAGCCTGAAAGCAGTAAACCAACAACAAGTAGTAATTTTTTCATCATTAACCTTCCGATATTAATAATAGAGCAATTGGACAATCAATTAGTGTGTTGAACAACCGTCCATGTCTAAGCATTGACCGCCATGATCAACACAATACGTTGCTGCAGGGTTTGCCATGTTTGCATTGGATCGAATAGGTAATGATTTACAGCCAACGAATGATGTTGCAGTAAGTAGAGAAAGTAAGAGTACTTTCTTTTCAAAATCTAATCCTTGTTAAACAATAGCCTCGTTTAATCGCGAGTATTCAGCAACTGAATGTGTTTTATTCATTGTTAATTAAAAACATCGTTCAAATGTCAGGGGAATGAAAGGGTCTGGTTATCTGGCTGTGAAAAAAGTATGTGAATTAAAATGAATTTGTTAATTATCAGTAGGTTATTAGAGCAAGGAGGAAGGTGAATCTTGCTCTAATAAAATCATTAGGCGTATTTATTAATAAATGTTGTCAATATATCAAGGGCGCTGTTATCCCCTCGTTGTTCTGCCAGCAAATAATCATAAATCGCATTTTCATGATCAGCGACTAACGTAAATAAATAGCGATGCTCTGTGGCTTCATCAGCCTGTTGTTGGTAGCGCTGCTGATAGGGAGCAACCCATGGCACCATGGTATCGACTAACTCTTGCCAAGGTAATGCAAGCCATTTATTAGCATCGGCAAGACCTTTATTCTCCATATCTTGATCGTAATCAGGGCAAGGGTGTCCTAACGTTTCCAGTCCATCCTTTAAACATTGCGCCGTGAGTTCCTCAACCTTTATTAATGTTTGCCATTTGTTGTTATGGCTATCGTCACTATACTTTTCAGCAAAGGTCTTAAAAAAAACAATGCCATAAAGTTCACCTAAATAAGCGTTATAGAGTTGAGCAATCATTGTGGTTATATCCAAAAAGGTTAATACAACATTAATAATACGCTTTTTACACCAATAAACACAAAGAAGGTTTGATATGGAATCCTCTATTTTTCCCTCTTGGTTAGGAGGGTATGAAATTAACCGTTATATCACTAATCCTAATATTAAAGTTGGAGATTACAGTTATTATTCTGGCTACTACCATCAGCACCATTTTGAAGATCAATGTGTTCATTATCTACTGGGTGATAAATCCACGATTGAAGCTTGGCAGTCAGGTATTTTTGGTGATGTTGATCAATTAATTATTGGCCGTTATTGCTCTATTGCCACAGGAGTCGTGTTTATGTTGTCGGGTAATCAAGGACACCGACATGATTGGATCTCGACATTCCCATTTGATTTCCAAGAATTTGGCGATGGCGTCAAAACCGGGATCCAACGAGCGGGCGATACGGTTGTTGGTAACGATGTTTGGTTCGGGGCTGAATGCGTTATTTTACCTGGCGTAAAAATAGCTGATGGTGCCGTGATTGGTACTCGTGCCGTTGTAACAAAAGATGTTGAACCCTATTCTGTTATGGTGGGTAACCCATCGCGATGTGTTAAAAAACGATTTACAGAGCAACAGATCGCTTTATTGCTAGAGATGCAGTGGTGGAACTGGCCAAAATCTGCATTAAAAGCAGCAATGCCGTTGATGTGTAGTACGCAGGTCGATGAACTCTATCAATATTATTTAGATAACATAAAATAATATTGTAAGTTTAAAACTTTTTTTAGTTACTTTATAAAAGCATTCCTTTTTTGATGTGCTTCCTTTCTATATATGCCTTTTTGTTATTAGTTTCAGTCTAGTTTGAAAAAATTACATTGATTTACAATTATTCAATGCTGAAAATGTGTATTTTATGGTTAACTCTACGGTAAATGATCAACTAAATTTGAAATTCAGATGAATTTTTATGCTTTAAAAATCGATTTTTAGTTAAAAAATTGATCTGAACCAGTAAAAATTCAATTTTTAAGTTTTTTTTAAAACAAAAGTTGAGATATTCAAATTAAATTGAGTAAGATGGTTGAGCCAGCTTGTTGACAGATACCTTTTTCGACATTTTCAGTGAGCTAGCTTCAAGGTGGATAGTGATATCCGAAATTTGCCCTTAAAAATATTGATGAGATAACCATGAGCAATTCTTTAGTTCTTGTAATCAATTCTGGTAGTTCTTCACTTAAATTTGCTTTAATTGATACTGTCAACGGTGAAGCTACGTTAAGCGGCCTTGGTGAGTGCTTCGGCCTCCCTGAAGCAGTGGTTAGCTGGAAAGTCAATGGTGAAAAGCACGAATACAAGCTTGATGGTTTAGATCATCACCATCAACAAGCGATTGATCGTATTGTCGATTTAGTCGACGAACTTGGTCTAAAAGAAAATATCGTCGCTGTGGGTCACCGTGTTGTTCAAGGTGGTAACTTATTTGATCATACTGTTAAGATTGATGAAAAAGTTATCGCTGATATTGAGTCGCTAAGCGATCTAGCACCACTACATAACCATGCACACGTTATTGGTATGCGTGCAGCAAGCAAAGCATTCCCTACATTGTCTCAGTATGCAATTTTCGATACTGCATTCCACCAAACAATGCCTGAAAAAGCATATACTTACGCAATTTCTCAAGAAGTTAGCAAAGAGTACAACATCCGTCGTTACGGCTTCCACGGCACAAGCCACTACTTTGTAACGCGTGAAGCAGCGAAAGTCGTGAATAAGCCAGTTGACGCATCAAGCTTTATTTCTGTTCACCTAGGTAACGGCGCATCAGTATGTGTGGTTAAAAACGGTGAAAGTATTGATACATCAATGGGCTTCACGCCACTTGCCGGCTTAATGATGGGGACACGCTGTGGTGATATCGACCCAAGTATACTTGAGTACTTATTAAAGAAAGGCTGGAGTAAAGAGCGCCTAGAGAAAGAACTCGTTACGAATTCTGGTTTCCTTGGTGTTTCTGGCTTTACAAGCGACTGTCGCGGCATTATTGAAGCAATGGAAGATGAAAGCCATCCTCACCACCACGGTGCTAAGCTCGCGTTTGAGCTATTTACGTACCGCGTAGCAAAATACATTGCATCATACATGGTGGCACTTGATGAGCTAGACGGCATCATTTTCACTGGTGGTATCGGCGAAAACGCAATGCCAATTCGTAGTGAAATTCTACGTTTAATGAAGATCTTTGGTTACCAAGAAGATATAGAAGGTAATGCCGCTGCACGTTTTGGCGCACAGGGTATTATCACTAAGCCAAATACACCACTAGCAATGGTTATCCCAACCAATGAAGAGTGGGTAATTGCAAAAGAATCAATGGCGCTATTGCACGCATAAGTGACAATGACGTACTAGATTTCCGAGTGGAACGGCTCGGACGATACTTTGGTTTGGAACCCCAAAGTATATGGAACGGAAAGACGGCTCTTTGCTTTTGCATCGAGCCGTTTTTTCGTTATTGGTTGTTACCAGAAGATGTCATCAATTCTCTGAAGTTATATATATCCATGAGCTAACTCATTTTTGTCGAGTAGACGACACTTGTTACCAAGTGCCGTCCCTCTAAGAACCGTACGTGCAACTTTCACTGCATACGGCTCAAGCCTCCACTAAGGCACCGATTGGCACCCAGCAACTTACAAAGCAGCGAGAGCAGGTTCATGCCAAGAGTTGCGGCATTGCTTCTTTGATTTTCTCTTTGCCAAGTATTCTTGGTATTGAGGATCAAAGGGCGTAGCGGCACTCTTGATT
>NZ_PYOB01000022.1:0-69851 GCF_003026165.1 Photobacterium sp. GB-1 | reverse complement strand
CTGAAGCAAAACACGAAATCACTCGATATATTATTGGTTATTACAGCCAATTACGACCACATCAATATAATGGCGGATTAACACCGAATGAATCAGAACGATTATATTGGTTAACCTCTAAAACCGTAGCTAGTATTTGTTGACCACTACACAATTCCCTAGTACATACATATTGGCTTAATCTTGAGGAGGAGCAGGAAGCAGCAATTTATGTGTTATTAAGCGGTACGATTCGCTCTTGGCGAAAGTTTGTTGAAGTGTTAGCCCACATGAATGTCGAGGGTAAAAAACATAGTTCAGATAATGCGCTTGTGAAAAACCTACAGCGCATAAACTACATCTTAGATGGCGATCAACAAAAAGAATTTAATCAATGGATTGCTCAGTTAGCGAGTGTAAATTATTTAGATAATATGGGTATGATCCCTTCAACTCCATTCACCATTTATGATTTCCAACATAGAAAGCAAAAGAAAAGAGTATTAAAAATTTAATTTGGAGCTGCCGACAATAGCCAAATGTTATTGTCGGCACTAACTGAATACTACTTTACTGGTGTCGGTTGCTGCACCGCGCAGCGAAAACCATTGAGTGAGATATATCCATCTTGAGCTATGGCTTGGCCTGCTCGAGATGTTGTTAACCCCCCTCCTCTCATGACTTTTTTAGATCCTCTCGATGGCCCTTGAGGGTCGAGTTCAGGGGAGCGTTGATAATAATCTTCGCTATACCAGTCATTCATCCATTCCTTTACATTTCCTGCCATATCATACAAACCTAATGGATTTGGCGGATACAATTTAATTTGATTTAAATCTATAGAGCTACCAATATTCCATTCATCTTTTGTGTAATCAACATACCTTCCATCAACCAAATGCTGGTCACCTTTACGCTGAAGGTAACCGTTATTGGTTGCATAGTATAGATGCTTCCCACGATTTCTTGCCGCATATTCCCATTGTGCTTCTGTGGGTAAATCAATCGGAGAACCCGTTAATTCACCCAGCCATAAACAGTAATCTTTTGCCTCTTGCCAGGTTTTGGTTGGTGTTGCTTTATTTTTAAACTGTTCATCAGAAAGGTCATATTTCGCCCTATTTTCAGCTTTGACAACGGGCAGATTATGCGCCCTTTTAAAAGCATCAAAGCCGTGATAGGTCGTTTCATGATTAGCTAATGAGTAGTTACTTAAGGTTACTTTATGCATAAAATTAGCGCCAGTTTCAGCATTCGACAAAGCGGTATTACACTTAGCATCTGGCGACCAATCCATTCTATCCGTAGAAATGGGGTTACAAGGGGCTTTAAATGCGCCCATCATGAAGGTTCCACCTTTGATAAATACCATGCTTTCAAGTGATTCAACAGCAACTTCGACGATTTGATGTTGAAGTTTGGTATCTGCATCAGGGTAGAGCTTTTTTACTTTCGCTTCTATTTGAGTGATTTTCTCAGCTGGTACCGTTTTACTGGTTACTGAAGCGGTTGTCTCTCCAGTGCATGCTGTTAATACACATGCGCTTATTAATAGGCTCAGGTATTTTCTATACATTGCGCAATCAAATCCTTTCTGTACTCATTCTGTAAGGTAATGCATGTAACTTCGTTAAAATTCTTCTATTTTGATTTGCTACATTAAAACAACACTAAACTCATTATTCATTTAACTTAATGAATTAAAGTCAAATCTGTAATGATACATCACTACACGAGCAGGCAATAATTAGGAGTACCCTTACCTATCTTAACTTATCAGTAGCCCCCCATAACAGCTTTATAGGCAGTAATAAGGATTAATAAATAATGCAAAAAGTAAAAATAGGTTACCGGTGGCTGTTATGTTTATGCCTGTTGTGCGCCTCACAAACACAGGCACAAACAACATACCCTGCGCCAAGCTCCATGTCTGTTGAAGATGCCTATCAATTAGGCGATTTACTCGTCGACCAATATAAAATAAAACAAGGGCAACCTTATTTGAAATACGCGGCAGATAAGGGGAATGCAAAAGCTGCTTTAGCTTATTCATGGACCTTTAGAACGAATATTATGGCCCAAACCCCTCAAGAACATGAATATGCTGTTAAAGCCGCGAAACTAGGAAGCGAAAAAGCTAAATTTGTTCTGTCGACAGATACAAATATTTATGGTGATAGAGAGGAATATCGTACGCCTTTAGTTAAAGAATTAAAAGTTAGAGCAGAACAAGGAGATGGTAACGCAATGAATATGTTATCCTTCTTATACCCTGATGAGTCTAATGACTGGTTGAAGAAAGCTGCTGACCATGAAAACTCAAAGGCACAGGCAAGCCTAGCAAGTATGTATGCTGGCGGAGATGGCTGGTTTTTCATACCTGGCAATCGAGAAAAAGAAGTAAAACGTCTTTACAAGGCCTCTGCTGAACAGGGTAACTTTAGGGGGATGGAAGGTTATGCTTCTATAATTTATGATGAAGGCAATAAAAAAGAAGCGTTAGATATTTGGATAAAGATGGCAAATACTGGAGATGCTGGTTCTATAATATTTCTTGCTGCACGGTACCTACATTCATTACCACAAATCACTTACCCTGAAAAAGACGAAGTGCTTGGAGCTGCTTACTCAAAAATATATCTTGATTCAATGGGTACAGACAAAGAGCATGACCTTTATGATATTTATAAAGAACAATACCTTGAAACAATGAGTCATTTATCTGATGCCCAGAAAAAACAAGTCAACGACTTTGCTAAAGAGTTCTTAAGTAAACATACGGTGAGAGTACTTCGCTAATCTTGTATAGCCCTTATATTCATTGCCTTAAACGCTCCCTCTAATGGGAGCGTTTTTTATCGGTGAAAACAAAATACGTAAACTGTAACTTGAATATGTATCTACGATTTATCCAGAAAATTTAAGCCTTCAGGCCAATTATTGCCCAGCTGGTTATAGGTGTATTCTCAGCGAGGTGAAAAACCTCAAACTCGCGTTTTTTATGGAAGAGAGTAATAAAACATCCAGAATTTAAACTAAATATTTTTAGTTAACTTTGATTAGAATATCTCATCCAAAATTCTGTTAATACGATATGAATGAGCATTTACTCTGACTAATAATGGGGCATTTACGAGTTAGCAGAAAAGTTAACTCATTTGTGATTAGCCAACAGCCTATAGATATTCTGATATCCAGAAATGGTATATTCAACCTTCCTCAAACCAAGGCTAAAGATTATTTCTAGTATTTTTACTCTTTCCCCACCCTATCATGTGTTGCTGACGTTTGTTGTTGCCCTTTCTTACTCAAGTAGGCATGGATATAAAGAATGATTCCAATCCTCTTTATCATTTAAGAGTGATCTACTGCCAACTATGATAGAATTTCTATCAATAACTTAATAATGCAAGATATAACCACTATTTTTCTTGCGACCAATTTTAGTACCCCTGGTTGTACCCCAAGGGACACAAAGAACAAATAAAGAGCATATAAATCAAATGAGTAGTAACAGTATCCAGTGGTTTCCAGGGCACATGCACAAAGCCCGCAAAGAAATTGAAGAAGCGATGCCGAAAGTTGATGTGATCATCGAAGTTTTAGATGCTCGTATCCCATTTAGTAGTGAAAACCCACTGATCAAATCGTTCCGCAATACCAATGACGGTAAGCCTGTTGTTAAAGTTTTGAACAAGCGTGATTTGGCCGATCCTGAGATGACTCAACTTTGGATTGATCACCTTGAAAAAGAGCAAGGCGTTAAAGCCATTGCTGTCACCACTGAAAACTTAAACGAAGTTAATCAGATCATGGATTTATGCCGCAAGCTTGCACCTCACCGTGAGGAAGCAGGTAAAAAAATTCGCACCATGATTATGGGGATTCCTAACGTTGGGAAATCAACTATTATCAATACACTTGCAGGCAGAACTGTCGCAATCACAGGAAACCAACCTGCTGTAACACGCCAACAGCAACGTATTAACCTCGATAACGGTGTACTGCTTTCTGATACGCCGGGAATTCTTTGGCCAAAAGTAGAAAACCCACATAGTGGTTTCCGCCTTGCTGCAACGGGGGCAATTAAAGATACCGCGATGGATTATATCGACGTGGCTTTCTTTACCATTGAATATCTGATCAAAGCATACCCAGATATGATCAAGGCACGTTATAACCTTGATGATGACCTACCTGAATCTGAAATTGAGCTAATGGAAGAGATCGGGCGCAAACGAGGTTGTTTAAAAGGTGGTGGTCGTGTTGATCTGCACAAAGCCTCTGTCATTCTTATCAATGAATTGCGTAACGGTACACTGGGGAATATTACTCTAGAGCATCCAGATATGATCACTGAAGAGCTGATCAATGTGGCAGTAGAAGCTGAACGTAAAGCTGAACAAAAGATCAAAAAGAAAGAAGAACGACGTAAACGCTATCTAAAAAATAAACGTTAATCGACTTCAAAATATAACTAGCCATCTTACTCTGAGTGCCATATCGCTATAGTAAGGTGGCTTTTTAGTAAATGTAATCCAAACTCTTCATTAGAAACCAATTTTTTTTATATTATTTTGATAAAAATGCGCTTTTGTTTGTTCTTTTTTTGCATAGAACAACAATTACAACACTAATCATTATTTAAACTCCCCCCTGTTCCGCAACAGTAAAACCAGTTCTAATTCTTTAAAAATAAATATATTAATCAGATAAAGTACGATTTTGAGTTCAGTTTAATGATCACTACTCTAACGATTATTTTTTGGCATTAATCAATGTAATGAAATGCCCTGTTTCACATTAGTTTTTCTCATTTTACTAATGTTAGGTTAGGGTCAATAATCGCCGAGTTTTCTAATAAAACACTTTTTTAAACAGCTCTGTCTTGTTATCTCCAGTGATCATTCCTTGATTTCTGGTTTTTCGTTTTCTAAACGTATTTACCTTAAATAAAGACAGGTTATTTCAAACATTTCACTTGGAGACCAAGGTAGTGCAAGACATCACTACTTGTCGCAAAAGCGGCGGCATTTTTGTGCCTGTTGCTGGACTAACTGTATTCGCAATCGCATCAGGCTACCTAATGAGCTTGGTTCCGTTATCATTAGCAAATTTTAAAATTGATAGCAGTTATGCAAGTTGGTTAGCAAGCATCTATTACATTGGTCTTCTTATTGGCTCAATGATGATCGAGCCAATTATTGCGAAGATTGGTCACCGTGTGGCTTTTATTACTTTTTTAGCTTTGCTAGCAGTAACTGTTGCGGTTTTGCCAATTTTTCCAAATAAAGAAGTATGGCTATTTGCACGCCTCGTTGCTGGTATGGCTGTTGCAGGTATTTTCGTTGTTGTTGAATCATGGCTACTTATTGGTGATAACGCGAAAGAGCGAGCAAAACGTCTTGGTTTTTACATGACCTCACTCTATGGTGGCACCACTGTTGGTCAATTAGCAGTAGGCATGTTTGGTGTTAAAGGGTTTATTCCTTTTATCGTTATTCTAGTGCTATTGCTAATCGCAATTTTACCGCCTCTGTTTGTAAAACAAGGTCAACCTAGCAGTGATTCACACCAAGTGTTATCAATAAAGCAAATTGCACGTTTGAGTAAACCTGCAATTATTGGTTGTATAACGTCAGGTGTTGTAATGGGCAGTATCTACGGTTTAATGCCTTTAGCATTAAAACAAAATGCTCTAACAACAGATCAAGTAGGCGTGTTGATGGCTGCAATCATTCTTGGTGGTATGGTTATTCAACCTGTCGTTAGCAAACTTTCAATTAAATTGAGCAAAACGCTATTGCTTGCTTTAATGTCTTTGCTTGGTGTTTTTGCTATGGGTATTACTTACCTATCATCAGACTATGTCGTTCTGATCACGGCATTGGCGTTGTTAGGCATGTCTGCTTTTGCGCTTTACCCAATTGCAATTACATTGGCGTGTGACAACTTGGATTCTTCATATATTGTTGCTGCAACACAAGTTATGCTGTTTAGTTACAGCATTGGTTCAGCACTGGGTCCAATTGGTGCTAACAGCTTTATGGCAGAGCAAAATGGAATAATGGATTTCTTCTTCATTGTTCTACTTGCAACGGCAATTTACATGCTAGTAGCAAGTTTACAACGTAAGCCTCAAGTTCTGGCAAGTTAAAACAAAAGCGCGATACTATTAATATGTATCGCGCTTTTAACTTTTGGCTGACTCTTGTTTAACTGATGTTCTTTACTAAAGCTGCAGCGCCATACACACCAGCACTATCCCCTAGCTCTGGTTTTACAATCAAGGTATTAAGCTCTGTATTAAACAAGTGCGGTAAAATTTGTGTTTCTATATCTTGATATAACGCGTCAATATTACCGACACCACCACCAATCACGATGATCTCAGGATCAAGTACGTTAATAATTCGTGCGACCGCTAAACCAAAATACTCACGTAAACGTGTTATTGTTTTCACTGCTTCATGATTATTCTGTTTGGCTTGCTCGACGATCTCAGGCAAAGATAACGCTTGCGATGAAAGCTCGTAATAATAACGCTCTAATCCTTTCCCAGAAATAACCGTTTCCACACAACCTTGCTTACCGCAATAACAATCCGCGCCATTATGCTCAAGAACATTATGCCCCCACTCACCAGCAATACCATGGCAGCCGTATAAACATTTACCGTCTACCACTATGCCAGACCCTACGCCCGTTCCCATAATGATGCCAAATACAATTTGAGCATCAGGTTTGATACGTTTGACGACCCCAAAATGTGTTTCTGCTAAAGCAAAACAATTGGCATCGTTAGCAATAATTGCATGGATTCCAAGCATTTCATTAAGATCTTTATCAAGAGGCTGACCATTTAATGCCGTTGTATTGCAGTTTTTCATAACGCCATGAATCGGATCAAGCGTACCTGGTGTTCCAAAACCAACCGCGTAAGGGTAATGTCCAACTATTTTTGCACACCGCTCAATCAGTATCTTTATTTGATCAAGTATATGTTGATAACCTTTAATACTTTCTGTCTCAATGCGTTCACGAATAATGGGTTGATCTGAGTTACGATCTATCACAATACATTCGATTTTTGTACCACCTAAATCAACACCCCAGTAATAACGATCCATCTGATTCTCCGACTAAATTTACAGAAAAAGTATAACGGTATTTATCTTTACTTCTCTGTACTTGGTCACTATTTAAGAAATATTATTGTTATGCATTGCGCGCTACTTAAATTAGCATTTTATGCGATGAACATTAGAAAAACAGTCATAATATTTTATTTTAAGCCCAAGCCACATTTTGTTTCACTTTTTATCTTGCGGCAAATAATAACTCACCTAAAGTGACAGGCATTACTAACGTCTACGCAAATTTGCGTGAATCAGTGAAGTACACGATGAGTAAATTCCGTCCTTATATCGATATACCACTATTAATATCGATTTTAATTCTTATCACATTCAGTTCTTTGAGTGTATGGAGTGCAAGTAGCTTTAGTGAGCCAATTATAGAGCGTCATCTTATTCGTGCAGGAATTGCGATTATCGCATTATTGTTTATGTCATCTATTTCACCTGCCGCTTATGAGCGAAGTGCTCCATATTTGTTTTTTATTACTGTACTTTTACTTGTTGGTGTCTTTGTTCTTGGTGATAGCACCAATGGCTCGCAACGCTGGTTAGCATTAGGACCAATACGTTTTCAACCGTCAGAACTTGTAAAAATAGCGGTCCCAATCATGATGGCTTGGATTCTTGTCAGTGATGCCGGTCGACCTAGTATTAAAAAGATCATGATTTGTTTGATAGTAACTGCGATTCCAGCGGGATTGATTTTTATTCAACCAGATCTAGATGGTGCTATCTTCACGGTAATGTACGCTCTATTTGTTCTGTATTTTGCGGGGATGTCATGGAAGTTAATTTCATCTGTGATAGCCATTATTGGTGTCAGTCTTCCATTGGCGTGGTATTTCGTAATGGAGACCTACCAGAAAAAACGTATTCTTCAATTTTTAAATCCTGAATCAGATCCATTAGGCTCTGGCTATCAGATCATTCAATCCAAAATTGCGATTGGATCTGGTGGGATTTCTGGCAAAGGTTGGATGGATGCAACACAAGGTCATCTTGGTTTCATTCCAGAGAGTCATACCGATTTTATCTTCTCAACATTTGCAGAAGAATGGGGATACATTGGTAGCTTCACTATTTTAGCTATCTATACGTTTATGACTTTTAGAGTGTTATGGCTGGCGAATCAGTCAGAATCAACGTTTGCACGATTAGTCAGTGGCTCATTTGCTTTAAGTTTCTTTCTTTATAGTTTTATTAATATTGGTATGGTGAGCGGCGTATTACCTGTTATGGGAAGTCCATTACCTTTCTTTAGCTATGGTGGTTCAGCGATTATTACTCAAGGTGCTATTTTCGGTATTATTATGGCGCTTTGTTTAAGAAAGAAATCTATTTGCGCACCTAACATCTAATACCTAATAGATTGAGTCAAAAAAAGCGCCTTTCGGCGCTTTTTTATTTATAGGTTATTTTCCATTGCGCAGCAATCTGGACGCTCAGCAGCATCTTCTGTGGCAATCTTTAATGCTGGTGAGTAAATCTCTACACGACGATTTTCTGCTCGACCTTTCGCGGTATCATTAGTCGCAATAGGGTTTGCTTCACCCATCCCTTTCGCTGTAATTTGGCTAGCGTCAGCAACATACTGAGAAAGCAAATCCGCTACATTTTTCGCACGCTTTTCAGATAATTTCTGGTTATAAGTTGCACTACCTGTATTTGATGTATAGCCCGTCACTTCAGCTGTTGCACTCGGGTAACGTGTTAAACGTTGAATCATTGGTTGAAGGCGTTGCTTATCTTTTTCAGTTAAATGCTTACCATCAACACCATAAGCAATCGTAACCGTTGAAGGCTCTACTGTTACTGTTGCAGCTTGAACTGGCGGTGCAGTATCAACAACTGGTGCAACAACGGCAGGCGCTGCTCCCCAGCTATATACAAGGCTCAAACCATAAAACTGTGTATCAAAGTTATAAGCTAGATTCGTGTTACGAGGCTTAGACTGAATATCGTGGTAAAGCTGGTACTCTAAACGGGTAGATAGATGGTTAGTCAATTTATACTCAACACCGACACCAGCCGTACCAAGTAAATGATCATCAAGGTCTTTAACGCCATAGCCATGGAAGTCAGCGAGCATGTAACTGCCACCTAACTTACCAAACACGCCCCATTGATCATTGAGGTTCCATGTCATTTTAGCTGTAAGATCAATAGCATGTTGCTTAATCTTCTTATTTTCAAACTTAGCTTCACCTAACCATGTATAACCCGTTTCAACCGCAAACCAAGGTGTAAAGTTGTAACCTGCAAATACACCAGCCGCGACATCATCTTTATTAAGATTTATGCCAGTTATATCTTGATAGTTCTGTTGAAAATTTGAATAGTGAGCACCACCGAGTCGTGTGCCAACATAAAAAGGATTAACAGTAGCAGCAGATACAGCGGTTGATACAACTAATGCAAGCGGTAGTAATGCAATATATTTTTTAGACATGTGAAATTCTTATTATTGTTCAATTATTACTCTAACATACCCGATGAGAGGTAAATGTTTCCTGTAAGGAATAATATTCCATATTTATAATTTCAACTAGGTTATTCAGAGATAAATTAGTTCATAAAGATAATTTTAATATTCTTTATTCAATATAAAGCAAAAAAGGTTAATAAATAGTAATCGCAATACCTATTTCATTAGCAAGTTGTTGCAATTGCTCATTCGAATCTAACTTTATAGACCAATTAATCCCGCAACCAACAGCACTAACAACATTAGCGCCAGAAATAAGTGTTAGCTCATCAACTTGTGCTTGAAGGTTAATCCTGCAATTTCCATCAATTCTCACAACGACTTCTCGTTGAGTCGCGATAATTCGACCTTGTTCAAAATTTATTATCATCGGTTATTTTATTTCTTCTTTTTATTAATAATGACGGCCATTGTTAATCGGCTAGTACAAATTAATCGCTGTCTTTCATCTCTTATTTCGATTTGCCAAACTTGTGTGGTTGCGCCTAAATGAAGAGCACTAGCACGGCCAGTTACAACCCCCTCTCTTATTGCACGAATATGATTTGCGTTAATATCTAAGCCAACGCAGTACTTATCATGATCTACACACAAATTTGCGGCTACTGACCCTAATGTTTCAGCTAAAACGACTGAGGCTCCACCATGTAACATACCCAGTGGCTGGTGTGTTCTGTGATCAACTGGCATTGTTGCCGAGAGTGATTCTTCGTCAAAAGCTGAGTAGGTAATACCTAAATGTTTAATTAATGTATTTTCTGAGGTTTTATTTAGGCTTGCTAAACTAAACTCTCTTTTCCAAATAGTCATTCGACTCTCATACCATTAAACTACGATAAAGTAATAGTTTAACATTGATTTTAAATTTTATTACAAACATAAAAAAAGCGCCTTGCGGCGCTTTTTTATAACTCAAAAGAGTTAATTACTGAACTACAGCTTCTGCAACTTCAGCTTGGATTTCAAAACCAGGAGTAGTTACATCTACACGACGGTTCTGAGCACGACCTTCAGCAGTGTCGTTTGAAGCTACTGGATCTAGCTCACCACGGCCTTCGCCTTTAACACGGCTTGCATCGATGTTGAAGTGCTTCATTAGGTATACCGCTACAGTCTTAGCACGCTCTTCAGAAAGCTTCTGGTTGTAAGCTTCTGAGCCACGGCTATCAGTGTGACCGATAACAACTAGTTCTGCGTTAGGGAAGTTAACTAGACGCTGAGCGATAGGCTCAAGACGTGCTTGGTCTTCTGTAGTTAGTGTGTCGCTGTCGAATGCGAAAGGCATTGTTACAGAAATTGGCTCAACTTGAACAGTTGCAGCTTCAACAACTTCTTCAACTACTGGTACAACAACTGGTGCAGGAGCGCCCCAACCGTAAACTAGGCTCATACCGTAGTAGTGAGTATCCCAACTTACCTTCGTATCAGTACCAGTCGGCTTAGTTTCCATATCGTGGTAGTACTGGTATTCAGCACGTGCAGATAGGTTATCAGTGAAGTGGTATTCAGCACCTAGACCTGCAGTTGCAATTAGGCTGTCATCACGATCGGTTTCTGTTTGAGTTGGAAGGCCTTTAGCACGAGTGAACTGCCATGCACCACCAACTTTAGTGTATAGATCTACTTTATCAGTCGCTTGGTAAGTGAACTTACCTACAAGGTCGATAACTTGTTGTTCTACTTTACCTTTGTCATGATGCTTGTCACCTTTTAGAGTCACTTCACCTAACCAAGTGTAACCACCCTCAATTGCAAACCATGGTGTTACGTTGTAACCCATAAATAGACCTGCAGCGAAATCATCACGATCAATACGGAACTCAGAACTTGGATTACCGTAAGTAAAGCCACCATTAACTGCTGTCTTTGAATCGAAGTCAGCGTAATGAGTGCCGCCAGCACGAACGCCAGCGTAGAATGGGTTTTCAGTTGCTGCGTTCACTGCACCAGAAATTAAAAGTGCAAGAGGTAAAATCGCAAAACGTGCTTTAGACATGTTTTTTATCCTTTATTTTATGAATGTTGCCACTACAGGTGCTTTTTTAGATGCTTAAACTCACAAATACAAAAATAGTTTTTATTTTTGCGTATCACCTCAAAAAAACAGGGGTTAATTTACCAAACATAAAAATAAAAAGCTATAATAAAAAAATTTCTTGTAACATTTAACTTTTTTAAATGGTTGTATTTAAAAGATTCATGAATATTACCCATCAAAATACTGCTTTTATAAAATAAAATATTTATCACATTTTAACAACAAACCCTATCGTACTTATGATTGTGTAATTTTATTTTCCAGCTATTGACTCGGTTTTTATATCCACTTTTTATTCATATTTCTGCTTAATTAAACAAAGCGGCTATTTTGTGAGCAAAAAAAATAAGTGCGATTGTTCTAACTTTTGATCTAACTTTATATTTCTCTCGTAACTGTATCCTTGTAAAATACAATTGGCTTAACATCCTTAATTAAAGCCATACAATTTTTAACCTTATAACCACTATTGAATTTCACATTTAAGCCTAATCATTATGAATATTTCAGAGCGCCACTCTTCAGAAGGCATTAGCCATTCAACTGTTGGTATTATTGGTGGAGGGGTCGCGGGTGCTACGATTGCACTTCGTCTTGCTGAACTGGGAATTTCAATAAACCTATTCGAAGAAGGGATAAGTCTCGTTAACGGCCCACCTATTTGCCATCTTCATGCGGGCGGAAATTTATATCGTGAGATTTCTAGTCAACAGTGTCTCAACCTATTAGAGCAATCGATTGATACGCTCAGAGTGTTCAAACATACCGCGAACATTCGCCCAACTGTTATCGCTGTGCCCATTGACGATAACGGCTCGGCATTAGATTTAATACCTCGCTTAGATTTACTAAAAACCACTTACGAACAATTGGTGAAACGAGATAGTAAGAATAAAGTGCTAGGTGAGCCTAGTGATTACTTCACTCTCTATTCGCAGCAAGATATAGAAAAGTTAAAGCTCTTAGATAATCCAACATACCCAGTCACACCTGATGATTGGATGATCCCTGTCGCCAAATCGCTTCAATTAGATCAATTCAAATACCCTATCGTAATGGTACAAGAGTATGGTTTAAGTGTATTTCGAATTGCAGCAACCGCATCCCTAGCACTGAAGCAGATGGAGAACTGTCATGTATTACTTTCAAGTAAAGTGTGTGGGGTTGAATTTGACCAAGTCACTCAGCGATGGTTAATCACTTATGAAACTCAGGATAATCATAAGCAACAATGTACTGTTGATTACTTGATCAATGCTTGTGGCTATCGTTCTGGCACAATCGATGATCTTGCTCATATTCCACGAGAGCGAATGGTAGAATTTAAAGCCGCTTATGTAACACGCTGGGAGAAATGTGAGGGGCATTGGCCAGAAGTGATTATTCATGGTGAGCGTGGTACGCCAAAAGGCATGGCTCAACTCACACCTTACCCTAATGGCTACTTCCAATTACATGGAATGACAAAAGACATTACTCTATTTGAAAATGGGTTAGTAACCTCTGATCATTCCTCTGCTCAACCAAAACTTAATGACGCTTTTAAAGAAAAATTAAACCGTCAATGGTCTGAAGAAGAAGTGATTGAGCGTACAGAAAAAGCGATAAAACATGTCGCACAATATGTTGATACATTTAAAAGTGCTGTTGTAGGCGGAAAACCATTATTTGGCGCTCAGCAAATCCCAGGGACTGATGCAACGCTTCGTGCTGCAGATATATCGTTCTCTGGTGACAACTATGCGCGTTCTGAAATTGTAAAAGCTTCATCAGCACTATCAGCAGCCGATGCTATTGTGAATGAACTCATCACAAAAGGAATCATCAATTCGTATCATGATGATGTAACTACAAGAGAGCAGCTTTTTTCAACAACCTTGCAGTTAGATAAACAAGAAATAGTTTCGAATGCGGAAAAAATTGCCATTCAGCGCGGTTTTCCTGCTTCACTTGCTCAACCTATAGGTTAATAGCTAAATTATAAAAAGCCGCAATGCCTCATTTTATAGTGTCACTTCACTGTAAAAGATCAACATTGCGGCCTTTTTGAGGCTATTCCTAGCACTCAGAAAGAACCTTGATAAAGGTTAACCCATTACGCATTAATTTTCTTATTAAGCGTAGCTAACGACTGTTTTAACTGACTTTCTTGTGCTTTTAACGTATTAAGCTTCTGTTGAAAATCCGCGTAATTATCACAATCTTTTTGTGATACCCAGTTCCAGCTATTACCGGATTTAAACTCTGCACATGCTTTTTTTGCTTTTTTTATATCAGGGCTAAGAGCCACTATTTGCCTTTGAACTACAGCTAAATCATGCTGTGTCTTTGATTTTTGTTCAAACAACACATTTGAATTATCGATCACTTCTTTTTGTTGCTTGGTTTTAGTTTTTAGCGCTACCACTTCTTTATTAAGTTTCTTTTTGGTCACGACCAGTTTTTGGGTTGTCTCTTGCTGCTTTTGAATATTAGTTAATTGCTGTGTTAATTGCTCAAGCTGAACCTTTTGTTGATCTAACTGCAAATTTAGTGCATCTAACTTTTGATTAGAGCTTTCAACAAGTAACGCTTTCTCATCTGTTAACTGTTTAACTGATAACTTTTCTTTATTGAGTTCGTCAACTACTGACTGATAGTCACTTTTTAACGTACTATATGCCGTCGTCACAGGCACATTATTGTAATGCTGTATACCTGCGCCCAATGCCCCGCCAGCTAATAACCCAAGAAGTAACGACAATTTCCAGTTACGTTTTGTAGTTTTTCCTGTAGTACTACTCGACATATTTTTTTCTCCTAAACATACAGCAACAGCACATTTTTAATTTTTGTTATTATCTAAATGCGTAATTTAACATTTAATATGTAATCAATTGTCATATTTATAGCAAGGTTTCGAACAACCTCACTTCGTACAGTTTAATTTAAGACTTTATCTATAAATCTAGATTGCCGTCTCAGAAATAATAATGTGTATTACAAATAATAGTTTGTAATGTTAGCCACATTTTGATTGCCATAAGCACTAGTGTTTAAAGTAGGAACAAAATGTTGTCCTCGATTTACACTGATGTATGTCTATATGGTGCGCACTATGATTACACCACTACTTTTTCTCACTGTTTCTGCTTTTTCAACGCCTCTGCTTGAAAATTCAGTTTATATCCAAAACAATTCGGCTTGTACGTTACGTATAAAAGAAGAGCGACATCAAGATAAGATTATTTTGGCGTTATCATCTAACTACCATAGTAAATTTGATATTAAAATATATCATTTCAATGACTTATCCGCACCATCTCGAGGTAAATTAACTCAAGAGCCGATCTTTAATAAAACTAAAGCAGATATAAAGTACTTAGTCGATCATAACCTTTTCAAACGTATTGATAGTAAAAATGTCATCTACAGCACGACTATCGCGAATGATAATGTCAGCCCAAAATTATTCATCGATACTTTTCGCTCTCACGGCAACCGCTCGCGGATTTATATAGAAGGACTAGAGCAACCGCTCTCTTTTGTTGCTGATCATAAACAAGCACAAGCTTTCTATAATTGCGCTGATAGCTATACAACAAAGGCGGATGTTGTAGTTAAAAAAGCGACATCATTATCGAGACTTAACAACAACTAAATATACTTAAAACACATTAAATTGTTAATGCTTGTATCATCTCGAAGAAATTTTAGAGTGACAACACACTATTTCAATATGAAACCGTATTGATATTTTCCATTATCACAAGTGTCTAATACCTTAATTATTACTAATTATAATTTAGAGGTTAGGCGATGATAAACATATTGACTGCTGCTGAAGTTTCCTCAAGAAAACATCTTAATTATATAAATAAACCGCTCTCACCTATCGCAGCATTAGTCATGCTGACACTTTCATTTTCTGCACAATCAACCCCTGAATTAATGAAAGCTAAAGCCTTAGATTTACAGCACCTTAATGACAAGAACAGTGTTATTGATAATATAGAATTCCCTGTCAGAGAATACCTTGTTAGTGAGAAGCTTGATGGCATTAGAGCTTATTGGAATGGCACACAACTTACGACAAAATCAGGTAGACAAATCCATGCTCCTCATTGGTTTATAAAAAACTTACCCGCAATAGCGCTTGATGGTGAATTATGGCTACAACGTGGTAAATTCCAAGCTCTGACTAAAATAGTCATGGATCACGTCCCTAATGACAAGGCATGGCGTAACGTCAAGTATATGGTGTTTGATTTACCTACATCAGATTTACCTTTTGAACAACGCTACAACAGCTTAGTTAAACTTATCCAGACTCACAGTACAGTGCCAAACAACGTGCTTTATCTAGTTGAGCATAAACGTATTAACGAAATCAGTATTCTTACGCAATGGCTTGATATTATCGTTAATAACCATGGTGAAGGCTTAATGCTTCAGCATATCAATAACTACTATGTCGCAGGCAGAACAAATAAGTTACTAAAACTCAAACAACATCAAGATGCTGAAGCAATTGTTATTGGTTACGAAAAGGGAAATGGAAAATATCAGGGATTAATGGGATCTATTTGGGTAAAAACAATCAATAATAAAACCTTTAAGATAGGAACAGGCTTTACTGAACAACAACGCAAAAACCCTCCCCCCCTTGGCACTACCATTCAGTTTCGTTACAACGGGTATACCGAACGAGGTATTCCACGGTTTGCACGATTTAGCCGGGTAAGATTATCGCCAGACACATAGCAACATAAAAGACCATAATTTACACCAATAATAAGCACAATTAACTACTAGTTGTGAATAAGAGGTCTTTTTTCCAATAAATTCGCTGTATTGTTTTGTTTACTGTTATATCAACGAGAAAGCTCAAGCAAGTTGCTGTCTATTCGTTACACTTAAATTATCCAGTTCAAGCCGTTATAACGATTCACTTCTTAGCAGAAAATAATAAAGAGGTGATAAAACACAAGGAGCTTGGGATGAATAGACAGACACAACCCATGCATCGTTATATAGATCACCGTGGTCATTTAGTCACCCCTCTTCCTGAGTGGGCTAATGATACATTGCTACAGCAATTTTACCGCGATATGGTTTTAGTTCGTCACTATGATAAAAAAGCAATTGCCTTACAAAGAACAGGAAAGTTAGGGACTTATCCTTCACACCTTGGCGCGGAAGCCATTGGTATCGCGATTGGTTCTGCTATGCAATCTACCGATGTGCTTGCGCCTTATTACCGTGATATGCCCGCATTATGGGCGCGGGGTATAAGTATGTTGCAGAACTTGCAATACTGGGGCGGCGATGAATTAGGTAGCAATTTCCCCTCAACATCCCCTGATATTTCACATAATGACGATATGCCATTTTGCGTGCCAATTTCAACACAATGCACTCATGCTGTCGGTATAGCAGCAGCAATGAAAATCAAAGGATTACATAGAGCAACCGTTGCCACTTGTGGTGATGGAGCAACCTCAAAAGGTGACTTCTTAGAATCTCTCAATTGCGCTGGTGTTTGGAATATCCCCTTAGTATTTGTAATCAACAATAATCAGTGGGCGATCTCTGTACCACTGCATTTGCAATGTCATGCCGAACACTTAGTCGATAAAGCCAAAGGCGCAGGAATCAAAGGTATCATGGTTGATGGCAATGATATTGTTGCCATGTACGATGCCCTTCTACAAAGTTTAGATCAGGCACGAAAAGGTAAAGGTGCGACATTAATAGAAGCGATAAGTTATCGACTTTGTGATCATACCACTGCTGACGACGCCTCTCGTTATCGTGAAGATGAAGAAGTCAAACAAGCATGGCAATTCGATCCTATTGCTCGATTAAAAACCTATTTAATCAATCAAAATCTATGGTCAGAAGCAGAAGAATCACAATGGTTAGATATTTGCCATCAGCGTATTAATCAAGCCGTTGAACAATACCTTGATCTCACTGTACAAGCGCCAGAATCAGCATTCGATTATCTTTACGAGAAAGCCGATCCCGATCTGCACTATCAACGCGACGCACTTATCAGTAAAGCGATGCGAATGGAGAAGCAAAATTCAGGAGGGAATAATGGCTGACATTACATTAATAGAAGCAGTTAACCTCGCCCTTCACTATGAAATGCAACACGATCCTAATGTCGTTATTTTGGGTGAAGACATTGGTGAAAATGGTGGCGTTTTTCGTGCCACACTCGGTTTAAAACAAGCTTTTGGTTGTAAACGTGTGATTGATACACCACTGGCAGAATCGTTAATTGCTGGTGTCACTGTTGGTATGGCATCACAGGGTCTCCGACCTATTGCTGAATTTCAATTTCAAGGCTTTATTTTTCCAGCAATGGAGCACCTAGTATGCCATGCAGCAAGACTAAGAAATCGTACTCGCGGCCGCTTAACCTGCCCTGCTGTGTTTAGAGCCCCTTTCGGTGGAGGCATTCATGCGCCGGAGCATCATTCTGAAAGTATCGAAGCAATGTTTGCCCACATTCCGGGCTTAAAAGTTGTGATCCCCTCTTCACCGCAACGTGCTTATGGATTATTGCTCGCCGCGATTCGAAGTAACGATCCGATCTTATTCTTTGAACCCAAACGGATTTACCGAACTGTTAAATCACATGTCGAAAATAACGGTCTCGCTTTACCGCTTGAACAATGTTTTACGTTGAGAAAAGGAATAGATATTACCCTAGTGACTTGGGGCGCTTGTGTGGTCGAATCACTTCAAGCAGCAGAGACCTTATCTCATCATGGCATAGAACTTGAAGTTATTGACTTAGCCAGTATCAAACCTATCGATATGGCGACCATTACGGCATCACTCGAAAAAACAGGCCGCTTATTAGTGGTGCATGAGGCAGCAAAAACCTGCGGTGTTGGTGCAGAGATCATTACAAGAGTAGCTGAAAGCGCGATGTGCTTACTGAAAGCACCGCCTAAACGCCTAACAGGGTTTGATACCATCATGCCTTATTATCGTAATGAAGATTATTTTATGATCCAACACGATGACATTGTAAATGCCGCTCGTGAACTCATGGAGGGTTGGCAATGAAAGCATTCACATTACCCGATCTTGGTGAAGGTCTGGCTGAATCAGAAATTGTGCAATGGCATATTAATATTGGCGATACTGTGAAAACCGATCAAGTGGTCGTCACTGTAGAGACAGCAAAAGCAACGGTTGATGTTCCGGCACCTTATAGTGGAAAAATTGTCCATCGTTATGGTAACGAAGGCGATGTTATTAATATTGGTCAATGCTTGCTAGAAATCGATGAGTTACTCGCGAATACTGCGAGCGTACTGCCAGAGAAAATCAGTCCAAGCTCTGCAAATCACACATCTTCTTCGACTACGGTTGTAGGCAACATCTCCCAGCTTGATAAACATGTTGATGTTGATCCGATCTGTGATGATGCAAAGCAAACCGTTAATTTACACTCGATTGCTAATCAACATCATCCATTAATTGCGACCCCTTCAGCACGGTTATTGGCACAGAAATTAGGTGTCAATATTAAAGAAATTACCGGATCTGGGGCTAATCACTTAATTATTGATAATGATGTCTATCTTGCTTACCAACAACAAATACCAGGGACTGAAATATTAAGAGGATCGCGCCGCAATATGGCAAAAAATATGACGCGATCGCACCATGATGTCGCTTCAGTCACTCTGACTGAAGAAGCACATTTATATCACTGGCAAAAAGATGACGACATAACGGTCAATCTAGTTAAAGCTATTAATAACGCCTGTCATATAGAGCCTGCGCTTAATGCATGGTTTGATGCGGAAACAATGACAAGGTGTTTACATAAAACCGTTAATATTGGTATTGCTGTCGATAGCAGCCATGGCCTGTATGTGCCTGTGTTACATCATGCAGAACAATATCATCAGGAAGGGATCCGACGCTGGATTGATCGTACCGCTGCCAGTATTCGCAGCCGAAAAATAGATCGTCATCAATTACAAAAAGCAACCATCACACTTTCTAACTACGGCGCTATTGCCGGTATTTTTGCCACTCCCGTTGTGACACCACCGCAAGTTGCCATTATTGGTGCTGGACGGATCATGGATAAAGTGATCATGGAAGACGAACGAGTAAAAACCATAAAAGTACTGCCTCTTTCTATTACCTTTGATCATCGAGCATGTACGGGAGGAGAAGCCGCGCGATTTATTAAGGCACTAGTCAATAGCTTAGAAAGTCCACCTTGTGACAACATTGAATCTTCATAGCGTGATAACACTTACTTGGAATAAAGTTACTAACATATTGTTACATCAAACAATAACAAAATATTGCATGGTATAAACAACAGCTTATGATAGTAATTACCTTTCATTTTGCAGTCATATAAAAACTATGCGCTATTCATTTTTTACAGCAAGTCTTATCACGCTTCTCTTTTCAAGCTCACTTATGGCAATGCCTGATGGTGATGCCACCCAAGGTGAAATAAAAACGCCGAGCTGCCGTTTTTGTCACGGCAGCAATGGCATTGCACCACGCCCAGATTACCCGAATCTAAAAGGCCAAAATGCAGAGTATTTATATAACTCAATGCAAGCATATTTAAATGACAGCCGCACTGGGGGGATGTCGTCAATGATGAAAGCCCAACTTAAAAATTTATCAGATCAAGATATCGCCGATATCTCTGAATACTATTCGCAAATGAAATAATCGCGCTCAACGTCAGTCGTCCTTCAATATGAGTAGAACGACTGATTACTTATTAATCATACAAATCAATTGCCGTGTTTTATAACGGAAAAAACATCATAGGCAGACTATCTTTGTGGTAAGTTGAGATTAAAGCCTAGAATGAGAAACTAAAAATGAAAATCTTCAGTAACTTTGAAAGTGGAAGTATTAACGTTGTTAAAGCGGATAGCAAAGACGACATTCAGTTAACTATTCCTAACGATAATAACTCTGAACTTCATCAATGGTTCCACTTCCGTTTAGAAACAGAAGCTCAACAACCGCACAACTTTACAATCCTAGACCTGGCAAATTCAGCCTACCCTGAAGGCTGGAAAGGCTATGATGTCGTTGCTTCTTACGATCGTGAAGAATGGTTCCGCATTCCAGCTGAATTTGATGGCGATAAATTAACCTTCAGCGTGATCCCTGAAAATGAATCAATGTATTTTGCTTACTTTGCACCATACAGCTATGACCGCCATCAAGATCTTCTTCACCTTGCACAAAGCCACTACAACTGCCGTTTAGAAACATTAGGCCACACACTTGATAACCGAGATATGAGTCTATTGGTTATTGGTGATGAATCAACCGCTGAAAATAAAAAGAAAGTATGGGTGATTGCACGTCAGCACCCAGGCGAGACAATGGCTGAATGGTTTGCTGAAGGTCTTATTCAACGTTTACTGGATGAAACCGATACTGTCGGTCGTGCTTTACTTGAAAAAGCCGTTTTCTACATTGTGCCTAACATGAACCCAGATGGTAGTGCGCGTGGTCACCTTCGCCTAAACGCGATTGGTGTAAACCTTAACCGTGAATGGCAAACACCATCACTAGAAAACAGTCCAGAAGTTTTCTACGTGCGTGAAAAAATGTTTGAAACAGGTGTGGATCTCTTCCTTGATATTCATGGTGATGAAGCGATTCCTTATAACTTCGTTGCGGGTTCAGAAGGAATTCCATCTTATGATGCGCGCTTAGAAAATCTTGAAAATATGTTCAAGCAGGCACTGCTAACAATTACACCAGAGTTCCAGGTTGAACATGGTTACGATAAAGATAAGCCCGGTGAAGCAAACCTAACAGTCGGCTCTAACTGGGTAGCAGAAGAATTTAAATGTCTTTCTTACACTATTGAAATGCCATTTAAAGATCACAATAACCAACCAGACAGCTTATACGGTTGGTCACCAGAGCGAAGTGTGGCATTTGGTAGCGACACACTTGCAGCGGTGTTAGTCGTCATGGATCACTTACGCTAATATCCTGTAAGTAGTAAATATATAAAGCGGTCATCATGGTGACCGCTTTATTACTTATTTTGCTAACATCGGATAAGTAAAGAAAATCAAATGCATCAAATTAAACATAAAGTGTAGTAATACAGCTACCCATAAACGCCCTGTCAGATAGAAAGCTAAGCCGTAACATAAACCGGCAAGACCTGCGAACACAACTAGCAACATGCCACCAGCAATATGTGCAAATCCAAACAGTAAGCTAGCAACAACAAGCCCGATTACCCAACCGAAACGCTTCGATAAACCTTGTTGGATAAAACCGCGAAAAAGTGCTTCTTCTGCTACACAGGTAAACAACAAGTTGTTTAGTACAAATAACCACAACCAATGTGGTGTCGAAAAAGAAAACTTTAACGCTCCTAACCCCGCAGCAATAGGTAATAACGACAAGCATCCCATCACAACTAAAGCGAGTACTTTAAAATTGCAAGTTTTGTTACTCCCTAACAATGCTGGATAAGCCAATAACAAACCAAAGAAAACCAACGGTTTATCCAAATTTAAATACATAGTAAACGGTGTGCTATCAAGGCTAGCGTACACCTTATCTAGTACTTGTAGATTATCAAAACCGGGGATCGCGTGAGCAAAAAGCGCTAAAGACCAAATCAACATGAAGCTTAACCCAGCATAACGCCACTTCCCTTCTTGCTTCGCGGTGAAATACGCCACACAAAAACCAATCGCAACACCAGCGATAGCAATGATTGATAACCGCTCTTGAAATACCGCAGCAAGTAAAGCTAAAGTAACTAATACGCCAGTCAATAGTGTTTTACGATAAAACCCACTAACGACAGCGCATGCTAGTAAACCCCATATCCAAACTGTTGGTTCCATTTACTATTTCCATTCATAATAAGAGTTATTAACATCTAAATTATCAGAAAACATATCATACCCTGAAGAAATATTTGCTAACATCTTAATTTGAAAAGAAAATTAATGTTTTTTGATTTATTATTCGGTTATCTCATCCGTACCGTTAATCAAACGAGATCCACAATCAATGACAAAAAATAAACCTATTATACACCTACACTCATACGGCATTTTCACCACCTGGGATGCAGACTCAAAAAAGCTACCGAAGATCAAAGAGTTTACCTTAGACATTCCAGCTGAAATTGATATTGAATTTGGCTTTACCGTTAATATAAAAAAAGCCAAAGGCGAAAAGGTTCATTACTGCATTTACCACCCCAACATCACTAATGACGACGGTGAAGTCTTAGAACCATTCGATGGGTATGTTTATGTTGGTAATAATGATTGGGATTTTTACCTTGGCGATACAATTTGGGCTCCCATCAGCAATAAAGTTGGCCCGTGGCGTATGACATTAGAAATGAATAACAACATAATTGCGGAAAAAACCTTCAATGTTTTCAATAATGATGAAGGGCAATTTTGGAAGCGTCGTGGACTTTAATCATTTTTGAAACAAAACTATTTCATTATTGGAATCTAACCTTACTTCCTAATAATATTTTTTGAAACAAAGTTGTCACATAGTCGCTTTAACTTAGTCAGCAAATAACTAAGCCCCTAAAGGATACACATGACTAAGTCACTTCTTGCACTTTCATTAATTTTAAGTTCTGCGGCAGTATCTACATCGGCTATGGCTGCAGAACACATCGCCGTATCAGGTTCAACTTCTGTTACAGAGGTAATGGAAGTGTTAGGTGAAACCTACCATAAGAGCCACCCTGACGTATTTATTGACATCAACGGTACGGGTTCAACTGCAGGCATTAAGTCTTCAATCGAAGGTGTAAATGATCTAGGTATGGCTTCACGTAACCTATCAGCAGAAGAGAAAAAAGCAGGATTGGTTGAAACGGAAATTGCTCGTGACGGTATTGCTGTTGTTGTTAACCCAAAAAACCCGGTTAACAACCTAACAAAATCGCAAATCGAGCAATTATTTAAAGGTGATGTTACCCAATGGTCTCAAGTCGGTGGTAATAGTGACCCTGTAGTTGTAACAACACGTGAAAATGGCTCTGGTACTCGAGGTGCGTTTGAAGAGTTAATGGAACTGACCACTAAAATTAACGGCGTTAAAGTGTCGACTATCAGCCAACGTGCACAAGTTGCGAGTGGTAATGGTATTGAAAAAACAGTCGTTGCGAATAACAAAGATGCGATAGGTTTTGTATCATTAGGTTCTATTGATAACTCGTTAAAAGCAGTTGAGGTAGACGGTCACAAAGCCTCTGTTGCAGATGTACTGAACAAGACATACCCACTTTCACGTCCCTTCTTGGTGCTAAACCAACCGGGTAAACTAAAACCTGCAGCTAAAGAGTTCCTTGCTTGGATCATGTCGCCAGAAGGACAAAAAATCATTAAAGATAAAGGCTATATTGCAATGTCTTAATATATTTAAAAATCCACATTCCTTCTGTGGTAATGAATGAACTTTCCTCCCAGAGTACGTCAGTACTTTGGGTTGAAATGTCCTCTCCTGCTGTATTTCCTTTCCCATTTTCTCCTATTCTTATCCTGATCCACAGACACCCAACAGTTCATCAAAAAGTTTGCGAAACCAGTGAACACAAGTGTTCTTAGCTATATTCATAAGGATTCTTACTTCTATAAAAAATATACTCGTAAATTCATTATCGCTATCAAGAACAAATAGGGCGAAAATAAGATAGCTTCCCTTAAAAATAAAAAGAGAGAAAAGTTAACAATGAATATCGCTCAACTCCCCACACCAGCTTTGATCGTTGATTTCGACAAAATGAAAAACAATATACACGAGATGCAACAACGTATTAATGCTCTACAGTTAAATCTCAGACCGCACACTAAAGCACATAAAAGCCCCACTATAGCGAAAATGCAGATTGATGCAGGAGCACAAGGAATATGTACTGCGAAACTTGGGGAAGCCGAAGTTATGGCTGCCGGGGGAATTAACGATATTCTAATAACAACCCCTATAGCCGGAAAAAATAAGATTCAACGTTTAGTCAAACTTTATCAACAATATCCCGACTATCGCTTTATTCAGGTAATTGATCATAAGCAACATATCATCGATATCTCAGAAGCAGCAACAGATGCGGGAATTTGTATTGAATTAATGATTGAAGTAGAAAGTGGTCAACAACGTTGTGGCGTGGAGATAGGTGATGACTTAATTTCATTAATAGAAACAATTAACTGTTCTGATGGTGTAAGTTATGTTGGGTTGCAGGCATACAGTGGTCACTTGCAGCATATAAAAGGTTATCAAGAGCGAAATACTCAAGCAAGAACAGTCGTCGAAGATCTCTTTAATTACATTAATAACGTATTAACACCTAAAGGGCTGGCACCGGAGATTGTGAGTGGTGGTGGAACGGGCACATATGAAGCCTATCAAGGGCTAGGGTTTAGTGAAATTCAAGCAGGCTCTTACTTGTTTATGGATACTACTTATCAAGATATTGGTGATGAAAATGATCAGTATCAAAATAACCAATTTGATGTCACTCTAAAAGTATTAAGTACTGTTATTAGCCACCCTACCCCACAGCGAGCGATCATTGATGCAGGTATGAAATGTCTTTCTATTGATCTTGGCATGCCTAAAGTAGAAAGTGACGACATGCTTAGTTACAAATCGGGAGGAGATGAACATGGTATTATTCACCTCATTAATAACCATGCACCACTACAAATAGGCCAACAACTCATATTGCTTCCAAGCCATTGCGATACAACGTTAAACAATTTCAACACCTTGTATGCCGTAAGAGGAAGTGAAGTCATAGATCAATTCCCAATTATTGGCCGTGGTCGTTCTGATTAAACCTCTATTTAAACATCATAAAACGCAGCGTTTCACTCACGCTGCGTTGTGAGCAGAAAGGTAGCGCTAAAGTATGCTGTTAACGTAAATGTCTTTTACTGTACCTTTACTTATCTGAAAACGTATTTACGCTCCCCCTCTATCTATGAAGTCAGTATCGAAGTTACCAATTGAAATAGGATACTCACAGCTCCACCAATATTTATAGGGAACATTTTCATATCCATTAGGGTTTCCCTTTATATCCAGTACTTTTCCAGACTTTTAACGAAAAGCTCACCCAAACCTTGTCATGTTTCTGCTAGTGTAAAAAACACAATTCGATTAAAATCGAAAACAGTATATCGATAAATTAATCATTTAGTTATCAAGGATAAAAGGAAGAACACATGGGTCTTTTTAATGCACTGTTAGGCAACGCTGGTGAAATGAGTATCGCTGATGCGACTGAGGAGCTATCAACCATCCTTGGTCCAAACGAAAATATTGAACTCGCATACAAACTTGTTCGCGATATGATCATTTTAACGGACTACCGCCTGATCCTTATTGATAAACAAGGTATTACAGGTAAAAAAGTAGAGTACCGTTCTATTGCTTACAAATCGATCACCATGTATGCCGTAGAAACAAAAGGCCACTTCGATTTAGATGCAGAATTAAAATTATGGATTTCTGGTCAACATGAACCACTGACTCTTGAGTTTAATGGCAAAACTAATGTCTACGCAATGCAAGGATTACTCGCGGCAAAAGTTGCCGGTAAATAACAGAACATAAGTAAAAAGCCTGCACTAATCAAAATAGATGCAGGCTTTATTATTAATTATCGTGACACACTAACTAGAGCATCTGCCAAGTGGTCGATATGCTTTTCTTGTAAGCCGGCAATATTTATTCGACCATCTCCTACCGCATAAATACCATATTGCTCACGTAGCGTTAAAATCTGCTCAGGCGTTAAACCTGTTACAGAGAACATACCTTTATGCTGTTCAATAAAATCAAACTGCTCACTACCACGTTGACGTATCGCTTGTGTTAGCCCTTGGCGTAGCGTCAAGATACGGCTATGCATGGTATCTAATTCATCTTTCCAGATATTTGTCAGTTTCTGATCATTTAAAATATCAGCAACTAAAGCCGCACCATGATCTGGTGGCATGGTATAACTTGAACGCGCTAAAGTAAGAATACGTCCTTTCGCTTTTTGTGCTTCTTGCTGACTATTACTAATAATAATCGCAGCACCCGTTCGTTCACGGTACAAACCAAAATTCTTTGAACAAGAAGTCGCGACAACCATCTCTTCTGTATTGTCAGCCATATACTTAAGGCCAGCACCATCTTGTTCTAAGCCATCGCCAAAACCAAGATATGCCATATCGACAAACGGCATAAAACCATTTTTGTTTGCCAATGCCGTAATCGCTTGCCAATCGGCAAAACTAATATCAGCACCTGTCGGGTTATGGCAACAACCATGTAATAACACCACATCTTTAGGGCCTGCTTTAGCCAGTTCGTTGAGCATCGCCTCGCTATTTACTTGCTTGGTTTCAGGATCGAAATACGGATAGAACTTCACCTTTAAACCTGCTGCTTCCATTACAGGTTTATGGTTAACATAACTCGGATTGGTTAACCAAACAGTTGTATCAGGTTGCGCAACTTGAATAAGATCAGCAAGCATACGTAACGCACCACTCGCTCCTGGTGTTTGTACTGCTGCTGCACGAGAATGTGCCGATGTTCCTGAGAGTAAAAGATCCATCATCGACTGATTAAATACTTCACTACCCGCTAAACCCACGTATGATTTTGTTGTTTGAGTTTTAATTAAGCGTTTCTCAGCAAGTTGAATGGCTTGCATGATCGGTGTTTCACCAAGGCTATTGCGGTAAACGCCGATGCCTAAATCTATTTTGTTGTCACGCGGATCTTCTCGATATGCAATCGATAGGGAAAGAATAGGATCTAATTGGGCTGGAGAGAGCGATTTAAACATCTAATTAATTCCATTTAATATAACAATGAAATTAAGTTATCACTTCATTTAATTAACGTCATTAGAAATAATGAAATCAAACATTAATTAATTGATTAAGTTAAGCATCATAACTTAATCAATTATCGTGTGTTGCATGTCTTACTTTAACATTTGGCTAGTTAAGTAACGCCTTCAGTGAAGGGGCTTTTTCAAGTATCTGGTACAAACGTTCACCATGCTCTTTTAATAACTGACAAGAGAGTTCAACATTACGCGATAACACCGCTTTCATCAGCGCTTCATGCTCACCATTGTCATGATATTGCTTCTCTGGTGATAGGTTCGCGCTTAATAAGAAATGTCGATAACGTTCTTGCTGATCATAAACATTTGAGATCATATCGAGTATAAACTCAGAGCCTTCACACGCAACAAGCGATAGATGAAACTCTTTGTGGCGCAATTCCCATTCATCATAATCAAACAATGCTGATTCAGGATCTAACCGATTAAGCTTGTGAAAGGCCGTTAAAACCTGTAGTTCCCATGCTTCATCCCCCTTTTTAATCGCATCTTTTAACGCAACATGACCTAGGGCCAAACGTGCCTTTAAAATTCCACGTAATTCATCGAGTGAAACATCGGCAACCCAAAATCCTTTCTGAGGCTCCATCTTGACGTACTTCTGCCAAGTTAATTGCACCATCGCTTCTCTTAAAGGAGTACCGCCAACTTGATAGCGTTCTTTTAATTCACTCAATATCAGCTTCTGGCCAGCCTCAAACTCACCACATAAGATATCATGCCTAATCTGGCACATTACTCTATCGCTTATGGTTGCAAAATTATCTTTAGTCATACCAACCATCTAATCTTAATCATAAATAACACAATACAAATTCGGAATAATCCTATCACTTACATCTTACCGAATATTAAACATATCCACATTACGAAACATGGGATCCCCCCTGTTTTCAATGAAAACTTAATACAGTAATAATGAATAATAATTCAAACTTTATTCTATTCACAAAATAATGCTAGAACACTTTACCATTAAATAAGAGAAGTAATTATTCCTGACGTTTACTTTTTTTGTTCTAAAGATAGAAACTCACAATAGAGTCTGTATTTTTCACAATATAAATTAACAAGTTAACAAATCAATATTCACACAAATAAATTCTGCAATAGCATACAAGAAGGTTAAAAATACATATAAATGCGCTAAATGGCCAGTTTATTACCATAATGTTTAGAAATGACGGCTCTTCTTCATTTTATGCGCGGTATAGCGGTATTAATTTGAACACCACAATATAATCTTGCCCATTAATACCTAATTTCTCTTTTAAAACGATGACTTACCGAGCATATTCAATTATTAGCATCTTTATTATTAATGTACTTATGTTTAATTGGCACCCACAGCATAGTGTCTTTAGCTTTGCGCTTATTTTTTGGTCACTTCTGCCTCTGTTTAGTTTACATATTATTATTAAGCACTATGAATATTTTCATAACAAAACGCTCATCACTGTCCAATCATATTCTGCATGGTTGTTATTCTTTACATGGATTTCGATAACTTTTCTTTCTATTACAACACCTTATATTTTAAACATTATTAGCACATCACACCAATACTATATTTCATTTTACATTTTTTCCCCTGTTGTAATGTTATTTCTGGCGACAATAACCGGTCTATTCGCCAGCTTTTTAACATGGATTGTTAATCATCTCGCCATTAATGACCAAATATAACCACTAGGCATACATGCGCATATTGTATTCATTCATTATACAATTATTCCTAATTCGTAAATTGCTTAAAAATGCAAATTAAACAATCGGAATTTGGAATTAATTTCGCTTCACAAAATTACCGTTAGTCACTACCATAAAAATCGATTTTTGGACGTGGTAATTAAAAATATCGATATTTACCATGCTTTATAGCATTAGATGTTTTTATCTCATTACTGCTTAACTGATAGATTTTGAGGTCTACAATGGCTAGCTCCACCAACGCTTCTCCCGCTAAAATTGGCGTTTTCAGTTTCGTCATGATTACCGCTGCGGTTGTTATGAGTGTTCGTACACTCCCTATGACAGCGCAGCCAGGAATGATGACGATCTTTTTAACATTAGCTGCTGCAATCTGCTTTATGATTCCAACAGCACTTGTCTCCGCTGAACTTGCAACAGCATTCCCAGAAGATGGTGGTATCTTCATCTGGGTTCGCGAAGCATTTGGTGAACGTATGGGATTTATTGCAGTCTGGATGCAATGGATTCAAATGGTTTTTGGCATGACATCCATATTGATGATTGTCGGTGCAATTTTTGCCTATGCTTTTGACCCAGCGTTAGCACAAAATAAAATGTACATTCTTGCTGTTATATTAGTGGTTTACTGGGCATGTACATTGGGTAATATGCGAGGTGTTAAAACACTGGGTTGGGTATCCACTCTGTGTGTAATTTTAGGTGTATTCTTACCTTTCTTTGTACTTGTAGCTTGTGCTATCGCTTACCTTGTTGGTGGTCACCCAATTGTTACTGACCTTTCATTAACAACTGCAAACCTTATTCCTGATTTATCAAATAAGGGGACTTGGGCACTATTCATTGGCTTCGTATTCGTTGTTATGGGTATGGAAGTATCAGCATCTAACGTTTCTCACGTTAAAAACGCTGAACGTAACTACCCTATCGCAGTGTTCTTAGTTGCATTATTTGTGGTTATCGTTTCTGTTGTAGGTTCTTTTGCAATCTTCATCGGTATTCCAACTAAGCACATTTCAATGACAGCAGGTCTTATTCAAGCATTCCAAACTTACTTTGATATGTGGGGTCTAGGCTGGTTAACACCTATCATGGCTATATGTATGGCTATCGGTCTTGCAGGTCAAGTTAACTCTTGGGTTTTAGGCCCCGTTCGTGGTCTTCAAGCAACAGCAAACGCTGGTGCACTACCTAAAGTACTTCAAAAGACAAATAAAGAAGGTGTACCTGTTAACCTTATTTACTTACAAGCTATCCTAATCTCAATCGTGGGTGTGCTTATTTGTGTGATGCCTAACGTAGATTCTTTCTACTTTATGCTTCTAGGTCTAACATCTCTTGTATATATCGTTGCTTACTTACTGATGTTCTCTGCTGCGATTTACCTACGCTATAAGCGTCCAGACGCACAACGTAGCTTTACAGTTCCTGGCGGTAACATTGGTATGTGGATCTGTTCAGGTTTAGGTATTGCTACATGTTTACTTGCAGGTTACTTCGGCTTCCAAGCACCATCAAGTTACGACGGTACTGCAAACAGTTACTTTAACTTCCAATTCTTTGGTTTAGTTATCATGATTATTATTCCAATTATTGTTTACGCTTGGGGTAAATATTCAAACCGAGCTAAAGCGGATAATGCAGCACCAGTAACTCACACAAACTAAGTCTTATTTATCATCAAATAAAAAGACAAAACAAATAAACAGGAGAAGTAGTTGTTCCCTATTCTACTTCTGCTTCTCCTGATGGTTGCACTTTATTTACAGCCCAGTTTTAAACCATTATTTGTTAAAACTAATTTAATTTTCTTTCTGACATATTTTTCACCGAACAGATAAATATAAACAGAAATAGTATTTCTATATAAAGATAAAATAGGTTTTATTATGAGCGAAAAAATGAATGTGGACGCACTTTTCCTAGGTCCTAAATCAGAAAACCAAGTATTCTTCAAAGAAATGATGGATTACGCAATTAGCGAACACATGCATTGGCGCTCAGACTTCCACCCAGAAGATGCACCTATGCTAAACCCTGTAATGCAACACCAACCAGATTTCCGCGATACACTTTATCGCACAGAAGGTATCTTACAGGGATTATCTGCACGCCTTAAAACTAAATCAGTGCCTTGGTTCTCTCCTCGCTATTTAGGCCACATGAACGCAGATACACTAATGGTATCAAACCTTGCATACGTGATGACCATGCTTTACAACCCAAACAACTGTGCACATGAAGCCTCTCCTGTGACCACAGAGCTTGAGTTAGAAGCAGGTCATGACCTATGCCGCATGTTTGGTTACGATGTAAATAAATCATGGGCGCACATTACTTCTGGCGGTACTGTTGCTAACTACGAAGGTGTTTGGGTTGCTCGTAACCTTAAAACAATGCCTCTAGCAATCGCTGCATGCGACAAGTCAAAAGACCTTGTTGAAGGCATGACTGAGCATCAACTTTTAAACATGAAATCTAAAGATATTTTAGATCTTACTGATGAGTTGAAAAAACGCGGTATCTTTGAAGAAGTTCGTGCATTAACAGCACGTGGTGTCGGTGTTGATGCCGGTAAACTTGGTAAATTCCTTGTTCCACGTTCTAAGCACTATTCATGGATGAAAGCAATGGACGTACTTGGCCTAGGTCAAGAGCACATTGTACCACTAGACGTTGATGGTAACTACCGTACAGACGTTGAAAAAATGCGCGAAGTAACCTTTAAATTAATGGAAGAAGGTACACCTATCTTAGGTATGGTATCTGTTGTGGGTACTACCGAGGAAGGTTCTATCGATGCGGTTCATGAAGTGATAAAACTTCGTAAAGAGTGTGAAGAGAAATACGGTTCATCTTTCTACATTCACGTTGATGCTGCTTACGGTGGCTATGTACGTTCTATGTTCCTTGATGACAACAACGAATTCATGGAATACGACGCTTTAATCGAACGTTATCGTAGCGATGACATCATTCCTGAAGGTGTTATCTGGCCAAAACGTGAAGTGTATGATGCATTCCACGCCATGTCAGAAGCTGACTCTATCACTGTTGATCCACATAAAGTGGGCTTCATCCAGTACGCAGCTGGCGCAGTGGCAATGAAAGACAAGCGTATTGTTGACTTGATTTCATACCATGCCGCTTACGTATTCGAAGAAGCGGGTGACGAGAACGAAGCGGATAAGCAAGTTGTTCTAGGTTCATCAATCATGGAAGGTTCAAAAGCAGGTGCAACTGCCGCTGCAGTATGGGCTGCTCATCGCCTAGTACCACTAACTGTAAGTGGTTACGGTCATGTGATTGGCCGTGGTATCGTGACGGCTGACTGGTTTGCGAAGAAACTCGCAACGGCTGAACCATTTGTTATTGACGGTCGTCGCTTTGAGGTTCGCCCTCTAATGCATCCTGACTTCCACATGGTCGACTTTACTTTCAAAGAAATCGGCAATGATAGTCTTGAAGCACACAACCACCTAAACCAACGTATTTACGAACTATGCTCTTACGCAACAGGCCGTACTTACACTAAAGACTTCCTAACTTCTTCTACTTCTCTATCAGAAGAAGAATACGGTCAAACTCCTCGTCTATACGCTGAGAGCCGTGGCTTTAGTGAAGACGAATGGAATACTGTAGGTTCTGTTTACATTCTTCGTTCAGCGGTAATGACTCACTTCCTACGTGATGAAATTCGTTTCAATAATTACTGGAATAACCTTCGTGATGTATTCACAAGTCTTCTAAGTGAAATTATTGATGAAGAAAATAAACAAAAACTAGCACATACTGCTGCTTAAAAAGGAAAATAAACGCCAGTCTTTAAAGACTGGCGTTCTTCTATATACGATGAAAGATATTAATATCTCGATTAATTATCGCCGTCTTTTTGTTATTGATGGCTAGTTAATTACGTCCTAATAACAATCTTATTAGGTATTTTTTCAGGATACACGTCATGAATAAAAAAGCTATTGGTGCGACACTGCTTATTTCTGGCACAATGCTCGGCGCAGGAATGCTTGCACTTCCGCTAATTTCTGCAGGCTTAGGTATTTATAATGCAATAATCTTATTAACCGTTTTATGGGCGGTAATGACTTATACCGGATTAATGTTATTAGAAGTATGTCTTAATTACCCAACCGGTACAGGTTTTGAAGCGATTGCTTATGATCTGTTTGGTAAACCTGGTAAATGGGTAATAAATCTATCATTATTATTGCTACTTTATGCTTTATCTTGTGCCTATATTGCAGGCGCATCCTCTATTTACAAGAGTGATTTAACCGATTATTTTCATATTTCGGTCCCCTCTCATATCATTGCGATTATATTTACGTTAATAATTGCAACCATTGTATTTATTAGCACCAAAGCTGTTGATATGGCTAACCGCGTTTTATTTAGTACTAACATTGTTATCTTTTTTACGCTTGTTATTACTATTATTCCATTCATTCATGGTCGGTTTTTAGTCAATATCCACGATTCATCCAAATATGCCTTAGCTGCTATTCCTGTTTTCATTACTGCCTTTGGTTTTCATGGCAGTGTTCCAAGCATGGTGAAATATATTGGCCGTGAAAATCCTAAAACATTACGGAATGTATTTATCGCTGGCGGTTTAATTCCTCTGGTCGTTTACATTGTTTGGGAAGTAACCATGCTCGGCTCGTTACCTCGATTTGGTAACCATAGTTTTCAATATATTGCACAGCATGGCTCAAATGTTGGGGTAATGCTTCAACAAATGCAGATATTCATTCAAGAAAATAGCATAATTTATCTAATTGGTGCTTTCTCATCCATCGCAATGTTCACTTCTTATCTATGTGTTTCATTGGGACTATTTGATTCATTGGCAAGTACCTTTAAACATGGTAATAATACCAAAGATAGATTAATTACTGCGGTACTATGCTACTTGCCACCCTTGGTTTTCACTCTTGTGTACCCGAATGGCTTTGTTCCTGCTTTAGGTGCCGCTGCAATTTTCTTGACTATATTAGCGATTCTATTTCCTGTTCTTGCCCTTAGAAAACTTCGTGGTAAACAACATCAAATTGAATATAATGTCGCAACAAATAATATCGTATTATTTGTTGTGGGATTAATTGGCCTACAAGTCATAATAAACCAGATACTGACATTGAATAATGCCGTACCTATTTTTAATTAAACGTAAATAAAATGATTATTGGAGAACACATGAATCATTTGAATTTAATTCAAGAGCTTAAAGATCGCGGTCTGATCGCTCAAATTACGGATGAAGAAGCTTTAAGCGAACGTTTAGCAAAAGGTCCGATTACATTATATTGCGGCTTTGATCCAACGGCTGATAGTTTACACCTAGGTCATCTGGTTCCTCTACTTTGCCTTAAGCGCTTCCAAGAAGCGGGTCATAATCCAGTAGCTTTGGTTGGCGGCGCTACTGGTATGATTGGAGATCCAAGCTTCAAAGCGACTGAGCGTTCACTTAACACTTTAGATACAGTTGCAGGTTGGGTGACAAAAATCCAACGCCAAGTTTCTCCTTTCTTGGATTTTGACAATGCAACAAACCCTGCCCGTATGGTAAATAACCATGACTGGTTCGGTAATATGGATGTTCTAACATTCTTACGTGATATTGGTAAACACTTCTCTGTAAACCAAATGATCAGCAAAGAATCTGTTAAGCAACGAATTAACCGTGATGAAGTAGGTATCTCTTTTACTGAGTTCGCATACAGCTTGCTGCAATCTTACGACTTCGCAAGTATGAACAAAGAAATGGGGATGGAACTACAAATCGGTGGTTCTGATCAATGGGGTAACATCACGGCAGGTATCGACCTTACTCGTCGTATGAACCAGCAGCAAGTGTTCGGTATGACAGTACCGCTAATCACAAAATCTGATGGTACTAAATTTGGTAAAACTGAAGGTGGTGCGGTTTGGTTAGATCCAACAAAAACAAGCCCATATAAGTTCTACCAATTCTGGATGAACACTGCAGATGCTGACGTATATCGTTTCCTACGCTTTTTCACTTTCCTTTCTGAAGAAGAAATTCAACAGATTGAAGAAGCAGATCGTAACAGTGGCAAAGCACCTGAAGCACAACGTATTCTTGCTGAGCAAGCAACGCGTTTAGTTCACGGTCAAGAGCAATTAGAAGCGGCACAGAACATTACTCGCTGCCTATTTGAAAACGATCTAGTGCACTTATCTGAATCTGATTTTGCTCAACTAGCGCAAGATGGTATGCCAAGTGCTGAAGCTGAAAATGGCGATGATTTACAACAAGTGCTAGTTAAATCTGGTCTTGCAAGTTCTCGTGGTCAAGCAAAAACACACATCAGCTCAAATGCAATCATGGTTAATGGCGAGAAAGTAAGCGAACCATTCTATGAGTTTACAGACGCTGACAAACTCTTTGGTCGCTACACTCTGATCCGCCGTGGTAAAAAGAACTACAGCCTGATCGTTTGGGGCTAATGAGTATTAAGTTAGCTGATAGCATCAGCTAACTTATCAATTTATGCCAAATAAGCGTTATGTAGATTCACAATCGGTTCGCTCCCGCATTCATGTGAAGCTATGACTTATTTGGCATTTTCATTGCCGTAATCCTGTTCAAACTTCTCTCATTTCACTTACTTTCCTCTTTTTTATCTCTACTTTTATTGATTTAGCCCCCCATCATCTCGCCATTATTCCTATTAGAGTACTGTGTATTCCTCCTATTTAGTGGTTAGAAGCAATATGACAACAATTAATCAAGAACGACTTATTTCTCATTTTATTGATCTCATCAAAATCGATAGCGAATCAAAAAACGAAAAAGCGATTTCACAAGCCTTAGCAGAACAACTCGAAGAGTTAGGTTTCAGCGTTGCTAAATTACCTGTGCCTGAAAGCATTTCTAATGGTTTTAACCTTTATGCCAAGCTTGAGGGTGAACTTGAAGATAGTATTGTTTTAAGCTGCCACATGGACACCGTAACGCCAGGCAATAGTATTGAACCGATTATTGAAGATGGGGTTATTCGTTCAAAAGGCGACACCATTCTTGGTGGTGATGATAAATCGGGAATTGCTGCCATCATCGAAGCGGTACGTACCATCAAAGAAAACAACAAAGCCCATAAAACAATAGAGCTGGCTTTTACTGTCCATGAAGAAGGTGGATTACAAGGCTCGAAGCACTTTGATATGTCATATATCACTGCAGATAAAGCTATTGTGCTTGATTCAGGCGGTGCTATTGGTGCGATTGTAACGAGTGCTCCCGGACAGCAAAGCTTAAAAGTGACTATTAAAGGTAAACCCGCTCACGCAGGACTTGCACCTGAAGAAGGTATTAATGCACTAACAGTCGCGTCTGATGCTGTGATGAATATGAAATTAGCGCGTATAGATCATGAAACAACCGCTAACATTGGCATTGTCTCTGGTGGTCAAGCAACGAATATCGTGATGCCTGAATTGTATCTTGCCGCTGAAGCGCGTTCACTTAACGATGATAAGCTTGCTACACAAGTTCAGCATATGGTTGATGTATTCAACACAACAGCAAACAAGCATAACGCGCAAATAGATATTCAATCTACACGCTCTTATAACGCCTACTCTATTGCTGATAATGACCCACATGTTATTGATATCATGGCTAGCTTTAAAGAAATGGGAATAGCACCATTTACCAAGTCTACCGGTGGCGGTAGTGATGCAAATATCTTTAATGAGAAAGGATTAAAAACCGTTAATTTATCAACCGGTATGAGCAAAGTACACACTACGGAAGAATTTATTACCGTCGAAGATATGACCAATATAACTGAGTTTTTATTTACTTACTTGACACAAAAATAATATTTCTATTAATAGCTTCTATCATTTTAGATAGAGGCTATTTAATCCCTAAAGAAATACCCTTCCCTCATTCAGCTTTTATTCAGTGTTTATTAATGCTCTCTCTGTATGATGTTGTAATAATTATAGTGCTATGAGGAATAAACCATGAAACAGACAATGAATAATGCCATCGACAAAGACATTTTTATTACCGCACTAAATGAATGTTACCGTCGACTGAATGATGCAAATCTAACCGTTAAAGATCTATCGAAAGAAGGCTTCACCTTACTCTTTAAATCTGCATACAAAGCAGTCACTACCAAATAAAGCAGGCTTAACTTCGTAAAAAAGCACTTTTGCCTGCTATTAATGAGTAATATTTTGAAGCAATTAGCCGCGATAGTAACGTTGAGGTACAAACGGCATTTTCTCGATTGTCATCGGTAATTTTTTACCGCGTACTTCAGCGTAAATTGTTTCACCAAGCTGATTTAATTCAGGTTGAATATACCCCATTGCGACAGGAATACCTTTCGTTGGGCCAAATGTTCCACTCGTTACAATGCCGATTTCATTATCTTCAGCATCAAACAACTTAGTCCCTTCTCGTACAGGCGCTTTTGATTGCCCCACTAACCCAACACGTTTTCTTGCAGCCTGTTTAGTTTGTAGTTGCTCTAAAATAATATCAGCGCCGGGGAAACCACCTTCACGTTCACCACCAGCACGACGACTTGGCGTAATTGCCCACATTAAGCTGGCTTCAAATGGCGTTGTTGTAGGGTCAAGATCATGCCCGTATAAACATAATCCGCACTCTAATCGTAGTGAATCTCTCGCACCAAGACCAATCCATTCCACCTCATTAAATGCCAGTAACGCGCGAGCTAACTCTTCGGCTTTATCATTCGGCACAGAAATTTCATAGCCATCTTCACCCGTATAACCTGAACGGCTAACATAACATTCAACATCTAATAACGTCACTTTAGCCGCATCCATAAACACCATATCGCTAACCACAGGGTTTAATTCAGCGAGTACCATCGCAGCTTTAGGACCTTGTAAGGCAAGTAGTGCGCGATCTTCAATCACTTCTAATTCAACGCCATCTTTCAAATGGGCTTTTAAATGGGCAATATCTTGCTCTTTACAGGCCGCATTCACGACAAGGAAAAGATGATCACCAAAATTCGTCACCATTAGATCATCTTCAATACCGCCATTTTCATTGGTAAAGACGGCATAACGCTGTTTACCTTCCGGTAAATCAACAATATCAACAGGTACTAAGGTTTCTAATAATGCCGCGGCATGTTGCCCTTTTAAGCGTACTTGCCCCATGTGTGATACATCGAACAACCCAGCAGAATCACGACAATGTATATGCTCTTTTTTTACTCCTAAGCCATATTGCACAGGCATATCATAGCCAGCAAATGGCACCATTTTCGCTCCCATTTCAATGTGTAAGCCATGTAATGGGGTCTGCTTAAGTTGTTGAGACATAGTTGCACTCCGTTATCTAGTTGGTATCCATGTAAATGGTAACGTAATTATAAAACTGGTTGATGCTATAAACCGTTCGATGACACTAAGATGCCGTCACCCAAAGAATTAACGCATCTTCTTCACTAACAGATGTCAGCATGTGACCCATTGTCGCGTCGTAATAGGCTGAATCCCCTTCGACTAAATGAATCGGCTCATAAAACTCAGAGAAAAAAGTGATTTCACCTTTTAATACCAGTAAGAACTCCTCGCCGTCATGGCGGATCCACTCGCTATAATCATCAAACGATCGTGCACGCACGTGCGATTTAAACGGCATCATCTTTTTATTTGTTAATTGCGTAGCAAGCAGTTCATGTTCATAGGTTGAAGTGGGATGAGGTCGACCTTCACCATAGCGCGTAATATCACGTCTACCCGAGGCGGTGATGGTTTTCGGTGGTTCAAAAAGTTGTGGGATGTCGATAGCTAAGCCTGTAGCGAGTTTCTGCATCGCTTGAAACGTCGGAGATATTTGCTCATTTTCAATCTTTGACAAGGTTGAACGTGCAAGTCCTGTACGCTTACTGGCTTCTTCAAGGGTTAGACCTAAAGAAACACGAATTTCTTTTAGTCTCTCACCTAACTTTAAAGGCGCAATATGCTCTGCGGCTTGAGTTTTTTCGATCCGCATCGATGGATAAACATCGTGGATATATTCATCTGTCATATCACTTCCTTCTTCAGCTCAGCCGCCACAACTCTCGACCTTCATCATAGTTTCTTATAGGAAACTTAATAAAACTCACATCACAAAGTCATGATCTTTTTAAAAAAATGTTGCCTATGAGGCATACATTATCGTTAAATCCATTTATAAATAGGTAATATTATGGATTTAGTGATGAAAATCAGCGTTTATTAACTAAATTTAAACTTAGTATAACCATGTTAGAAACAAATAAACATGACAAATAGCAAACGTTTGCGTAGAATCGCACAATAGATATTGAAAACGTGTTCCACTATAAGAAACTTTTATCAAATAACCATATAACCGGTGGGTTAAGGAGTACAAACATGGAATCAACATTAAAGTTTACCAGTAGCCACGAATGGATCCGTGATAACGGTGATGGAACAGTGACAGTTGGTATTTCTGATCATGCGCAGGGTTTATTAGGCGATGTGGTATTTGTTGATTTACCTGAAGTTGGTGATACAACAGATGCTGGTGATGCCTTCTCTTTAGTGGAATCAGTAAAGGCCGCTTCCGACATTTACGCCCCTATCACAGGTGAAATTGTTGCGATTAATGAAGATTTAGAAGACAGCCCTGAACTGGTTAATGAAGAACCTTATGAAGGCGGCTGGATTGCAACCATCAAACTTAGCGATTCTGATGAATTGGCAACATTAATTGATGCTGAAACCTATCTTGCTTCAATTGAAGAAGACTAAATTATAAAAACAAAGATCGGGTACAGCACTCGATCTTTGTTGCTTTGCCATTTACAGCATTACCGATGAATACCCTAAAGCCAGACACTGGTAACTAGGACAACGTTCAGGAAAGAACCATGACCAATACTCCTTTTCTTCAAGCCCTCAGTGACGATAATGATTTTTCACATCGCCATAATGGCCCTAATGCACTCGAACAACAGCGAATGTTAGAAACTATAGGTGTCGGTAGTATTGACCAGCTTATAGCGCAAACTGTTCCTGCTTCCATTCGTTTAACAGAGCCGATGACATTACCACAGGCACAAAGTGAAGCGGCAATGCTGGCAGAGCTTAAGCAGATCGCTGGCAAAAATATCATCAATAAAAGTTATATTGGTCAGGGTTATTACAACACGTTTACCCCAAATGTTATTCTTCGCAATGTATTAGAAAACCCAGGTTGGTATACCGCTTATACCCCTTACCAACCAGAAATCTCTCAAGGCCGTTTAGAGTCTCTGCTTAACTATCAGCAAATGATCATGGATCTAACCGCCATGGAGCTGGCTAATGCATCACTGCTTGATGAAGCCACTGCCGCAGCAGAAGCCATGACGCTATGTAAGCGCGCGGGTAAAAACAAAAGCAATGCATTTTTCATTTCAACCGATCTTCACCCTCAAACCATAGATGTTGTCACTACACGTGCAAAATACGTTGGCTTTGAAATCATTACAGGTAGTGCAGAAGATCTCGCGAAACACGATGTATTTGGTGCTTTACTGCAATACCCTGCTAGCAACGGTGAATTACTCGATCTTACTGACATCATTGAGACGGCACATGATAAGAAAACATTAGTCGCGGTGGCATCTGATCTACTGGCATTAACGGTATTAAAAGCACCGGGTGAAATGGGCGCAGATGTGGTTATTGGTAGTGCGCAACGTTTTGGTGTGCCGATGGGCTTTGGTGGTCCACATGCTGGCTTTATGGCAACCAAAGATAAACACAAGCGTACGATGCCGGGTCGTGTAATCGGTGTATCTAAAGATGCCAAAGGCAATCAAGCACTACGCATGGCAATGCAAACCCGTGAACAACATATACGCCGTGAAAAAGCGACATCTAACATTTGTACAGCGCAAGCACTGCTTGCCAACATGGCAGCGTTTTATGCCCTGTACCATGGCCCTGAAGGCTTAAAGAAAATTGGCCGTCGTGTTCACCACTTTACTGCCGTTTTAGCTGCAGGCTTACGCAATAATGGTTTTGAATTAGAAAACCAACACTTCTTCGATACGCTAACAATCAAAACTGGATCTCAAACTGACGCTCTGTATCAAAAAGCGCTTGATGCAGGTATCAACCTTCGTAAATACAGCGATAAGTTGGGGATCAGTATTGATGAAACCACCCTTGCAAAAGATATCGAGCAGCTACTTGGCTTATTTACTAATCAAGATCTTAAAGTGTCGATGTTCAGTGATGACATTGCCGCAGATGAGTTCGCAGCTATTCCACCAGCATGTCGCCGAAGCAGTGCATACCTAACCCACTCTGTGTTTAACCGCTACCATAGCGAAACACAAATGATGCGTTACATGAAGCAGCTAGAAAACAAAGACTACTCATTAACTCACGGCATGATCCCATTGGGTAGCTGTACCATGAAGCTAAATGCAGTAGCAGAAATGATCCCAGTCACTTGGCCTGAGTTTGGACAACTGCACCCATTTGCACCACAAGCACAAACATTAGGCTATCAAGAATTAGCTAAAAACTTATCTGAAATGCTGTGTTCAATTACAGGTTATGATGCGTTCTCGCTGCAACCAAATTCTGGCGCACAGGGTGAATATGCAGGTCTAATCGCTATTCAGCGTTACCATGAAGCCAATGGCGATAGCCACCGTAATGTTTGTTTGATCCCAAGCTCTGCGCACGGTACTAACCCAGCGTCTGCGGCAATGGTTTCAATGAAAGTAGTGGTGGTTGGCTGTGATGAGTTAGGTAATATCGATATTGATGATCTAAAAGCCAAAATCGAAAAACACCGTGATGCGCTGTCATGCATCATGATCACCTACCCGTCTACCCATGGCGTGTATGAAGAAGCAGTACAAGAAGTGTGTGATCTTGTCCATGAAGCTGGCGGTCAGGTTTATCTTGATGGTGCTAACATGAACGCGCAAGTAGGTTTAACTAGCCCAGGCTTTATTGGTTCAGATGTTTCTCATTTAAACCTACACAAAACTTTCTGTATTCCTCACGGCGGCGGTGGCCCAGGTATGGGACCTATTGGTGTTAAATCGCACCTTACACCGTTCTTACCGGGACATGTTGAAGATACAAATAGCGATGAACTGCAATATGCCGTATCTGCGGCAGCATTAGGTTCAGCGTCTATTTTGCCTATCTCATACGCTTACATTGCGATGATGGGAGAACAGGGTTTAACCCAAGCCACTGAACTTGCTATTTTAAATGCAAACTACGTGATGGAACGCCTTCGCCCACACTACCCTGTTTTATACCGTGGTACTGAAGGTCGTATTGCACACGAATGTATTATTGATTTACGTCCAATCAAAGATGCCTCTGGTATTTCAGAAGAAGATATCGCGAAACGATTAATGGATTATGGCTTCCATGCGCCAACTATGTCGTTCCCTGTCGCTGGCACATTAATGATTGAGCCAACTGAATCTGAAGACATAGCAGAACTGGATCGCTTCTGTGACGCGATGATTGCGATTAAAGAAGAAATCAACCTTGTTCAATCTGGCGAATGGTCATTAGACGATAACCCACTGGTTAACGCACCACACAGCCAAGTTGATATGATGGAATCAGAGTGGAACCACGCTTATAGCCGTGAAGTCGCTTGCTTCCCATCAGCACACACCAAAGCAGCGAAATACTGGCCGAGTGTTAATCGTGTTGATAACGTATTTGGCGACCGAAATCTTGTATGTTCTTGCCCAAGTATTGAGAACTATATTGAAGACTAAAGCCTATTGATCACTGTTCGCCAAGTTAGAAACTAACTTGAATAACAAAAGGTGAACCATTTGGTTCGCCTTTTGTTTTTTTGGAGCAGTGAAATAGCTACTTTTTGAGATGATGTTAAACCATTTCTACAATTAATTTTTTTGTTATTCGATAAGCCTTTCAATAACCAGAGGGCACTGATTCTTGATCAAGTGTTCTTGCGTTATAGCCAGTGTATTCTTCTCAATGATCGTTAAATGCTCTCGTATTGATACGCTGACATTTCTGTTCTTGAGCCTGTCAAGCTGCTCTAGTTGTTTCAAAAATTCATCGAGCTTATTGATACTTCGAAATAACTCCAGATTTAAAGCAGGGACAACCCAATAATGCTTAGCATTGCTTAGCTGCTCAACCATATCCAAGCCTGCTGGATCGTAATCATAGAAAAAGCCTACTTCAACGGCATTGTTGTCAAAGCAGTCAATCAGAGTAGGTAGGTCTTTTTGGTTTTTTCCGTGACCACGGTAAACGAGCACAGCGGATTGCCATTCATCTGGCAAAGAGAGTACAACGTCTTTCCATCGAACCATTAGCTCGCCATTTTCGATAATAAGTACTCGGCTAAAACGCGGGAAATCTAGATCATCCAACTCTACAGAAGCTACATACCTAGCTTCTTTGGGTACATCTGGCTGGTTCTTTAAAGGGATATTCACATTACCAGCTAAGCTAATGAGCTGCTGAAACACACCACCTTTTGCAGACTTCTCGCTAATACCAGGGCGTGCAGTATCCATCCGAGAGTTGCTACTCTGTTGAAAGGTCAGAAGGTTTTGTCCCAATGTTGAAGAAAAATACTTTTCTATTTCCCTTAAATCTGAACGGGATAAAAGAATTGAATTGCCACTAACTGCCCCGACTTCTACGAGCCTGCAAACTTCAGTATTGGACTTGTTGGCTGGAATCCTCTCCCTTGAGTTAACAACAATCCTCTTAGCAGCATTAATTAGCGATAGAGATAGCGTCATTTAGCACCTCCGATTGTTTCGAAAACAATATCACTAATAATCACATTACCGTCATAAGGTAATACGACTTCTCTTTCTTCCTTAATTTGGACGATACTCTTCAAACCGACTTTTTGCGCACTAATATATCCATCGACCAGTAAAAGCCAGTCCTCTAGTTCTATATCGAGATCAAACAGTGTATAGCTTTGCGCAGCAGATAGAGGGAGAATGTTAGGATTTGTTTTTATTGCCTCAAACATTAACTCTAGCGCTTCATCTACCTCGTTTAGTTCAAACTCTTCCTCATCTTCACGGACATCCGTAACTTCGATACTGTCTAAATCTGAAGCTTTGACTTTTTTCCGCTCACCGCTAGCAAGAGCCCTTACAGCCAAATCAACTAAGTCATCAGCTTGAATGTCACTGTTAGTATTTCCGTAGGCTCGTACTTCTGTTTCCGACACCTGAGACAAACAATCAGGCAAGCATTCAATGGAATCTATGGATGGCGAAAAGGTTTTGTCATCTTGGAACTTAGCTGCAAAAACATCAATAATGCGATTAAGCTTGGAAGATTTCTTATCTCGCTGAAGCTTTGCCAACATTTCGACCATTTTTTTATTTGATACATTTAAGTCCCTTAATGCGATATCTATTTTAGATTTAAGTAACTTCAAAAGAATTCGCTCAAGGTGAGTGTCAGTTTGTACCCACTCTCTAAGCTTTTTCACACTTAAATGCTCAAAGATACTATTGATTCTACTGATCTCACGTTTACATCGACCGATTTGACGAATTTTGTCATCAACATCAGTAACCATGCTAAATTCATCTGCAACGATTCTATGAAAAGTAGACACGGTTTCAACCAAGGCGTCATTTATCTCGACTGTTATCTCTCGAACTTCATCTAAGTAGTGTTGTTTTTTATCATCATTGAAGTCCTTAACTCGTCGGTAACTGCCAACGGCATAATCCAAGTTTTCAATCTGATTAGAAAACTCGCCATGACGTTCTCTGAATCTATAACGACTCGTTACCCTATCCAGTAAACGTTTAACAGACGAATGAATTTGGACGCCATGCTCATCATCTAAGTGATAGGCCAATTGATGTTTTGTAAGCGCTGCAATTACAGCTTTATTGCTTTCACTATGATGAAGTACTCCAGCTTGCTCATAGCAAGCCTCATCTACTACCTCAGTATGAGTACTTAGCGCTCGCACAGCTTCTTTTGACTCCACTTGTCGAGACATCTAAATTAACCCCATTTGAGTATCTAATTCATTTTCACCATCAGCTTCAGCTTCACTTTCCAACATCCCTTCATTAATAGCGATAAACTCCAAAGTCTCATAAAGCAATGACCATTTCGCTGTGGCGATAAAGAGAGAACCAGTTGATGATGGAGATACAAAGTATCCTTCTTGGACAAGATAATCTAAGATCGACCTCAGCTTCGTTTTACTCTCTTTGCTTTTATGGGCTCTTTTAAGCTTGTGTGCAATATGATCAAGCTGATTTTGAAGTGAGTTACTTTCCTCTATTGCTGCGAGCAACTCTGACTCCGAAAGCTTGCCACCAGCCATTATGGGTCTGGAGTCTGAGTCAATATTTCGGGCTAGTTTGAGCCAAGCGATTATCCCTTCCATCGTCTGCGAAAAAACTTCAAAGTCTTTGAGAACTTCGTTTTTCTTTCGAGTGTTATCGATGCTCTCATATCCACAGTAAAAACCTAGCCCGTCTTGTGTTTCGACTGTTGTCATGCTTATTCGAGACAGGTATTGGTTCATGTCACTTCGATTTCTCGTATCGGATAAATATGTGTATTCAATAGGAGATGCATATTCACAGATCACTTTTTTACTCATGAGTAATCGAAAAGCCGATTCAAACTTATTCATTCAACCACCTCCGTAGACTGATTTTGTTTCGACTCAGAAAGCAATGGATTGACTCTACTTCTACGTCCACCAATAAATGATTTAACCCCCACATTCTTCACTATGTGATTTTTAGTCGCGAAGTACTTGTAAGTGGCTGGATGCAGATCTGGCTGAGCTGTGAACAAGCAAATACCTTTTTGAGCCATCATGTCGAATAAAATAGCCAGGTTAGAAATAGAAATTTTCCCTAATTCGTCGAGCGGCCAGTGAATGGCAACGTCTTCATCCTGACACAAGAATCGAGTCATCCCACAGAAAACAACGATAATAGCCAGTTTGGAAATCCCTTCGGAGCCGACCTTTTCTAAATCTTCATCATTTCGAACCACTGCTGGGCGTCCATTTTCAACAATCGTTATCTCCATCTCGACCAAAGACTCTAGGTTTTTAGATATCTGAGCCTCTTTAAATGAAGCCAGCAATTGCTTAAAAGAAACAAGAAACGCTTTGGAAGGTAAACCTCTTGAGGTTTCGCCTGACCATCTATCTAATTCGACACTAAAAAGATTAAGGTCTTTCCAAAGATCAAAAGTATGGATCTTACTTGATAGTTTGATATAGATGCTATCGATAGCAGGGAAAGGATTGCTCGTTTCAATCGACTTATCCAGAATAGTTGAAACTGAATCAACCTTACTATTTAACTGTTTTAGCGTTTGGTGATAATTAGATATTTGAGTAGATATAGAACGAAGTGTCTCAATTTTAACGTCCCTAACATCTGGAATCACATTAAGGACAAGCTCTTCAAGGTCTCCCAAGCAAGCAAGGGAAAATTGAGGACTATCGTAGTTGATAGCATAGTCATAATTTTCTGAAAGCTTCGTCATGGTTGCAGAGCGCATCTGTTCCCACATCATCTTTATTTCATTGTTGTTATCCAACGCTAGGATTGTGTTACTTACATCTTTTACTTTATTAACTATTTCTTTCTTCAACGTGTTAATCGCAGTGATTTTATCTGTCACTAGGCTCACTGCATGCTCAACAGAATGAAACTCCAAATCTACAGAGGCATCTTCTAAGCTAGCTAAATCTGATTCATCGACCGCTTTTTCCAGATTATTGGTACAAGTTGTAAGTTGCCCTATAGCCACCTTGACTTTACTGAGCTCTTCTTCATCCAACTTAATTGAAAACGATATTTCGTCAATTCTTCTATTTATCGACTTCTCATAATCGATTCTCTTCGCTTCATCTTCCATAATCTTTCGCTCTAAAACCAAAATTTCAGAATTATAGCTATCAATGTATTTCCATTCTGATTCTAGCCAAGTGCCATAATCGTGAATTAAAGCTTGAAATGTTTTTATTTCCTCACATTTGCGCTCGAGAGATTCCCACTTCGATTTGGCTCTTTCGATACTGACTGGATCAACCCCTTTACTGATCAAAGCTTGGTTGAACGCTAACTTGTAGTCACTAACTCTGTCTGAAGTTATCGTTTCTTTATTTTTAATGAGCTCATCAATAGCACTTTTTTTCGCGTCCTCTTCTGACAAGTGATAATCGAAGTTAGCTTTCACCTGAACACGATCATGTTGATGGCGCTTCTCTTCATTTTCAAATCTTTCTTTCAGCTCAGACTTGATTAAAAAAAGTTCAGACTCTAGTACACTTTTCTGTTTCTTAACTTCAGATGCACGACTTTCAGCATCATTTTCAAACAGGACTGTTTTTTGCTCTTTAAGGAGGTTGAGTTTGCTCAGTTCTTCCACAAAGACTTTTGTTCTTGTACTTTGAATTTTCATTTCTTTGTGAAGCTTATCTGCTTCTTGCTCATCACTTTTAGCTCTACTCTTCGCTTTGCCTTGCCGAACTTCTACTTCTTGCTCCTTGATTTTTAAAGTCTCTAGTCGCTCTGAAAGCTTCTCTTTACTGAGACAAAAATCAGGAAGTGCGATTGAATCCAGCTCTAAATGGAGACCAAAAATCGACTCAGTAGCTTCTGGATTAAAAAATGGTTTCAAGTTCTTCGTATTTAATAAACTAGGAGTGATTACTTTGCCTATATTACCATGCCAATCAGGCACTTTTTGATCTAAGTACTCGTTGAGCGATCCTTTTGCTGGCAATAATGCACGACTCACAGAAGCTATTTCATCTGAAATTTCTTTTAATTCACTAGTACAAGTGTGATAAGTAGAAAGACTGCTCTCGTGATTTTTTTCTGCCTGACGTAGCTGCTCATTCAAATGAATTACTGCATTGTGAGAAGCATTAAGTTTTTCACGCTTACTCTCAAGATCACTTTCCAGCCTACGTAATTCGCCTTTTTGTTCTGGTGTGAACTCTAAAGATTGCCCTTCTAGAATGGCGAGTCGGATTAGTTTTTGTCTTATCTTTTCAGATTGCTCATCAAACTCATCTTGGAACTTTTTCTTTTGAAGGTTAAAGTCACTCTGCATCGCCTCTAAACGGTCGCTCTTTTGCTCGAGTATCTCTTCCTTAGTTTTAAGTATTCTATTGATTTCTTGTTGCTTACGGGAGCGGAATTCAGCACATTCGAGTTCCAGTTTTTGTACTTGACTGTTAAACGCACTTTCTTCTGTTTCTACATTTTCCAGTAAGTTGTCGTAATGTTTTTTTGCAGATTCCGCTTCCTTCAGCAAGTCACTCAAACTATTGTAAAGCGTTATTTTCCCTAAAATATCATCTTCGTTCTCGTACTTGTCACGCTTATTGTAAATAGCATCAACTATTTTGGATTTCCTTTCAAACTCAGTCCGATGGATGCTTAACTCAGTGTCGAGCTTTTGAAGCCTATCTTTCCTCTCACTGACCAACGAGCCGCACAGCTCCTTCTGTGAACGAATCTTGTCTGACAACTGAATGTCATTTAATGCCAATTGACGCAGATGAGAAGCGATTTGAGCTCGATAAGAGTTTAATTGCTTAATGTACTCATCAAGGCTGTCTTTACTTGCAATTGCTTCATCGAACTTGCTCTTTTTAGTATCTAGTTGAACAAATACATCTAGGCTATTTGCTAGGTTGATATACTCTTTCTTATATGGAACATCGTCCATCGATGTATTGTTCAAAAAACAATCCACAATCATCGTCTTGAAACGACTCAACATTTTCTTATGGCGCATCATTGTCGCCGTCAAAATGTCGATATGATTCATATTATGGCTCGCAGAACACAACGAATACTCATGAGCGATTGCAACTAAGTTTTTACCCGCACGACTTCTTTGAGCTAAACGGTTTTTATTATTTAAAATGACTGCGCGGTAATCGACACTGGTTTCAATTTGCGAACTTACTAACATTGACTGAGACACAAGGTTTTTAAGCCATGTACGAGTTTCACTTCCCTGCTTAATTAGCTCGTCGTACAACTGCTGAGAAAACAACTGTTCAGCACTTCCGGTCAAAAATCGATAAGCGACACTGGAGCCATTTCGATACATTACAGAACACTTTTTCTCACCAAGTTTTTCATATTCAAACACGATGACAGATTTTGGAGTAGGCAAATAGTAATCAACAAAGGAAACTTTATCCGCTTGTCTATCCACCAGCTTACTCGGATCGGCTCCATAAAACGCTGGAAGTAAACTTAACAAAGTGGATTTACCAGCTCCATTATCACCCGTATTGTTGCTATGCCCGATAGCCTTGACCTTGAATAGTTTCCCAGGGATAAATGAGTGAAAAAGTACGATCTCCAGTAGTTTTGAGCTTTTTGTTTCAGATTTATTCATTTCTTTCATCACAGTGCGGTAGAGATATTCTCAACCCCTCGGTTAGTGAATGATCTACAACAAACTTACTGACTCGGCTGCCACTAAGTAAGTCCATTATTAGTGCTTCCAACTACCACCAGAGTTCACAGGCTGCGTTTAAGATAAAAATGCCCCAACACCCAAAAGAGCCAAGTGTGTCGTGTCTACTAGCGGTCAAAGAATCAACTAGTATCATATTACATTGGAATCAAATGATTCGTTAGAGTAAATTAGTACAGTTCATTTTGATAAGGGTAATCATTGTGCGTTGTGTCGAATCTCCGCAAACCAAACGACTAAGGCTTATTGATTTCTATCTCAGCTTCTTTGGGAAAGTGAATCGCTCCGACCTTATTCAGCACGGTGATATTGCCGTTGCAACAGCAAGCCGTTCTTTTAACGCATACAAAGAACGTTTTTCTGAAAATACGGTTTTCAACGAAAGCCTGCGAGCATATATGAGGTCAGCATCATTTAGCCCAGCCTTTGAGCATGACCCAGAAGCTGCTCTGAGGTTAATCGCATGGGGCCAAGAGTTGAACTCTATTCCCGTAACAACTTATGGTGTAAGCAGCTTCGCAACAGTTTTGGATTCACTATCAATTGATATCGTCTCTCAAGTCACAAGGTCGATCCTGAACAAACAAAGTATCTCTGTCCTGTACAGTTCCTCAACTAGCACCGAGACTAGAACCCTGACTCCTCATTCTCTATTTAAAGGACTTGGAGCTTGGCACATCCGAGCATGGGACAGTAAAAGACGTAAATTCCTGTGTTTTAGAATCAGTCGAATTCTTAAGGCTGAGCAAACCAACAGCTTATACGACAAGACTATAGAGGACGATGCTCTTTGGAACCGAGATGTCGTCCTAAGTGTTGCACCGCACTCTAAGCATGAAAATAGAAATGACTTAGCTATTGATCTTGGTATGGAAGGTCAATACGTGCGAAACATTACCACTAACGAAGCACTAGCAGGATTCGTATTAAATGATCTTAATGTTGACTGTACACCTGATGCTTCTTTGCCGCCGCACGCCTTCAACTTGCAGTTGATGAATAGGCACGAGTTAGAGCATATTAACTCTATACAAGCTCTAGTGCCTGGCTTTATACAGAACAAAGATGAAAAGGCTTAAATTAAATAAACTCTAAACATATTGAGTTGTTTACGTAAACCAACAGCTGGTTTATTACAAATTCGCGGTTCGCAAAGTACGGTTCGGTTTTTACGAACTGAGTGATTACTTTAACAAAGAGGTGATATGAAGTGGTAATTTCCAACTTAGTTATCTGTGATCACCTGTTGAAGATAACGAATTACGTTCGTTAACTTATTGCTAAATTAAAAAGCGAACCCACAAGGTTCGCTTTTTTTATGAGTGGAATAAATATACAGCGTTATCGATATTGTTCGGGTGAACATTTATTAATTTACGTCTATCAATACCGATATGAGATAGCAGAAGCCTTTAATATAAAGTTATAATTCGTGGCGTTCCCTCACGATTTATGTACTAACCCATCCAATTAAAATTAATATTAAACCAACAATCCACTTTAAGTTTACTCCTTGTAATACAGGAATAGAGGGAATAACCGTGGTATTTTGAATAGATGCCAATTTAAACTCCCAAGCTTTTTGAAATTCAGGATTGGTTACTATCTTATAAAGATCTCTTCTGCTTCTATATCTTATAATGAAAATAGCGTCCCACTCTTCCTCAGTAGCTGGTTGTGAAAAAGTAGTGAGTGGTTTTGATACGAGAACAGGATGGCAACCATGCTTAAATAAAAGAGGGAAAACAACTTTAGCGTAATTTCTATCTATACTTTCAAGTGCTCCCATATCCTTACTTTCTAGATCTTTTTTGTCCTTAATAAGGTTGAGCATGTAAAACGCTTTTCCATTGTCAGTTCTAGCAAACAAATCAACGGCATTGGGGTTAACCGTGGTTTTAGGTTGATCTTCTACACGTTGCCCACTTAATGCTTTATATAAATCTTTTCCTTCCTCTTCGGTAAGTGATGAAATCCACCACCCGTCATACCAGCAAGCAAAGCACAGAAATATAACTATCAGAATTATATATAGTGTCATTGGAGTTTAATCATTATTTGAGAGATTTTTAAATTCTAGTACGAGACAATGAGCTATACCATCAATTCTCATCAGATTGTACTCGTTATCAGACATTATGCTCAGACAGCTCACCATGTAAGGCTATTTTAGAGTTCAAACAAATTAAGGCTTCTAGCAAACGTTGAGACAAAAACCAGTTAGGCTATCTGCTTTATTTAGACTGGTAGTATTAAGAGAAATAAGGTAACTGCTGCCATAAACAGTGCAAAATACACGGCTACACATAAGCGAAAATACCGTGTTTTGTCAGCCGATTTAATGGGCTTTGTTATGTAATTTTTATACTCTGACTTGGAAAAGATACCTCTAATACTAAACAATCCTCGTCGCAAATAAACGGACCATGTACTTCTCCGGGTGGACGACTTGCAAAATGCCCTGCTTCCAACCACTGATCAAATGCCATATCATAAAGCCTACCGGAGATGATAAATATTTCCTCTGGATAATCATGTGATTTACCACCAAACTCTTTTGTATCTGCACCTGCCTTAAAACGAGTAAGTCGAGTGTAATCTCCTGATATTTCATCTATAGCAAGCGTTAATTGCTCAAGCATACCTGAACTACCTTCAATCGGTTCCCACTTGCTCTTATTTGATTCGGCCAATACATTCCAATATGTTGCTGTGCTTTTAGACATACTCCATTCCTTTATCTACATCAGTGTATTAATAAGTATTCTTACTTTTATACAAAAATATACGCATAAAATACCTTCATCATACTCGATATAATCTCTATATATTATGATGTTGATGGCGTTTTTTTACATCTAACGCTTTATGAGAGGATGAGGCAGATAAATAAGCTAGCCCAAATAACTAACTCATGTGCCACAGAAATCATTTTCGGAAAAATTAGTACATCATAAATAACTGCAGGAATGAAAAGTCACTTAACGTTGTGGTCAATATTTATTGTGTCGAACATGAGTGTTAGTAGCAGTAACGCACATTGTGTTCCCTGACAAAAAAGAGATGAAACTGAATTTGCAGCGGCTCATATTGAATAAAAAACAAACGCAAAAGTTTGCTTTATCGATCCAAGTTTTAAATTGTAATAACCCCTACTACCACTGCCATTAGGTAATTAATCACAGTTTGTCATTTTTAATTTACGATACATTGTACATTGATAATTCCATTGATAGCCTTTTTTTCTCATATAATAAAGGGAAGTAACATTATGAGATATATAAGAATTATCGGTTGTGCTTTAGCAGTAATGCTTTTGTCTGGATGTGTATCTAAAAAAGCAATGGATATTCCATCTGACTTTTGGCAAACGGGAGGAGATAAAAATATCGCAGTTGCATTTGTCCAACCACCAGAAATGCAGGCGCATCGATCAGGTGCTGAAGGTTTACTTGATCTTGCTATCAACGAAATGGTGACTGATAGTGTTGAATCTCATATTCAATCACTAACGCATGATAAGTTTGAAGTAGGCAAGTCAAAAGTTGCGAAATTGATAGAGAATCGGGGAAGCCACAGCGTGATTATCCCAGAATATTATAAAGCGACTGACGAACATAAACTTCCAAAAGATGAACTTAAAAAAGGTTACTTCGATTACGATGTTTCTGTCGTGAAGGATCAGTATCAAGCAACACATCTACTTGTTATCCAAATCATGGCTGCGGGCACGCTGCGTGATTACTACGGCTTTATTCCTCTTTCAAAACCTCGTGGCTATGTGAATGCGGAGGTCACGCTGGTTGATCTGGGAAACAATAAGATCGTAATGGAGCATCGAATTTTAGAAGAAGTACTGTTACCAGAAGATGTTGATTGGGATGATTCAGATAATCAATACCCGGAAATTACGAAGGTTGTCAATCTGGCGTTGGAAAGAGCGGCAAATCGACTACCGGAACTATTGTAATAAAGTCATTGAAAAAAGAGCCTATTGGGTAAATGCCGTTCACATAAGTGTGAACGGCATTTTTTGATTCTTTCACATTATGCTTACGAGTAGATGTCATTACGAGGGAACATAACGAGATAAATACCAACCGATTCTGTAAGCCTGGTATCAATGCACTACTGCCTTCGAATTTTAGACACTAATCATATCGCCCCGCGGGTTGATGGGCGAATACTCATCACCAAGTAAAAAACAATATTCAATAACTTATATTATTATTCAATTAAAATGTTTAGGTTTTTTGCCATACCAATATGCGCACTGTTGCTTTATTTGGTCTTATTTTATTGAAATATTTAACTAATTTAGAATCTTTTGAAGAAAATAAGAATGCTCTAGTGGTATCCAATGAAAAAAGATGCTTTTTTGTACTTTTTATAGTGCTTTTTGTTACATATCAAACATTTAGTTTTCATTTTAATTAGGTATTAATAATTCACCCTAATTCAGGGTATTACAAGAGCAAACAAGAATGAAAATGAAAATGCTATCACTAGTCATTAGTGGCCTATTAAGCACAGGCGTTCTTGCTTCAGAACATACATTAACCGCCATAGCCGCAGATACGTTCGAAACCATCAATCACATGCAGGAGATAGCATATAATCCAGAGAATGTCATAGAAAGAGGTGGTATACGGTACCTACAATTCAATGGAAAAGAGTACCAGTTAAATCATGAGAATGCACCAATGTTCCCATTAAGCAACGCTAATGATGATTACAGTAGCGCGTTCCCATTCGTAGGGCCTGACTGGGAGTATATTTCATATAACGGTGGCTTTTATTTACTACACCGCGAATGGGGGGTAATAAATCCTGATGGCAGCGGATGCTTTGCAGAATATGTACCTGCAGCGCGTGGCTCTCAAATTGATGACGGAAGTTATGAGTGGGAAACGGCAGAAGTACAACGAGTATTAACGTCTGAATGCAGTGATTCGTCAATACCTGTTATCACAGGATTTAAAGTGGCTTCAGTTTCTGATGTTGGTATGCAGATAGCTTGGGATCAGACTGTCGAAGGCAACAGTTATAAAATCGAATTAACAGCAAATAAGCCGGGCGAGTCTTCAATAACATATCAATACAGTGCTAACAATTCAGGTTTTTATATACCAGAACTTGAACCCAATACTGAATACTCAGTAAAGTTAATTGAGTGTAATCAGCATGGGTGTGACGATAAGACGATTAGTGTCAAAACGTTACCGCTACGATTAAGTTACAATGATAGCCGTAATGGTATTAATCATTTGGCTGGCAATTTGAGTGCAAATGTTGCTATTGCACAAACACATACAAGCGTTGCTCCTTACGGGAATGATGAAATAAACCATCCTAATCTAATAATGGATCGAGAAGGCTTATTATTAGTAACACCTAAAGTGAGAAATATTCATCAATTATGGGTTGAAGTAGTTGTTGATGGAGTAACTATGGGGCGCCACCTCATGAACCCACCAAGCGCACTCCCTGATACAGATCAGCGCGATAACGGCAAAAGCAAAGTCATATTCTCACACCACGCATGGAGCCTACCATTAAGCTGGGAATGGATGAAACCTGGCTTGTCACTTAAATTTAGCGACAATCGCAACCGTGAGGGAGAAATAACGGAAAATCTTTTCGTTTTTGGTGGTGCACCTGAGCTAGTTCTTCAAAATATTGATATAGGTATGCTGGTTGAACCGCGCAACCAATATGAAATGATTGATGACATGGCACAGTTAGCTACTGATTATTTCCAAAAGATACCTGTATCTAAGATGGTTATGGCAGACTATACACCATTACATCTACGTAAAGTCACCATGCCTAACGGAAAGGTCTACACCAAAGCTAGTGAATATGAAAATGCCGGAATTTATGCTGGTGATATGCGTGAGTTTATTGGCAAGAATCTGATTTCTTTAGGTATTAACAATGCAAACTTTGGCATAGTAGATACTGCTGGAGGTGATGCAAGTTGGCCTCGCCCATTTAGCCATATTACTGCCCACAACAATCGCGGACGCTACTTATCTAAAGATCCTGACACCGGAGTCATCACTTCTAATGTCGTCAACCATGGATTGAGCGGTGGTGGTGGCATAGTTACATTAAGTTCAACACGTGGCAATGAATGGTCTCATGAATTAGGCCATAACTATAATAGAGGCCACCATCCTCAAAACGCATCTATTCACGATATGGAGTCTGGTTGGGGCTGGGATGCACGATACCAACGTTTTATTGGAAATATTCATTGGTCAGATGATCCGATAACAATGACGAATGAAAATAGCGGAGAAAGTGTGCCGCCATTTGAAAATGAATTCCGCTTTATGCGTGAGGCTATGGGAGGTGGCGAGCCCCCATTAACTGGCCTAATAAGCCATTATACTTTGGAGCACCCAATTGCAACTCGCATGACTCAAGATTGGTTTAATCAGTCTAACAACCTTGATCTAAATAGCTCCACAGGCTTTGTTCAATGGGATCATGAAAGTCAGCGATATACTGATTCAGAAACCAACTTTAATAAGCCAAGTCAACAAGGTGTGCCTGTAATTACTGTCTTAGGTATCTATGACCCAACAGAAAAAAATCCAAGTCAAATATACCCATTGATTTACTCAAACTACGGTAATTTATTCGATCTACCAGAGCCCTCTACAACACCTTCTCAACTTGAAGGATGGGTTTCAACTGTCGAGTTAAATGAAGAGGATCGAAATAATACAGAGTGGCAAACAATTAAAATAGACAATAACTGGTTACCATTATGTCAATTTAGTTACACTAACATGAACGGGCAGACCGCGAATTTTGTTGGCTTTGAAAATAGCGAAACAGGCATATGCCAAGTTTCTTCAGATATGTATTGGTCTGTAAACAATGAGCGCGAAGTACCAGTGTCGGCTTTCAATGACTACATGTTACTGGCCACGAAAGGCGAAACAGAAGGCTATGTAACCTACACTCCGACAATTGAACTGGGTGAAAAAACATTGTGTACATTAGATAAACCAGGAACATCCCACGATGGTGCTGGATTTATAGAAAACGATAAATGTATGCAAATTGATGGCGTAAAACATAATAATGGAGCTAATTGGTCATACGTAAATCACCAAGGCGGAATAAAACAATACAGCTTTACATCACAAAAGCAGTGCCAACTTATTGTTGAGACTGAAAATGGTGATGTCACTAAAATTGCATTGAACGGCCACCGCTATAACAATAATGAAAGCAACAAACTACACCTCAATTTACCAGCAGATAATCACCCAACACGTATCTCCATTGAGTGCGCATCAACTTCTGGTACAAAAACAGTGTTAGATTCACAATCGACACTTCGAAACCCTGCAGCAGATGACCTAAAAGGACCTGTAATTATAGGGCAAGAGCACGGGTACGAAGCTCTTGAATCGAATATTCCATCAAGCTGGTTTGCTCATACTAACGGCTTTGATCCTAACACTTTGTCAGTAAGAGATCGTAACTCATTAGCGACAATGCGTGTAGGAAGTGAAAAGCCGTATCTTTGTAGATTTCCATTAGCAATTAATGGTGTTGAACAAACAGTACATGGCTACGTTGAAGATTTTGGCAATGGAGATTATCAGTGCACAGGTGGTTCAGAAATTTCAGTGGCAAGTAATCAAGGAGAAATGCCATTGCAATCAATGCTGAACCAATTTGAGTGGATGTCTTTAAACAACCCTGCACAAGTAGGTCAATCAGTTAAAGCTGTTGAAGGAAGTCATGCGAATTTATGTAGCGTAAACACAAGTGGTTTTTATGGCGCAGGCTTCATTAATGCAGGTGGACAATGTACTCAAGTTCCAGGGATTAAGTGGTCTAACGGCAAGCATTGGACTTTTTCTAACGGCTTCGGTCAATATAGCTACCGTTAATAAATAACCAACCACATAAAGACACAATAATAGAAAACCCCTAGTCTTATAGATTAAATGACTAGGGGTTTTAATTAGTTGCAATGTGCCTGATTTTTATTCTTGGCGTCCCCTTAAAGAGCGCTTCCACTGAATTTTCACTCAGAATCGATGACAGACGCTTTCTGAGCTCTGGAGTGTGTTTTCTTATTATGGCATGGAAGTATTTACCCAAGAGCTGCCAGCCCCCCTAGAATAGAGTGAAAAAGTCGCAAAAGGTTAATAGAGTAATCACTAGAACGCCAAGTCATTGTTTTTCCTCATGATATAGCATTAGTCACGACACAGCCGCAGGTATACGTTCATGTTCAACGATCATTGAAGTTGTAGCCGATTTTGATGAAATTAAAGGTTTCCTCAAACACCTACAAACAGATCAAAAAAAACTTAAGCCAAACCTTTGAACTAACCACTGATGTACAACTCGCATGCAAGTTGTACATCACGAATATATAGTTAGTTATTAATCAAGACTAATGAGTCCAAAATCCCCTGCCCGCTATGTATTCCGCCCTCATTCTCACTGGCAGGCTTACTGCGTATTAAGTATCCAGCATAACCGTTATTTTCAGTAACAGGCTTACCTTGATAATGCGCAGTAAAAAGCCCCACTTCACTAACAAGGTCGCTAACTAAGGTTTGCTTGCCATCTCGAACGGCAATGGTTGGGGTGTCACGTTCATGTGGGTACAAGCGCTGCATTAACGTCCACGCATTGTATTCTTCTGGCTTTAGTCGTTGCAAAATAGCACTAATATCCTCTCCAAATACGCAGTGACCGCCACCTTCCCCTTGGTTCTTCAATACCCACTCTTTTTTATTCGCACTCTGATAAAACCATTCAATACTTTCTGCGGTGATCGCCTTCATCTCTGCCAAAACGCTTTTCACTAAATGGGCTTCATTAAGGGACAATCCCCATTGAATATAAGCCTCGGCTGGCATTTGCGTTAATAGCATTTGCATAGATTTGCTCGTCGCTAATTGTTGACTGATGGTGGCATTCATCGCCACGTAATGCTTTTCAATAAACAAGCGAGTTTGGCTCAATGTGTGACAACAAATGTCTTCATCCAACTCTGGCGCGCAGTAATCTGAATATTGGTAACCCGCGCGTAAATACACGGTATCAATAGCGCCAACACCATCAAGGATTAAACGCTGGTTATCACCACTTGAAAGTTGAGTGCTCAATTGCTCGAATGTACGCCTAACGGTACGAACGCCCAACTTATGTAATGCCACCTCCAAAAGATGTTGGTCATACACATTGTCTTCTCCTTTTTGGACGATCATTAAGAATGTTGGCTTTTGATCAGGATTTTTGCTTACGCCATTCTTGTCAGAATCAGCAAAATGAGCTTGAACCTTTTTTGCTGCTGTTGCGATGCCTAGGGCTAATTGTTCCAATCCTTGGTTATCGGCAGGTGTTGCTGAATCATCTTCTAGCCACTCTCGGTAAACCTCGTTCCATTGGTTTTCAACAAAACGATGCAGCTCGAAAGCACGTTGACCGAAAGGGCCCATTCCCGCCGCTATGCCATTAAATTCAATAACTTTCGCCCCGTATTGTCGGTCATCCATAAAATCTGTTCTCATTAATAACAGCGGCTGACGAGCTGGTTGCTTAGGGGCGGTTTTATCGCCATGAGCTTGTTGATGGAGCTCCATTAAGCGACCGAAGAACGGGTCGGCTTTCGCCATCTCACTCAATGAGGTTTGCAGAAAACGATGATCTTCAGAAACGTTGCTCACCAATTTAGCAATCAATGGCGTGACCTTACGTAGGTGGTCATACGTTGAACGTTCCATTGTCATCGGCGCAATACTAAAGGGAACATGCCTTGCGGTATTGTCAGCCTGACGAAATGCTACGCCGTGCATGATTTCCCACTCAAGGATGTCTTCAATCACTTGCTCAGATACAAATTGTGTTTGATCAGTATCATTAGATTCGATGTGCGTTGTGTGGTTTTTCATAATGTTCTTGCTCGTCATAATTAACTATTTATGCTGCACTGGCGGCGGTTAAACCAAGCGTGCTGTTTTGAGTGTCATGTTCTTCTTGCGCTTTTTGACTTAGGTACAAATCTCGATAGTCGCCATCTTGAGCAATCAGTTCTTGATGTGTGCCTCTTTGTACGACCTTGCCGCTGTTCATCATCAAAATCTGATCAGCGTTTTGAATGGTAGATAACCGGTGTGCCACAGCAATAACCGTTCTGCCGCCCTGGATATTATCAAGCGCCTGTTTAACCGCTTCTTCCGATTCACTGTCGATATTCGCCGTGGCTTCATCGAGTAGAAATATTTTCGGATCGTGGGAAATCGCCCGAGCTAACGCCAATAACTGCCTTTCCCCAACGGAAAGCGAGGCACCGCCATTACCTGGTTTGTGTTCAAAACCATCAGGTAGACGATGAATGAATCGGTCTGCTTGCACCAATTGGGCTGCATGAATCGCTCTCTCACGGCTTTTCGCCAATGTGTTTGCACTTGTTTTATCAATGGTAAGAACATCGTGAGATAAGTTAATGTTATCTTCAATTGAACCACTAAAGATGGTTGGATCTTGCGATACCAAGCCAAACAACTTACGCAATTGTGCTTCTGGAAGAGTTCGAAGCGATTGCCCGCCAATGAAAATGTCACCCTGCTGTTGTTGATAAAAACGCATTAACAGATTGATTACGGAGCTTTTCCCGCTTCCGGTATGGCCGACAATTGCGGTGAACTCACCACTTTTTGCTGTAAAGCTAACGTCTTTAAGCACGGGGTTATCTTCTTCGTACCCCATAGTGACATTGCGAAACTCAATATCGTGACTATCATTGAACTCTACCTCTGGCATCACTTGATGATGAACCTCAGACTCATCGTCTAGTAGCTCAAAAATACGTTTTGACGATACCGTAGCAACCTGCAATTTATGCAGTTCCATCGATAACTGTCGGAACGGGTCAAAGAATCGCTCAACATAGTTTAAGAAAGCGTATAAGGTGCCCACTTCCACAACGGTCGACATTGAAGCCCCTGCAAACCAGGCAACAATACCCGCTACGGTCAGCGTCCCAATCAAACGGGTCAATGGCAACAACATCAAACTATCAATGGCTACCGATTTGGTTCTGAAGTTAAACCAGCTTTGATTTTCTTTCTCAAACTTGGTTTGAAAGCGTTTCTGCTGGCGAAACGCTTGAATCAACGCCATTCCCTGTAACGACTCATTGATTTGGCAATTGATGTTGCTGACTTGAACTCGAATGCCATCAAATACTGGCGTTGAAATCTTGCGATATAGATGCATGGTCACAAGTAATATGGGGATCAACACCAAGCTTAATAACATCAAACGCCAGTCTAAAAACGCCATAGCAATAAAAGTGGCTAAAATACGTAAGGTTCCTTGAACCACGGTAGGTAGCGTCGACACGAACATATTTCGCAATGACTCAGTGTCGTTAGTAATGTAAGAGACCAGCTTCCCCGTCGGCAGCTTGTCGAATGTCGCAATGGGAAAGTTCAGCACATGGCGAAATAACTGCTCGCGCACATCTTTGACCACAAGCAATGCGCCGTGTTTAAAAGCGACCGCCTGAAAATACCCGAACACCGCAGCTAAAACGTAAAAAAACATAACCAGCCCAATCAAAAAGATAAGCTGTTGCCATTCAAATTGCTGAGGCACGATTACGTCATCAAGGACACTTTTTGCCAACCAAGGAATTGTCATTTCAGCACTGACCGCTAGCCCCAACATGACAAATGCAAAACCAAAACGAGCTTTGTGCGGCAATGCAAACGCTAACAAACGGCGATAAAGCGTATTATTTCCCATGGTAGATCTCCTTCAGAGCAGGATCGTTGTTAACGTTAAAAGTACTGCTTGAACGTGCATGCAATGCTTCTGCGCTCACCAACGGGCCTTTCTCCCCTAACTGACTTTGACGCTGATAAACCATGGAATACCAACCTTGGTTTGCCAATAATTGATGATGAGAACCGCGTTCCTCCACCTGACCATCGTTTAATACTAAGATTTGGTCAGCTTCAATAAGGTTGGTCAGGCGCTGGGTGACAAGCAGCATCGTTTTGTGAGAATAATACGATTTTAAATTTTGACGAACTTGCGCCTCTGTTTTTATATCTAATGCGCTGAAAGGATCATCTAACAACAAGATATCAGTGTCCGACAGGAGTGCTCTAGCAAGTGTTAATCGCTGCTTTTGGCCCCCCGATAGATTCGTACCGCCTTCTCTAAGTCGGGTATCAAAACCCTCAGGCATCGCTTCAATTTCTGCTCGAATAGAAGCCATGTCTGCCACATGCTTTATTTCAGCCAACGACGCATTCGGTTTTGACAGGGCAATGTTCTCTGCGATCGTGCCGGAAAATAAATACGGCTTTTGAGGAACCAAAGCCATTTTGCTGCGCAAAGCATCAAAGGTGAGGCTGTCACTTTGCATGCCTGAAACATGAATACTGGATGGCTGCTCAAGTTTAAATTGACGCAAAGCCAGATGCAGAAGCGTACTTTTGCCACTGCCTGTTGGCCCAGTAATGCCCACTAATCCACCTGATGGCACTTCAAACTTTACGCTCTCCAAAACTCTTCGATTTGATTGCTCATAGCTAAACTCTCGGATATCAAATGACATACTTGAATCCGAATCTTTGGCTAATGTTAGATCCCCCTCAACCACTTCCGAGTGTTCCGCAAACAAATGCTCCAACCGACGCCAAGAGGTCTTACCCCGTTGAAAGACATTGAATTGCCAACCAAACTGCATAAATGGACCCAGCAGTTGACCAAGGTACAAAGTAAAAGTCGTAAAGAGACCGACAGTGATACTACCCTGTTCGATTAACCATGCGCCGTATCCAAGAGCGATCACAAACGACAATCCGTAAACCAATTGTATTGTTGGAGTGAACGCTGCATCGACTTTCGCTACAGTCAGATTGGCATCGACCGTTTGGTCTAAGGTTTGTCCAAAGCGTTGTTCTTGACGACCAGAAATACCGTGTGTACGAACCGCACGAATGCCCGATACCGTTTCACGCGTCTCTTCCGTTAAATCAGAAAATGCAGACTGTGCCTTTCCAAAAGCTTTATGTAGCTGCACTCCATAACGACGAGTGATCAGCACTAACAACGGAAAGGGAAGCAGAGCAATGGCGGTCAGTTCACCACTGACAACAAAAATCATCCCTAAAATGACGGTTATACCTGCGATGAAAGAGTCCACTAACGTCATAATTCCCATGCCCATAGTCTCTTCAACAGCGTTAAGATCATTGGTTGCATGCGCCATTAAATCACCAGCACTGCGGCGAGCATAAAAGGCAGGAGGAAGTTGTGAGAACTTTTGAAACAATTCACTGCGCATTACACGAGTAATCGCAATAGACGCCCCATATAACTTGCTTTGCCACACAAAGCGCAGACCATACATTGCCGCACCCGAAACAATGATTCCACCGACGTAGATAACTAGGTTGTGTGCATCTAATGTTCCTTGATTAATGCCGTCGACTACTCGACCGATCAGCCATGAAGGCACCAAATTGATCAAAGCAACCAACTGCAAAGCGATAAGGGCAATGAGATAGTGCCGGCCATACATTTTGATGTAGCCTTTTAATTTCCAAAGCATATTCATAATTGATTAGCTGGCTCTTTATTGTCTTGAAATTGCATCGAATATCTTTGCATTGATAACGCGGCATCAGCCCGAGAAGGCATTTCACAATTGATATGACGTTTTCGGGCTAAATACTCATCAAAGTTTTCTTCATTTCCTGCCTCTAGCTGTTTTTGCTCAAGTAAAGAGTTGTATGCCAGCATTTGTAATTGCGTCATTTCATCGTCAGAGAGCGTATCGCTCAAATATCCTTGTTGGTGCTCGTCTGAATAGCTTTTCATTAACGTTGTGAAGTTTAGGTTTTCTTGCTCCATAACCGCTAAAATCTGTGCTGAAGGCGTTAACTGGCTGGCATCAAACTTGGCTTGTTCACGCATCACGGCTTTCTCATAGCCATTATTATTCTGCCCGCCATCCATGATGGTCGCCATTTTGGCTAACAGGTTCATTAGTGGTTTCGCCAAATCCGTCAGTAGCACCTCACCATTCAAGGTAGGCAACATCAAATTCGGCTTTCTGCCCTGTGTCGCGACCAACTCTTGCCTTTGCATAATCAAGGTTCTTTCCTGCTTACTTATTTCAGGGCTAGGCGATAATGCGCTGTAAAGTAGAAATAGATCGATGAATTGACTTTGAAGTTCATCAATACCAAGCGGTAACAAAGGATTATTGTCCAAACTGCGTAATTCTATGTATTCCACCCCGTAATGACACATGGCCACCAATGGGCGCATTTGTGCATTGACAATTTTAGGACGTATGGAACCGTATAATTCATTTTCGAGTTGAAGAACCGAACCATTCAACTGCTGATGCTCTGCTAAGTATGAATATTGCACACTGGGTTGAGTTAATGCTTTGCATAGTCCGATCAGATAATCCTGTTTGCTATTAAAGCTGATCGGGAATCGAGATTGCTCACTACTTCCGTACCCTAAGTTACTTAAGCGCAACGATGTCGCCCAAGGTAAGTAATCTGTCGTGCTATCTAACTGCAGTAACTGATAAGGCTTATCTCGCAGATAGCTCTTGTCGGCTGCGGGTGAAGCACCAAACAAATATGGAATGATCCAACCATTGCGTAGAACATTGCGGATCAGATGAAAATATCGCTCAGAAATAAAATCTTCTAGCGGCAATTGACTTTCTGTATTTGCATGAAGCATCTGCCAGAAAGGTTTTGGTAACGAAAAATTGTAATGAATGCCTGAAATAAGCTGCATTCTTTTTCCATAACGGTTTGCTAAGCCTTCTCGATAACGCATCTTCGCCATACCCACATTGGATGTGCCATAATTTGCTATCGCAATATCACTATCTAAAGGTAGAGACGGAGGCATACTTGCCGCCCACATTGATTCACCTTCCGGCAAATGTGTAGCTACAAAGTGGTGTAACGAAGCCAATTTTTTAAATGTTTCCTTTCTACCGGTCACCGCAGGCGTCACTAGTTCCAACTGTGCTTCTGAAAAATCGGTCGTGATGTATGGGTGAGTCAGTGCGGAACCTAGCGATTTCGGATGGGGCCGGTGCGAAAGCTGAGCACTTGGTGTCACTCGAAGCATTTCACGCTCTATACCACGACGAACACCTTGCAGTGTATCTTGCACATCATCACTTGCTATAAATACCAACAGCGACTCATCAACCAGAGTCTCTATATCAATTGGGGTGGCTTTATTTTTCATTTGTCTTATTCAATAAAAGTGTTATTCACTCTGTGAAGACGCAATAAAACCAAAAAAGACGCAAAAATATTCGCTATTTTTATAATTAATTTTTGACGAAAATGTGGATGGGAAAGGCAAGGAAAAAACGCTGTTGTTAGGCAAGGTAATGAGGCTGTCACAAGTGCATCATAGTAAAAATCATGCAGTTGTACGCCCCAGTATTCAAGAAATCATCTAGAGTGTGGTCACCTAGGCTGATTGATGAACACCGTCATTTATCGCGCTTGTTTTGCAGAACTCTACGCACTTTGGATCAGGGTCAAAATCGACAATTCCCTCACCTCCTGCTTCGATGTTGCAGCAATCCATTAAGATCTCTTTTAGCTTTACGCGACCTCGTTGAATGCGACTCTTCGTTGCTGAAAGTGATAGCCCTAATTGTTCAGCAACAGCCTGCTGCGACAATCCATCAAGCTCTGCAAGAATCATCACTTGCCGGTATTTCTCGGGCAAGCAATCAAACATTGGACGTAAACACTGCGCCACCGCTTGCAGGTTAATTAGCTCTGCCGACATTTCTTCTGCCACTTGATTGTCAAGCAACTCTTCGTGAATTTGTTGAGTCCGATAAAAATCCATAATCGTATTATGCGTAATGCGATACAACCAATTGTGGAGCTTATCTCTCGATTCTAGTTGTTCAATCTTTTGACTGGCCTTGATGTAAACGTCCTGCAAAATGTCATCAGCTAAATCAAGATCTCCCGTCTTTTTCACTATGTAACTTCTTAGTTGATCTTTGTGTATGAGCCACTCTGCTAACATAGCGTTTCCTCAATTATCGATACCTACTCACTATATTTCGATAATAATCGAAATATAGTGAGTAGGTAAAGCGCAAAGATCTAACAATTCAAGCAACCATTCCCTGTCACATTTAAGGCATCCCATGTCCGCGCAAATGAAAGCAACAAAATGAGCTACTTTTTCAGGCTTACGTTTCTTGTCGCCACGGTCACTCTCAATACCTCGCTAGTTTTAGGCGCAATATCTACTCCACTCAGCCCTGATAGTGATAGAATCTGCATATCAGAATTACCGAGAAACTCTATGTTTATCCATCACGTTAACGACATTGACTGGCTGGTGATCACAGCTTTTGAAGAATTCAAAACTATGTTTATCGAAGAAGCCGGTAAAATACCTTATTGCTTCTCTACCACCAGCGAATTAAGCCTGATTGATCAAGCCAAGCGGACTTATGGGTATTTGCCTGTACTCCGCGGTGTTATCACCGATACAGGTACATTTCAAAGCAAAGATAACGAAGAAGGTTTGAACCCACAACTTGCTTGCCTCGTTGAAGGACGCGGTCGAGTGTTCATCTATCACGGTGGCTTTGTCGCTTTTGTGGATGACGAGCAAACCTTTATTACCCGAATAGACTGAAAATTGATCAGTAATTACTCATCGAAAAATTGGCATCCCTCCCCACTCATCCGTCAGCATTTCATTTATTAACAGCAGCCTATAAATATTGCCCGATTAAATACAGTAAAAAGGCTAAGTGTATTGCACTTAGCCTTTTTCATACGCTGAATAAGCGCTTTATTCTTCGAAACTAAAACCTACTTTCGAATTAACTACTTTGCCCATTCAATGCCAGTGCCATACGTTGATGAGTGCGGTAATTGGGAATCGAAATAAATTGATTCTGAATCGGTTTAGCGCGAGGGCTATCGTAACCGTAAATATCAGGACGTATCGCTAACTGACCATTCGGTGTTACCCATGCCGTTAAGTAAGCCACATCAAGATTCACATGTGTATCCAAGCCAATCTCACGGTGGTTGTTGGTATTAATCATATCGTCAACAGAAGGCAAGTTAGGCATATTTTGGTAAGACAAAATAAGTGTCGCCATTTTACGTGGTTGTTGTACACGCATACAGCCAGAGCTTAAATCGCGATGACGACGATTAAACAATGGATACTCTGATTGCGCTTCATCATGCATATACACAGAGAATGAATCAGGCATCAAAAATGCAACTCGTCCAAGCGCATTTTCAGGGCCAGGATCTTGACGAAACTCATGAGTAAATGTTTTTGGATTTACCGTTGCCCAGTCAATAGAACTCGGCGGCACAACAGAGCGATCACTCCAGCTATTAATCACATCCATACGACTATTCGTTAAGAAATTAGGATTTGCTTTAGCCGATGGAATCGTATTCTGCACTTTAATGGTTTCAGGTACATACCAGTATGGGTTTATCACAACCGTATTAATGTATGACTGAAACAAATTGGTTGGACGTTTTGGCATCCCATCAATAATTTTCGACTCAAATACTGGCTTTTGATTATCGTATAGCGTCATTTTGTAATCAGGAATATTCACAATAATTTGTGGACCATCCCCTTCTAATTGGGCAAAACGCTCACGTTGTAAGTTTAATGCAGCAAGACGTACCAAACTTGAATAAGGGCGTGTTAATTGACTCATAACGTCAGGCCCGATAATGCCGTCCATCTTCAAGCCATAGTTTCCTTCAAAAGCTTTGATCGCTTGGTTAATCACACCAGTATTGGTAATTGTTGCTTGAGCCACAACTTGTTGATACTCAGGCTGAGTTAAATAACCCAGATTCCAAAGCACCGTTGCAACTTTGTCGCCATAAGGGATCGGCTCACCAATGCTAATAACCTTATCGAAGTGAACGACACTTGAATCCAGTGGGTTAGCTGGCAAACTTAATAAATGGTTAATCACCCCCATTGTTGGAACAAACTGCGAAGAAGGAATAAGAGAATTGATTTTTTGAACCGTTAATGGGAAATATTTCTGCGCCATTGTTAACGACAAAGGCGTTAATTTTACTGGCTGTGAATTGTATAACGGTCGAGGATCTTGCATTAACTGGTGCACATAATCCACGTACACCAAATAGGTATCCGTTAATAGTAAATCAAAGCCACGCTCATCTTGCCTTGTCTCTAATTTCTTCAACTCTTGTAGGCGCTGCTTCATACCAGGTAGTGTATCTGAATCTGCCAACGCTTGTAATTGCGGCATGATCGCACTGACAAGCGCAGGGTTTAACCAAAATGGCATGAAGTTATTATCAGCATATAGTGCATCTAAGATGTTATCGTTACACACTTTTACGGTTGATTGCGGACATAAAGACGCAGTGCTATTTATCTTAACACCATCTAACACATGCCAATCTAAATCTGGTTGCGCCACATTATTAGCAGCGAAAGCCGAGCCACAAGTCAATAAAGCCGAAACCGCCATTACCGAACCAATGAATGTATTTATTTTTTTTCGACTAAACTTCATCCAACATTCCTTAACTAAAACTAAGGAAGTAAAATTTTACCTCCTTAGCATTTAAATCATTCTCATTAAAAAGTGACAAAGATTTCAAAGTAACTAATAGTGAGTAATTTATGCTAAAAAACGATAAGTGGAAATAACACTTTCGGAATATTAAATTTTAACCTGAACTTTGTTCGATTGCGGTTGATAAAAAATGATGCAATAAAGATCATTAATTGTTTGTTTTGTTAAAATAAATTTCTCAAAAGTGCCAGTGAATCATTATTTACAAATAGTAAATAAAAGCGAAATAAATTGAACGATATTCGGTAATTTAAAACTAAATGCAAACCAATAATAGAAATGAACTAATTCTTTTTTTGTGCTCATGAATGCCGCTAGTTATTCTAACTCATTTCTGCCCCTTTATGCGTTAGACCTTTTACTCATTCATATCGTGTTAACTTGGTTTTGGATTAGTTTTGTTTACTGTATATATCAACAGTTATAATGAAACGTGGTGATTTTATCGCTTTAGTTCTGTTTTTAATAAGAAATATTTCTTGTTAAAAACAGAGGTGAAGCTATAACTAATTGATAATTAGTTAATTTAATATTTCAGTTTGTATTTAATAAGACTGATTAAATACATTTCTTACTTTTCACACCCTCTTTCAAATCGATAAATGTAAGAAAGTGCTATCAAGTTCATAATATGCAACGATTATATCGAGTATGGTAAAGGTATTTCATAAGTATATTTTTGCGCGAAAGTAAGAATGCTTATTAATATACTGTTATGTGTATAAGGATGTCATGCGTAAATTATTCATTATTTTCTCTATTATTTTATCACCGGTTGTACTCGCTCAAGATTTACATCTAAGCAATGAGGCTGAATTAAATGTCGCTTTAGGTATTCATAAGGCTTTAAAAGATGTTTCAAAAAGCGTAACTTCTTGCATTAAATCTGGAAAAGAACATCATGTATGCTTGTGCAATAATCGTAATGAAATTAATGACTTTAATAGCATAGTTAAATCAGCATTCAAGAAATATCCTGCTTGGATAAAAGTTAGAACACTAAACTTTCCTGTACCGGACTTTCCAAATGCGGTAATAAATCCTTCAGCTTTATTTGTAGAAGCTAATAAAAAATTGGATTGTGGTTAAATACACATAACAAGCAAATAAATCAGGACTAAAAACAGTTGGCTTTTACTCCTGCGTCGCTTATTTTAGCCAACAATTTTTAGCCCATTATTTGGGCGTTATCCCTACCTTTCCTAATACTTACCAGCCAGAATAGAGCTAAGTGCGTAACACACTTTTGTCCGTGCGACCTGAAGTCGTATGAAGCGTTGTTCACCGCTTTATGAGTGAACCGTCTGTATCACCAGATGAACCTACGAGCCTGAATAAAGCAGCGGCTCGGACAATGTAAC